>DIEE01000225.1 GCA_002418465.1 Pseudomonas sp. UBA5782 | reverse complement strand
TCCAGCACCAGCACGTCGAGGCCGCGACGGGCCAGGGCATGGGCGCAGTAGGCGCCGACGATGCCGGCGCCGATGACGATGACGTCGGCGGCGTGGCCGTCGCTCACGGGCGGATGCCCCAGGCGAAGGGGTCGTCGTCCTCGATGATCAGCGTCGCTTCGGCGCTGATGTGGGCGCGCCCGCGGATGGTCGGCACGATGCGTTCGCCCTGCCATTCGAAGCTGCCCTCGAACTGGCTGCCGATGACGCTGGCCTGGCGCCAGGTCTCGCCGGGCTGCAGCTTGCCGTCGGCAGCCAGGCAGGCCAGTTTGGCGCTGGTGCCGGTGCCGCAGGGCGAGCGGTCGTAGGCCTTGCCGGNNAAGTTGCGGCTGTCGGCCTCGGGATCGTCGGCAAACAGCTCGATGTGGTCGATCAGGCCGCCGTCTTCGCCGCGGATGCCCTGGTCTTCCAGGGCCTTCTGCACGGCGACGGTGTAGGCGGTGAGGGCGTCGAGGTTGTCGCCGGCGATGCGCAGGCCGTGTTCGGCGATCAGGAAGAACCAGTTGCCGCCCCAGGCGATGTCGCCGGTCACGCGGCCGTGCCCCGGCACGTCCAGGCTGACTGCCTGGCGGTAACGGTAGGACGGCACGTTGCGCACGCTCACCGAGCGGTCGTCGTGCAGTGTCGCCTCGACGGTGCCGACCGGAGTCTCGATCTTGTGCACACCGGGCTCGATCCAGCCCAGGTGGGCGAGGGACACCACCAGGCCGATGGTGCCGTGGCCGCACATGCCCAGGTAGCCCGTGTTGTTGAAGAAGATCACCCCGGCGCAGGCCTCGGGATCGACCGGCTTGCAGTACAGCGCGCCGACCAGTACGTCACTGCCGCGCGGCTCCAGCACGCTGGCGGCGCGCCAGTCGTCATGCCGTTCGGCGAGGATCTGCCGGCGCTCGGCCATGCTGCCGTCGCCGAGTTCGGGGAAACCGTCCAGCACAAGCCGGGTGGGTTCGCCGCCGGTGTGGGAATCGAGGACGCGGATGCGTTTCATGCTGCCACCTGAAGCCTTGGAAGGCGCCTAGATTGGCGCTGGAGGAGGGCGACGGCTTGATGGATTTCCGTTGCGCCGATGACGAAATCGGCACGACGCGAAAGGCGCGGCAGGCGCGCCCGGATGCCGGCCTAGACCTCGGTGATCTCGGCGTTCGGCAGCTGTGCGTAGAGCGTGCGGCAGACGCCGATGATGTGCTGCTCGATCAGTTCGGCGGCGCGCTCGGCGTCGCGATCGGCACAGGCGCGAAGAATTTCCCGGTGCTCCTGGTCGGCGCGCTGCTTGCCTTCGGGAAAGGTCATCTGCATGCGCAGGTAGCGCTCCACCTTGTCGTGGATCGAGCGGATCAGGTTGAGCAGGAACGGCCGCTGTGCCGCCTCGTAGAGGCAGGTGTGGAACGCCCAGTTCAGCTCTGCCCAGCGGCTGACGTCGTCGTCGGCGATGAACGCGTCGCAGATCGCCGTGGCTCGCTCGATCTGCGCGCGGGTCATCTTCGGCACCGCCAGGCGGATCGCCTGCACTTCCAGCAGCACGCGCACCTCGAAGATCTGCGCCAGCTCCGGCTCGGAAATCCGCGTGACCACCGCGCCCTTGTTGCGCAGGAACTGCACCAGGCCTTCGGCTTCCAGGCGCTTGAGCGCCTCGCGCACGGGTATCTTGCTGACGTTGAACAGCCGCGCGATATCGTCCTGGCGGATCGGTTCGTCCTCGGCGAAATGCCCGGAGATGATCGCCTCGCGCAGGTGCTTGGCGATCACCTCGGAGGCCGAAGGGGCGAGGCCGAGATTGGGTGCGTTGAGAATCGCCAGAGGCATTGGGGGGAGGTCCGTCATCGAGGTTTGAATATTGTATACGAGCGGCCCGGCGGGTTGCAGTTGTGCGCATGCCCGCGGCGAACGGTCGTTTCGCGAAGTGATCGTACAACCTTGATCGGGTATGATCGGTTTTGCCGAACAGCCATTAAGAATTCTCCATGGAAAGCCCAGATACCCCGCCACTGCGCACCCGTCGCAAGCACCGCAGCCTCGCCCAGGAGCTGGTCACCGAGCTGTCGCAGCAGATTCGCGACGGGCTGATCAAGCGTGGCGACAAGCTGCCCACCGAGTCGGCGATCATGGAAGAACAGGGCGTCAGCCGCACCGTGGTGCGCGAGGCGCTGTCGCGGCTGCAGGCCTCCGGGCTGGTGGAAACCCGCCACGGCATCGGCACCTTCGTGCTGGATACGCCGAGCCCCAGCGGCTTCCGCATCGACCCGGCGACCATCGTCACCCTGCGCGACGTGCTGGCGGTGCTCGAGCTGCGCATCAGCCTGGAGGTCGAGTCGGCCGGCCTGGCCGCGCAGCGCCGTTCGCCGGAACAGCTGGCGGCGATGCGTGCGGCGCTGGATGCGCTGAACCTGAGCATGGCGCAGGCTGGCGATGCGGTGGCTTCGGACTTCCAGTTCCATCTGCAGATCGCCCTGGCCACCGGCAATCGCTACTTCACCGACATCATGACCCACCTGGGCACCAGCATCATTCCGCGCACGCGGGTGAACTCGGCGCGCATCGTCCATGACGACCAGCAGCATTACCTGTCCCGGCTCAGCCGCGAGCACGAGGAAATCTACGAGGCCATCGCCCGCCAGGACTCCGACGCCGCCCGCGCCGCGATGCGCCTGCACCTGACCAACAGCCGTGAACGCCTGCGCCAGGCGCACGAACAGGCGGAACAGGCGCAGGGCTGATCCTCCCCCCAGTGGCCTCGTCTGGCGGTTGCAGGCCAGAGTGGATCGGGGGGGGCAGGTGGCGTTCTTTTTTTCC
>DIEE01000220.1:171-6526 GCA_002418465.1 Pseudomonas sp. UBA5782 | reverse complement strand
GTTGACCACCACCACGTCGGCATCCTGATAGGTGGGCACGACTTCATAGCCCTCCATGCGCAGCTGCGTGAGGATGCGTTCGGAGTCGACGGTAGCTTTCGGGCATCCGAGACTGACGAAGCCGACTTTGGGGGCGGTGGCGGTGGACATGGCGGCTAACCTCGAGGGGCGCTCAGCAGGCGCCCTTGATCAAAAAGTGCGCAATTCTAGCGGCAGGTCGGGGTCTTGGATAGCCTCGATGGTCGTTCTTGCCGATCGCCTGCTAGTGGCCGGTCGCGCGGACCTGCGCGAGGCGCTGGTCCGCCTCCTCCTGAACCTGTTGACGCGCCATGTGCAGGCGCTGGCGTTCCTCCTTGTCCACCAGTTCGCGCAGGTCCACGTCGAGGTTGATCAGCAGCGCGGAGAGCCCTGCATGCACGAGCAGGGCGCCGGCTTCGATATCGCTGACGAGGGCGCTGGCGGTGTACCGCCGTGCGTCGATCGCGAGCGCCAGGGCCTGGGCGCAGCAGCGCGCGCCGTCGAGCGAGACGGCGGAGGTCTTGCGCGCGGCGCGCTGTCGGTTCGGTGCCTGGGATTCGTCGTGGCGCAGCGCTTCCATATAGTCGGCGAAGGCCAGCACGTCGGCGTCGGCATAGTCGGCGAGGCGGTGCAGCAGGCTTTCCACCTGCCTGATTAGTACTCCGCGCTCGGCCTGCGGATGCTTCGTCTGGGAAGTACGCAGGGCCATGAGCACCAGCGCCAGGCCGAGGTTGGCGCTGACGACGGCGGCGGCGCCGCAGCTGGGCGTGGGTGATGGCTCGGCGACCGCGTCGCGGAACTGGATGAGGCTTTGGGACCAGAGGGTTTCGCTGCGCGGCATGGCAATCTTCCTGGTTGACCCGTTTTTGAGGGTGCCCGACGGCAAGCGTTCAGTCGCCGGCCCGCCGTGAGGCGATGCGCCGGGCGAGGGAGCATTGGCGGTCGGCGCGGGTCTATCGTTCGAGCAGCCAGCAACGGTCGGAAAACATGCGCATCGAAGCCATCGTCGAATACTTCAAGAAGCACGAGTTGCTGCTGGCGACGGCTGAATCCTGTACCGCAGGCAACATAATCACGCTGCTGGCGTCCTGCCCCGGCAGCGGGCGCTATCTGGACGCCGGCTACGTGGTCTACTCGCCGGATGCGAAGAAGCGCCTGCTCGCGGTGCAGCCGACGACCATCGAGCGTTTCGGCCTGACCAGCGAGCAGGTCGCCCGCGAAATGGCCGTTGGCGCGCTGCGCGACAGTCCGGCCAACGTCGTGGTTGCCACTACCGGCGTAGCCGGGCCGGATGGCCTCGACGGTATCGCGCCCGGCACCGTATGTTTTGCCTGGGCGTTCGGCCGGCAGCAGGAGCTGCGCCTGTTTTCCAGCACCGAGCATTTTCCGGGCGACCGGATGGCCGTGCTGGGCGCCGCGTCCACCTTCGCGCTGGCGGAGATTCCGCGTCTGCATGCCAGCCTTGCCCGGCGTTGAATCACTTCGACCCTTCACTATGGGATACAAGCTATGAGCAACGACGTCTCCAGCCGTCAGCAACGCATCATCCGTGAATTGCATGTGAGCCCGGAATTCGACGCGGCCAGCGAAGCGCAGCGGCGCATCGATTTTCTCGTCGAGCAGATGCGCGGCAGCGGCCGACGTGTGCTGGTGCTGGGCATCAGCGGCGGCGTGGATTCCAGCGTCGCCGGGCGGCTGTGTCAGCTCGCCGTGGAGCACCTGCGCGAGCAGGGCGAGTCGGCCACCTTCATCGCCGTGCGCCTGCCCTACATCCAGCAGCACGACGAGGCGGACGCGCGTGCGGCGCTGGATTTCATCAAGCCCGACGAACTGCTGCGGATCGACATCGGCCCGGCCAGCGACGCCATGCTGCAGGCGGCGAAGGGCGCCGGGCTGGGTTTTCGCGATGCGGCGCAGGAGGATTTCGTCCTTGGCAACATCAAGGCGCGTCAGCGCATGGTCGCCCAGTACGCCATCGCCGGCGCCCGCGACGGTCTGGTGGTCGGCACCGACCATGCGGCGGAGGCGCTGATGGGCTTCTTCACCAAGCACGGCGACGGCGCCTGCGACCTGGCACCGCTGTACGGGCTGAACAAGCGCCGTGTGCGTGCCCTGGGACGCTGGCTCGGCGCGCTGGAGGCGCTGACCGAAAAAGTCCCCACCGCCGACCTGGAAAGCCTGCGCCCCGGCCACGCCGACGAGACCGCGCTGGGCGTGCGCTACCAGGACATCGACGATTTCCTCGAGGGCAAGCCGGTGAGCGAGGAGGCCAGTCGGATCATCCTGCACACCTACGACAACAGCGCGCACAAGCGTGCGCTGCCGGTCACGCCCTGAGGCGACCATTTTCCAGGCAAAGAAAAACCGCCCCGTGGGGCGGCTTTTCGTTACGGCTACAGCTCAGACGTGGCTGTAGGCGGGCAGGCCGGAGCGGCGCAGGCGGCTGAGGGTTTCCACCGGCGGCAGCTCGCCGAAGTGCAGCGCAACGTCGCGCTTCATCGTGTTGACGAAGCGCTCACGCTGCAGGTCATCGGTGACTTGGCTCGCGCAGGCGGCGCGTCTTACCAGGCTGCCATCGAAGTTCTTCAGGGTGACAAGGCAGCCCCGGTCAGGGCGTGCGACGGCAGTCACTTCGTAATCGGGGAAGGCGGCAGTAACGGCATTGAGCAGATCGTTCATTTTTAATTATCCAAAGCAGGTGGAGTCCGCTTTGTTATCGCAGCATGTGTGCCAACTTTCCGTTCTATATAAATCAAGGACTTATGGAGAAAAGTGGCGATGTGCTGCTAGCAGAATGCACGACCGGGCCGAAATGACCTTGCAAATCGCTCAATGGTTCCCGATGGTCGGCCGGGACGAATGTTCGGCATTGGCCGGGTTCGAACCCTTACTTTCCCAGTAGTGAGTGCATCCAGTGGTAGCCAGACTCGTACAGCGGGTGTCTCAAGCGGAATGCCATCTGGTGGCGGCGGAGCTGCGCGAAGGCGAGCTGCGCCAGCGGATCGACCGGGCGCGTTGCGAACAGGCGCAGGTACGCGATGCCCTGGCCGAGCTGCAGCGGGTGGAACGCTGGGTCAGGCAGATTCGTCGCCACCTGGAACTGCTGCATGCGCGGGAGCGGACCGACGCCTGACTCGAACTAGTTGCCGGTCCTCTCGCTCGAAACATCACACGCAGTGAGAGGACATGAACATGAGCCAGACCGATCGCCCCAGCCAATCCGCCATCGACCGCACTCCGCCGAACCAGCCCAAGCAGGATCAGGCCGGGAATCCGGTGGACGTGGTGGAGAAAGACATCCGCCGCGACAACCCGGCCACCGAAGCGGTCGACAAGCTGATCACGCCGACCACCATCAAGACCAAGGAGCAGGAGGCCGAGGAGATCAACCAGGGCGCGGAGAAGATCGAGCGGCAGTTGAAGCGCTGATCCCGCCGCTTCGCTGGAGCGCCGATGAACCGGGCGCTCGAATAGCCAAATGCCTACACGCGCCGTCGCCGCCTGGCTCTATCTGCGGGTGCGTGCGCGCCGTAATCTCTGCTTCACGGATGGCGCGACGGATCGCACGAACCGCAGGATGAACCACCGAGCCAGGACGGCGCCTCGACAGGGATTTCGAGTCGGTACCACACAAACCCGCTTCGGCGGGTTTTGTGTTTTCCGGGGTTCTGAAAATGCGTAGCTTGCGTTGCCGATGGGCAACGAAAGCACGGCTTATGGCGCGGTGCGGGCCTGGATCGCGTCGAGCAGACGCTTGGCCAGGGCCGGGTAATCCTGGTCGTAGTGATGGCCGCCGGGCAGTTCCAGCGGCTGGCCGCTCAGTTCGCCCAGGGTGCAGCCGGTTTCGGCCTTTTCCTCGACGCCGTAGACGCAGAGCACCTTCGCCGCCGGCAGCTTGCTCAGTTCCGGGCCGATCGGCGCTTCCTCATTGACCTTGCCCAGCCAGCCCTGCACCTCGATCTCGAAGCCGACGCTGCGCTCGGGGGCGAGCAGGATCAGCGAACTCACCGCGTCCTGGGTCGCCGCCGGCAGGCGGTTGTAGATCGCCGGCAGCACGTTGGCGCCGAACGAGTAGCCGATCAGCGCGAAATGCTTCACGCCGCGGGTTTCCTGGTAGTGCTTCATCAGTGCGGCGAGATCGCTGGCCGAGCGTTCCGGGCTCTTGCGCTGCCAGTAGTAGCGCAGGGTGTCGACGCCGATCACCGGGTAGTTGTGCAGCGCCATCTGCTCGGCGACGTCGCGGTCGAGGTCGCGCCAGCCGCCGTCGCCGGAATAGAACAGGCTCAGCGTGTCGACCGGGTCCTTCGCGGGCACTTCGACCACCGGCATGGCGTCGCCCTGGCCGGCGAGCAGGCTCTGCAGCTGCTGGTCGAGCAGTTGCGGCAGCGGCGTGTCGTAGTTGGCGATCTGCGTGTGGGCGTTGTCCAGCGCGCGGGCGAAACGGGCGCTGGGGTCGTCCGGGTTGTCGTTCCAGGCGATGCTCCACTGGCCGTGCTCGGCGTGCTGCGGCAGCACCTCGGGGCAATCCGGCGTCGACAGTGAGAAACCTACCGACAGCGCGCGGGCCTGGTCGCTGCTCTGCGCCGCCAGCCAGCGCCAGGCGAGCACGCCACCGGGGCCGATGCCGGCGACCAGCGTCGGCGCCTGTTTCAGCTGTGCGGCGGCGGCGTTCAGGTGCTGGCGCTGCTGTTCGCAGGTACCGGGCTGGACAACGTACTGCACCAGCAGCGCACCGCGCTCGGCCAGGGCAAGCAACTGTGCGTCGCTCAGCCCCTGGCCTTCGGGCACGGCGATGGCGACGCGTGCACCGATCTCGCCCGGCGGCACCGCCAGGGTCACCGCGCTGCCGTCGGCGAGCGTCGGGTGTTCGAGTTGCGCGGTCGGCGGCGGCTTGAGGAACCACCAGGCGATGCCCAGCAGCAGGCAGAGCAGTACGGCGAGGGTGACGAGCGTCTTGCGACGGGAGAACGGTAAGGCCATCAGCGTTTCACCAATCCAGTCAGGCCGCCGGCGATCAGCGCGGCGGTATCGGCCAGGGCCAGCAGTGGGTTGAGTCCGGCGGGAACGGCCATGTAGCGCGGCTCCCATTCGGGGTCGAACTTGTCCTTGAAGCGGCGCAGGCCCTGGAAGTTGTAGAACTGCTCGCCGCGCTGGAACACCAGCGAGCCCAGGCGTTGCGCCAGCGGCGCGCCACGGCGCACCTGCAATCCGGCCAGCGGCACCATGCCGAGGCTGAAGTGCGCGTAGCCGGCTTCCTTGAAGTTGAGGATCAGGCCGAGCATGAGAAATTCCATGGTCAGCTTCGGCGCGTTCGGATGCACGCGCATCAGATCGAGGCTGGCGACTTCCTTCTCGTCGGTTTCCAGCAGGCTGGCGAAGGCCACCGGCTGGTCCTTGTCGAGCACCACGGCGATGCGGAAGTGGCGCAGGTAGTCGGTGTCGAAACGGCCGAGGGAGAAGCCCTTCTCGCGCGCCTGCTTGCCCTGCATCCAGGCCTCGGAAATCGCCGCCAGCTGCTCCATCGGTGCCTCGCCGGGGGCGTGGATCACCAGGCTGAGGCCGTCGCGCTGGCCGCGGTTCCAGGTGTAGCGCAGGTCTTTCTTGCCCTTGCTGTCGAGGTCGAAGGTGGCCAGGTCGACGCTGGCTTCCTCGCCGAGCTTGATCGCGCTGAGGCCGATGTCCATGTAGTACGGCAGGTTTTCCGCGCGCACCTGGTAGAACACCGGACGGGCGCGGTAGTGGTCGCAGAGGTCGCGGAACTGCCAGATCAGCTCGCCGCGCTCGGCGGCCGGGCCGATCGGGTCGAACAGCGCCACCAGGCTGCGGCCACGGCGCGCATACATGAGGAAGGCGTCGCCCTTGGGATGGAAGAGGATCGCCTTGTCGCCGGTGAGCACCAGGCCGCCGTCCGGCTGGTCGGAAGCCTTGATGATGGTCAGCGCGCGCTGCAGCTCGGCCTCGTCGGGTTCGAGGATTTCCGGCGGTTGCGGGCGCAGCAGCCAGACCAGGCCGAGGATCGCCAGCAGCAGGAAGCTGCCCAGCGTCGCGCGCAGCGAGCGCGGGGTGTCGGCGTCCACCGCGAATTGCCACCACAGTTCATGGTCGTAGGGCACGTTCTGGTAGACGAAGAACATCAGCCAGGTGGAGGCCGCGAGCACGCAGGCCGCCGCCACCAGGTTGACCGACGAGAGCGGCATTTCCAGCAGCCGGCTGGGTCGGTAGAAGGCCTTGCGGAACACCGCCAGCAGCGCCGCGGTGATCGACAGCAGCAGCGCTTCTTCCCAGTCCACGCCCTTGAGCAGCGACAGCCCTGCGCCGACGATCAGCAGCGCCAGGG
>DIEE01000220.1:0-147 GCA_002418465.1 Pseudomonas sp. UBA5782 | reverse complement strand
CAGGCAGAGCACGCCGACCAGGCTGGCGGCGAGGTGGGAGATGTCGATCAGCCGATGCGGGATGAGGAAGCGCAGGGTGTCCAGGCGTTCGTCGATGGCCGGGGTCGCGCCGGAGAACAGCAGCACCACGCCGGCGAAGAACACCAG
>DIEE01000253.1:1824-5952 GCA_002418465.1 Pseudomonas sp. UBA5782 | reverse complement strand
GCTCGGCCAGTTGCCCGGCCACCGCCAGGCCGTCGGCGAGGGCGAACAGCAGCAGCACGCCGACCAGCGGGTAGTTGTTGCGCTGCCGCGACCGCCACAGGCTGCGGCCGAGGGCGAACGCCAGCAGCGGCAGGAAGGCCAGCTCCAGCACGGCGCAGAACGCCAGCGGCGCACTGCCGAGCCAGGCCAGACGCGTCACCAACCAGAGCAGGAACAAGGTGGCCAACGGCGGGCCGGACAACGCCTGGGCGCCGGTCCAGTTGGGCACCGCGGTCAGCAGGAAGCCGGCCACCGCGGCGACGCCGAAGCCGAACGGCATCTCGTGCAGGTGCCAGGTCAGCCAACCACCGGTCGGCTGCCATACGGGAGCGCCGGCCAGCGCCAGCAGCCACATCGCCAGCGCCACGCAGGCGTAGGCGGCGCAACCGAGGAAGAACGGGCGGAAGCCCAGGCGCCAGAGCGGAGCGCCACGCGCCGGTGGGGAAATCTGCAGCATGGACACCTCCATTAATGAGCGCGCCGACTCTGCGCCGCGCCGGTTGTCTGGCGCCATGAGAAATGTCAAATCCTGCACGGCGGCGACTATCCAGCTAGAATTCCACTCCCCTTCCGGAGATGAACATGTCCTTACCCAGCCTGCGCCTCAAAGCCAACGCCGATCGCCGCCTGCGTGCCGGTCACCTGTGGGTGTACAGCAACGAGATCGACGTGGCCGCCTCGCCGCTTTCCGGCTTCGCTGCCGGCGATCAGGCGATCCTCGAGGCCGCGGGCGGCAAGCCGCTGGGCGTCGTCGCCCTGTCGCCGAACAACCTGATCTGCGCCCGCCTGATCTCCCGCGACACCAAGCATCTGCTGGACAAGTCGCTGCTGGTGCACCGCCTCAAGGTCGCCCTGTCGCTGCGCGAGCGACTGTTCGACAAGCCCTTCTATCGCCTGGTGTTCGGCGATTCCGACCTGCTCCCCGGCCTGGTGGTCGACCGTTTCGGCGACGTGCTGGTGGCCCAGCTGGCCTCGGCGACCATGGAGCGCTACAAGGACGACGTGCTCGCCGCGCTGGTGCAGGTGCTCAAGCCCAGCGGCATCCTCTGGAAGAACGATTCCGCCGCGCGCGACGCCGAAGGCCTGGAGCGCTACGTCAGCGTCGCCCATGGCGAAGTGTCGGAGTGGGTCGGGCTGGAAGAGAACGGCGTGAAGTTCGAGGCGCCGGTGATGGAAGGCCAGAAGACCGGCTGGTTCTACGACCACCGCATGAACCGGGCGCGCCTGGCACCCTACGTCAAGGGCAAGCGGGTGCTCGACCTGTTCAGCTACATCGGCGGCTGGGGCGTGCAGGCCGCGGCCTTCGGCGCCAGCGAAGTGATGTGCGTCGACGCCTCGGCCTTCGCCCTCGACGGCGTGCAGCGCAACGCCGCGCTGAACGGCCTGACCGACCAGGTGATCAGCGTCGAAGGCGACGTCTTCGAGGCGCTGAAGGAGCTCAAGGCCGCCGAGGAGCGTTTCGACGTGGTGGTCGCCGACCCGCCGGCCTTCATCAAGCGCAAGAAGGACTTCAAGAACGGCGAGGCCGCCTACCGCCGCCTCAACGAGCAGGCCATGCGCCTGTTGAACAAGGACGGCATCCTGGTCAGCGCCTCCTGCTCGATGCACCTGCCCGAGGACGACCTGCAGAACCTCCTGCTCGGCAGCGCCCGCCACCTCGACCGCCACATGCAGCTACTCGAACGCGGCGCCCAGGGCCCGGACCATCCGGTACACCCGGCGATCGCCGAGACGCGCTACATCAAGAGCCTGACCTGTCGCCTGCTGCCGAGCTGATCGGCACGCCTTCCGGGGCTTTTATCGAGCCGCCCCGCGCCCCTGAATCGTCGCCGTCAGCAGCGTTTCACCGGGGCGGGACTCGATCCGCAGGCGCCCGCCCATGCGTTCGATGCGCAGGCGCATGCTGCTCATGCCGACCCCGCTGCCGGCGGCGAACACCTATTCCACCGCGAATCCCCGCCCATCGTCACGCACCGCCCGGCCCGGCGGGCAGCCTTTCCCTCGGCGCCTGCTGCGGCGTAGAATCGCAGCATTCCCTGCCATCCATCCTTCGGCGGGCCTGAGCCAGGGCCACGCGAGCGGTGATCCCGCCTCGCCTTTCGGCCATTCGCGAATGCACGGTCAACGCCGTTTGCATCACTTTTTCGCGACGCTCACCATACGCCTCATAACGACCTGATCAGCCGCAGGAAACCGTCATGCCCGATTACCGTTCGAAAACCTCCACCCACGGCCGCAACATGGCCGGCGCCCGCGCCCTGTGGCGCGCCACCGGCATGAAGGACGGCGACTTCCACAAGCCGATCATCGCCATCGCCAACTCCTTCACCCAGTTCGTGCCCGGCCACGTGCACCTGAAGGACCTCGGCCAACTGGTCGCCCGCGAGATCGAGAAGCACGGCGGCGTGGCGAAGGAGTTCAACACCATCGCCGTGGACGACGGCATCGCCATGGGCCACGACGGCATGCTCTATTCGCTGCCGAGCCGCGAGATCATCGCCGACTCCGTGGAATACATGGTCAACGCCCACTGCGCCGACGCCATCGTCTGCATCAGTAACTGCGACAAGATCACCCCCGGCATGCTGATGGCCGCCCTGCGCCTGAACATCCCGGTGGTGTTCGTTTCCGGCGGGCCGATGGAAGCCGGCAAGACCAAACTGGCCAGCCACGGCCTGGACCTGGTCGACGCCATGGTCATCGCCGCCGACGACTCGGCCAGCGACGAGAAGGTCGCCGAATACGAGCGCAGCGCCTGCCCGACCTGCGGCAGCTGCTCCGGCATGTTCACCGCCAACTCGATGAACTGCCTGACCGAAGCCCTCGGCCTGGCGCTGCCGGGCAACGGCTCGCTGCTGGCCACCCACGCCGACCGCGAACAGCTGTTCCTGCAGGCCGGGCGCACCGCCGTCGAACTCTGCCGCCGCTATTACGGCGAGAACGACGACTCGGTGCTGCCGCGCAACATCGCCAACCGCGCGGCCTTCGAGAACGCCATGACCCTGGACATCGCCATGGGCGGCTCGACCAACACCATCCTGCACCTGCTGGCGGCCGCCCAGGAAGCCGAGCTGGACTTCGACCTGCACGACATCGACGCGCTCTCGCGCAAGGTGCCGCAGCTGTGCAAGGTGGCGCCGAACACGCCGAAGTACCACATGGAAGACGTGCACCGCGCCGGCGGCATCATCGGCATCCTCGGCGAGCTGGCCCGTGGCGGCCTGATCAACACCGACCTGCCGACCGTACACAGCCGCACGCTGGGCGAAGGCATCGAGAAGTGGGACATCACCATCACCCAGGACGAGTCGGTGAAGACCTTCTACAAGGCCGGCCCGGCGGGCATCCCGACGCAGACCGCGTTCAGCCAGTCGACCCGCTGGGACAGCCTGGATGACGACCGCGCCGAAGGCTGCATCCGCAGCGTCGAACACGCGTTCTCCCAGGAAGGCGGGCTGGCGGTGCTTTACGGCAACATCGCCCTCGACGGCTGCGTGGTGAAGACCGCCGGCGTCGACGAGTCGATCCACGTCTTCGAGGGCCGCGCCAAGGTCTTCGAGAGCCAGGACGGGGCGGTGAAAGGCATCCTCAACGACGAGGTCGATGCCGGCGACATCGTGATCATCCGCTACGAAGGCCCGAAAGGCGGTCCGGGCATGCAGGAAATGCTCTATCCGACCTCGTACCTGAAGTCCAAGGGCCTCGGCAAACAGTGCGCGCTGCTCACCGACGGGCGCTTCTCCGGCGGCACCTCGGGGCTGTCCATCGGCCACGCCTCGCCGGAAGCGGCCGCGGGCGGCGCCATCGGCCTGGTGCAGGACGGCGACAGGGTGCTGATCGACATTCCCCAGCGCTCGATCAACCTGCTGGTCAGCGACGAGGAACTCGCCCATCGCCGCGCGGAACAGGACAAGAAAGGCTGGAAACCCGCCGCCCCGCGCGCGCGCAAGGTGACCACCGCGCTGAAGGCCTACGCCCTGCTCGCCACCAGCGCCGACAAGGGCGCGGTGCGCAACAAGGCGCTGCTCGACGGCTGATGCCGTAACCGGCTCGCCCGCACGAAAAAGCCCGGCAATCGCCGGGCTTTTT
>DIEE01000253.1:0-1807 GCA_002418465.1 Pseudomonas sp. UBA5782 | reverse complement strand
GGCGATCTTCTTGCGGTCGCCGTCGCGCTGCGCCTCGCGCAGATCGGCCTCGCGCTTCGACACCTCGGCCTGCTTGGCGGCGATGCGGTCCTTGCGGTCGGCCACCAGGCCCTCCTCGGTACAGCGGCTGCGCACCTGCTCCAGCGCCGTGGTCAGCCCGTCGACCCGCGAGCTGTCGCCCTGCTGGCGCGCTTCGTCGAGTTGCTGCTGAATGTCCTGCTCCTTGTCGCCACAGGTTTTTGCCGCCAGCACGGGGCCGGCGATCAGCAGCAGCGAAGACAGGGCGCAGATGCGAACGAGCGTGCTCATCGGTAGATCCTTTCGGTGGTAGAGGCTGTATCCGTGCGGCCCTTCCGGGCACTCGGCGGATGCGTTTTGCCGCGGGTGAACCGCGTACGGCGCTGTCTCGCGCCGCATCGCCGCTGATCCCTGTTTTTTCCCTGACGCTGTGCGAAGATGGCCCTTCGCGATCATTTTCTGCACAAGGTCAGTGATGAAGATCGGACTGATTTCGGACACCCACGGCTTGCTGCGCGACGAAGCGCTGGAAGCCCTGAAGCAGTGCGATCACCTGATTCATGCCGGCGATATCGGTAGCCCCGAGATCCTCGCCGAGCTGGAGAGGATAGCGCCTCTCTCGGCGATTCGCGGCAACAACGATGAAGACCATGAATGGGCCACGGACATTCCCGAACGTCTGCTGATCCGCTTCGGGCGGGTCTGCGTCTACGTCCTCCACGACCTCAAGGCACTCGATCTGGACCCGGTGGCGGAAGGCATCGACGTGGTCGTCAGTGGGCATTCCCACGCGCCGCGCCAGGAGCTGCGCGACGGTGTGCTCTACGTGAATCCGGGCAGCGCCGGACGCAGGCGCTTCAAGCTGCCGGTCGGCATCGCCTACCTGCACATCGACGCGGGGCAGGTCAGCGCCGAATTGAAGACGCTGCTTCCCTGACCTTGGTGCTGGCGGTGCGCACGGCGCACCCTNNGGGTGCGCCATGCGCACCGAACGACGCGCAACAGGTCTCAGCGTCTCGTCCAACTCTCGAACGCATGCGCCGGCGCCTCGCCCTCGGCCGGATGTTCGACGCTGGAGGTGCGCTCCCACTGCGACGCGTCGAACGCCGGGAAGAAGGCATCGCCCTCGGGGCTGGCGGCGATGCGCGTCAGGTACAGGCGCTCGGCCTGATCCAGCACCTGGGCGTAGAGTTGCGCACCGCCGATCAGCATCAGCTCGCTGGCGCCCTGCTCGCGCGCCCACTGCTCGGCGCGCAGGATCGCCTGCTCCAGCGTCGGAAAGACTTCGGCACCGTCCAGCGTCAGGTTGGGCTGGCGGCTGACCACCAGGTTGAGGCGTCCCGGCAGCGGACGGCCGAGCGAATCCCAGGTCTTGCGGCCCATGATCACCGGCTTGCCGAGGGTCATGGCCTTGAAGTGCCTGAGATCCGCCGGCAGGTGCCAGGGCATCTTGTTGTCGAGGCCGATCACGCGGTTCTGCGCGAGGGCGGCGATCAGGGCGAGGGGCAGTCGGGTCGTATTCATCCGCGCAGGATAACGGCTCGATGTCGGCGAATGAAGTCGCGCGCGTGAAGCGAGGCCGCCAAGCGGTTATCCTCGAGCTCAACCCGCCAGACGAGCCGCCGCGTGCCCGATACCGCCCTGCCCCCGACCGCCTCCCTCGACCGCCTGTGGCTGACCGAAGCCGTGCGCCTGCGCGAAGAACACGGCGGCCCGCTGGAGGACGCCGAGGCCAATCGCCGGGTGAACGCCGCCGGCGGCGACCTTGGCGCGCGCATCGAGGCGCGCG
>DIEE01000126.1:12614-14094 GCA_002418465.1 Pseudomonas sp. UBA5782 | reverse complement strand
CGGCGGAGGCCCGGCCCCGGCCGGCGCGAAGCCGGCCCGGCCCGGGTGCCGGCGCAGGGCGACGCGCCGCCGCCGATCGACGAGCACGACCACGCCATCCTCATCGGCCACGGCCGCGTCGGCCGGCTGATCAGCGCGCGTCTGCGCGAAACGGGCACGCCGCTGGTGGTGATCGAGGACGACCTGGGCGGCATCGACGGCCTGCGCGAAGCGGGCATCAGCGCGGTGCTCGGCAACGCGGTGAAGGCCGGCGTGCTGGAGCAGGCCAACATCGGCGCGGCGCGCTGGCTGCTGGTGGCGATCCCCAACGGTTTCGAGGCGGCGAAGATCGTCCAGCACGCGCGCGAGCTGTGCCCGCAGCTGTGCATCATCGCCCGCGCGCATTTCGACGCCGAGGTGGAGCACCTCGAACAGAACGGCGCGGACCTCGTGGTGATGGGCGAACGGGAAATCGCCCGGAGCATGTTCGAGCGCCTGGACGAGCGGCGGGGTACGGATAGCCTGGCGGGGGTCTGAGGGAATGGCCGTCCCATGGACGGCTTGGCGACGAGGTCGCCCCTACGGGCCGGTGCCGGCTGCGTGTAGGGGCAAATTCGTTCGCCAAGGGCCGCCTGGCGGCCCCGATTTTCACGATCAGAAGCTGAAATTCACCTTGGTCCACAGCGTCCGCCCCGGTTCCTGTACCGGTTGCGGGTCGTCGGCGGCGTAACCGAAGCCGGCGTTGCCGGCCAGGTTGAGGTGTTCGGCGTAGGCCTTGTCGAACAGATTGTCGACGCCGGCGCTGAGCTTGATCTGCTCGCTCAGGCGATAGCTGCCGTTGAACGAGAAGACGCCGAAGCCGGCGCTGTCGCCGTAGTCCTTGCCGACCACGTTGCCCTTGTCCTCGGCCACCCGGCCCTGTTCGGAGACCAGCCGCCAGAGCGCGCCGACGCTCCAGTCGTCGCGTTCGTAGGTCAGCCCGAGGCGGCTTTCCAGCGGTGGCATCTGCGGCAGCGCCTCGCCGTCCGAGCTGTTCTTGCCCCAGGCGTAGGCCAGGGTCGCGTCGGCTTTCCAGTGCTCGCTCAGGTGATAGGCCGCGCCCAGCTCGCCGCCCATGATCCGCGCATCGACGTTGCGCGCCTGCGAGGTGCTGCCCATCATGCCGCCGTCGCCGTACTCGAAGAGGATGTAGTCACGGACCTGGCCGGCATAGGCCGAGACCCAGGCCTGCAGGTGCTCGCCGGCATACTGCGCGCCGATGTCGAGCTGGGTGGTCTTCTCCGGGCGGATGCCGTCGAAGGCATTCGCCGNNTCCGCCGAGCCGGCCGGGCCTTCGTTCGGCGAGTACAGCTCCCAGTAGTCGGGAAAGCGCTGCACATGGCCGATGCCGGCGTACAGCGTGGTCGGCGAATCGGCGAGGTCCTGCTCGAAGCGCAGGAAGCCACTCGGCAGGCTGTCACTGCGCGTGTCGCCGGCGGTGGGGTTGGCCACCGCGCTCATG
>DIEE01000126.1:4209-12549 GCA_002418465.1 Pseudomonas sp. UBA5782 | reverse complement strand
GAAGCGCGATCGAGGCGCGCGCCGCCGATCAGCCGGCGGCGTTCGGCGGCGTACCAGGTCAGCTCGCTGAACAGGCCGGCGTTGCGCATCGTCGCGTCGTGGCTCCAGGGTTGATCGTCGTAGGTGTCGATGCCCGAGGCGCTGCGCTCGCGGTGTTCGCTGACCTGGGCATCGGCGCCGCCGATCAGTTGCCAGTCGGCCCAGCGCCAGGTGGCGGAGACGCGCCCGCCGAGGGTGCGGCGGTCGACGTCGGCCGCCATCGGCCCGGCCATCATGCCGGTCCCGGAGGGCGTGCGCAGGCTGTAGTTGTCCATCACGTGGTCGGCGTAGTTGTAGTAGACCCGCGCCTCCAGCTCCTGCAGCACCTCGCCGATGTTGGATTTCTTCAGGCGCAGGGCCAAGCTCTCGCGCTTGAACTGCGCGCCGTCCATGCCGCGCCCGGCGTAGCGCGCCTCGCCGTCGCCGGCTCCGGCGCTGAGCTCCACCAGGGTGTCGGCGTCCGGGGTCCAGCCGAGGGCGACGTCGCCGTTCCACTTGTCCCATTTCGACGGCACGTGGTCGCCGTGGCCATCGCGGTAGTCGTCTGAGCGGGCCTGGTTGCCGGTGACCCGCAGATAGCCCTGCGAGCCACCCACGGCGCCGTCGACGACCTTGTCGAAGCGCCCGTTGGAACCCACCAGCACGCTGCCGTCGAGGCGCGCGCCGAGTTCGCCGAAGCGTTCCGGATCGCGCTCGAAAAGCACCGTGCCGGCCGAGGCGCCGGGGCCGTAGAGCACGCTCTGCGGGCCTTTGATCACGGTCAGGCTGTCGAAGGTTTCCGGCGAGATGTAGGAGGTCGGCGCATCCATCCGGTTGGGGCAGGCGCCGATCATCTGGCCGCCGTTGGTGAGGATGTTCAGCCGCGAACCGAACATCCCGCGCAGCACCGGATCGCCGTTGCTGCCGCCGGCGCGGATCACCGAGAAACCGGGAATGGTCTTCAGGTAATCGCCGCCGTCGCTGGCCGGCACCGGCTGGCGTGGCTGTTTCGGGTCGGTGACGACGGTCAGCGGGGATTGCGGCGCAACCGCCGTGACCACGTGGGTTTCCAGTTCGAGCGGGCTCGATTCGTCAGGCGAAGACAGCGCGAAAGGCGCCTGCAGCAGCAGCGGGCTGGCGACGAAAACCAGACGCGCGCGGGTACGGAGTGAGGACATGTGTGTTCCATGATCGGGAGACGGATGCCGCTGCGCCGTACGCGCGAAAGCGCGCCGGCGAGGTCAGCGGGGTCGGGGGGCGATCAGGAAAACAGCGGTGGCGCGCGGCTGCGGGCGCCGGGGAACACCGCCGAGGCGGCGTGGCCGTCGACGACCGGCGGGGTCGCCAGGGGGGTGATGAACAGGCCCGATGGCGGCAGATCGAAGGGCGCCGCGGCAAGTGCCGGGCAGCTGAACAGCAGCGTGCAGTAACCGCATTCGGCCCACAGCGCCTCGTCGCCGCCCGCCTGCGCGTGATGCGCATCGGCGTGCTGCATGCCCGGCATGTCGTGCATGCCCGGCATCGCGGCCATGTCCATCGACGCCTGCATCGCCGGCATGCCGTGGTGGGCCATGCCCTGCGACAGCAACGGGCCGGCGAACACCAGCAGCATGGCGAAGAGGCCAAGCCATGCGCTGCTGCGGGTTCGTCGGGAATGGCTCACGGGAGGGTCGGGGGAAATGGCCGGAGGGGGCGCAATCCTACCTGACTACGCCGCCCTGCTGGCTGATTTGGGACAAAACGCCGCAGCCCGGCGAGGACCTCCGGGCCGCGTGTACACCCGCGATCAGGGCGCCATGTTGGCGGCCTGCGCGGCCTCGATCAGGTCGGCGCCGATGTCGGCCTCGAAGGGCTTCCAGCTCGGCCGCACGGCATCGCGCCACTTCGCCCGCTGCTCCGGGGTGAGCACGATGAACTCGTTCTGCCCGGCCGCGACGATCGCCTGGCGAGCCTTGTCGTTGAGCGCTTCGGCCTGCTGGTTAACGGTCACGGTGACCTCGTCGATGATCGTCTCCAACTGGCTGCGGATGTCCGCCGGCAGGCCGCTCCAGAACGCGGTGTTGGTGATCAGCACGTAGTTGCCGATGCCGTGGTTGGATTCGACCATGTACTTCTGCACTTCGAAGTACTTCTGGCTGTAGATGTTCGACCAGGGGTTGTCCTGGGCATTCACCACGCCGGTCTGCAGGCCCTGGTAGATCTCGGCGAAGGCCATCTTCCGCGGCACCGCGCGCAGGGCGCTGTACTGCGCGGCCTGCAGGTCGGAAGGCTGCACGCGGAACTTCAGGCCGCGCGCGTCCTTGGGTTCGAGCAGCGGCTTGTTGGCGGTCAGCTGACGCATGCCGTTGAGCCAGTAGGCCAGCCCGGTGACGCCCTTGGGCTCCATCGACTTGAGCAGCGCCTCGCCGCGCGGGGAATTCTGGAAGCGCTGCGCGGCGGCCACGTCGTCGAACAGGAACATCAGGTCGAACAGTTGCAGCTGCTTGGTGTACTGCTCCAGCTTGGACGGCGCCGGGGCGAGCATCTGCACCTCGTTGAGCAGCAGCGCCTCCATTTCCTTGCCGTCGCCATAGAGCGAGGAGTTGGCGTAGACCTGCACCGCCACCTTGCCGGCCAGGCGCTCTTCCACCAGTTTCTTGAACAGCAGCGCACCCTGGCCCTTGGGCGTGGAGTCGGCGGTGATGTGGGAGAACTTGATGAGGATCGGATCGGCCTGGGCGCCGAGACAGAGGAACAGTGCCGAAGCGGCGAGCATGCGGCCGGTGCCGCGCAGGAAAGTACGCATCATGGAGGAGCCCCTTAGTTGTAGTTGTCGAGCCGGGGATGAATCTACGACGCGGCGGCAAGCCGCTGAAATTCTTAATTGGCTAAGCGAGCCTTCGAATTTCGCGAAGGTATGCCTCGTAGGACCGCCGCAAACGCCCGCGAGAGCGGCCAGGCTTCGTCGTCCGCGAGGGCTGGGCGCGCGCGGAAGACGGCCTAGTCGGCCAGTGGAGTGCCGCCGATCAGGTGTTCGAGCATCTGCCGCGCGGTGACCGAAAGGCTTTCCAGGCTGCGCACGCCGACCTTGAGCTCGCGTTTCGCCCAGGGGTCGGTGAGCGGGATCACCGCGACGTCCAGCGCCGGCAGCAGGCTGCGCACCGCCTCGTCGGGCAGCACGCCGACGCCCATGCCGGTCTGGATCATCCGGCTGATCGCCTCGAAGCTGCGCACCTGGATGCGCATGCGCAGCGGCTGGCCGAGCTGGTGCGCGGTGTGCTGCAGCAGGCTGTGCAGCGAGGAATCCTGCTGCAGGCCGATGAAGTCGTAGCCGATGGCATCGCGCAGGCTGACTTCGCGGCGCCCGGCCAGCGGGTGCTCGCGCGGGGTGACCAGCGCCAGCTGATCGCGGCGGTAGCGGTAGACCTGCAGTTCGTCGGCCTGCACGTGGCCGGCGAAGATGCCGATGTCGGTGAGGCCCTCGCGCACCGCGCGGATGGTTTCGCTGCTGACCCGTTCCTCGAGGTCGATCTTCACCTCCGGATGGGCGCGGGCGAAGCTGCTCAGGTCCTCGGGGAGGAATTCGATCACCGCCGAGGTGTTGGCGTGGATACGCACGTGGCCCTTCACGCCAAGGCTGAACTCGCTGAGGTCGGCGCTCATCTGGCGCAGGTTGTCGAGCAGGGTGCGCGCGTGATGCAGCAGCGCGTGGCCCGCCGGGGTCAGCTCGACACCCTTCGGCTGGCGGTACAGCAGGGCGCTGCCGAGCTGGCCCTCGAGGTCGCTGATGCGCTTGCTCACCGCGGCCAGGGCCAGGTGCTCGCGCTCGGCGGCACGGGTCAGGCTGCGTTCGTCGGCGATACTGACGAAGAGCTTGAGGGTGACGAAGTCGATGCGGCGCATGGGCCTCCTGTGTTCGTGGATCACGAATCGAGGGTAATGAAAGCGAGCAATTGGCGAAGAAAATAGAACAGCCTTCGCGATACGCGAAGCATAGCTTGGCAATTCAATGATTGTCCGGGGCCGGGCGCTGTTTCATGCTCGCCGCCATACGCAACACAACCGAGGAGAGCAGACATGACGCAGAGCAGCCTGCCGCTGCAGGGCATCAAGGTGGTGGAGATGGGCCAGCTGATCGCCGGCCCCTTCGCCAGCAAGATGCTCGGCGAATTCGGCGCCGACGTGGTCAAGATCGAGCCGCCAGGCGTCGGCGATCCGCTGCGCAAGTGGCGCAAGCTGAAGGACGGCACCTCGCTGTGGTGGCACGTGCAGTCGCGCAACAAGCGCTCGCTGAGCCTCGACCTGAAGGCCGCCGAAGGCCAGGACATCGCCCGCCAGCTGATCGCCGAGGCCGACGTGCTGGTGGAGAACTTCCGCCCCGGCACGCTGGAGGAATGGGGCCTGGGCTGGGAGGCGCTGGCCGAGATCAACCCGCGGTTGATCATGCTGCGCATCTCCGGCTACGGGCAGACCGGCCCCTACCGCGACCGCCCCGGCTTCGGCGTGATCGGCGAGGCGATGGGAGGCCTGCGCCACCTCTCCGGCTACCCCGGCCAGGCGCCGGTGCGCGTCGGCGTCAGCATCGGCGACTCACTGTCCTCGCTGTACGGCGTGATCGGCGTGCTGCTGGCGCTGCAGGAACGCCAGCGCAGCGGCCTCGGCCAGTCCATCGACGTGGCGCTCTACGAATCGGTGTTCGCCATGATGGAAAGCCTGGTGCCCGAGTACGACGCCTTCGGCTACGTCCGCGAGCCGGCCGGCAGCGCGCTGCCCGGCATCACGCCGTCCAATTCCTACCCGTGCAACGACGGCCGCTACGTGCTCATCGCCGGTAACGGCGACAGCATCTTCAAGCGCCTGATGACGCTGATCGAACGTCCCGACCTGGGCGAGGACCCGCGCTACGCGCACAACGACGGGCGCAGCCAGCACGCCGAGTTGATCGACGCCGCGATCGCCGAATGGACCCAGCAACGCGGCCGCGACGAGGTGATCGCCGCGCTCAACGAGGTCCGCGTGCCGGCCGGCTTCCCCTACAGCGCCGCCGATATCGTCGCCGATCCGCACTACCTGGCGCGGCAGATGATCGAGCAGGTGCAGACCAGCGCCGGCCCGCTGAAGGTGCCCGGCGTGCTGCCCAAGCTCAGCCGCACTCCCGGCCGTCTCGGCGGCGGTGGCCCGGCGCTGGGCGAACACACCGACGATCTGCTCGCCGGCCTCGGCCTCAGCGACGCCCAGGTCAGCGGCCTGCGCGAACGCGGCATCATCTGAACAGCACCCGCCTCACCCGACCACCGGAGAGACCATGACCCGCCTCTACATCCAGGAAGTCGCCACCCGCGACGGTTTCCAGATCGAAGCCGATTTCATCCCCACCGAGGTCAAGATCGTCCTGATCGATGCGCTTTCGCGCAGCGGCCTGGCGAAGATCGAGGCGACCTCGTTCACCTCGCCCAAAGCGATCCCCAACCTGCGCGACGCCGAGGAGGTGATGCGCGGCATCACCCGCGTGCCGGGCGTCGAATACACCGTGCTGGTGCCCAACGTGAAGGGCTGCGAACGCGCCCTGGCCTGTGGCGTGGACGAGGTCAACCTGGTGATGTCGGCCAGCGACACCCACGGCCTGGCCAACCTGCGCATGACCCCGGAGCAGTCGCTGGCGCAGTTCGCCGAGATCATCGAAGTCAGTCGTGGCAGCGGCGTGTTCATCAACGCCTCGCTGTCGACCACCTTCGGCTGCCCGTTCGAGGGCGACATCCCCGAGGCGCGGGTCTACCAGCTGATCGAGCGGCTGCTGGCGATCGGCGTGCAGGGCGTGACCCTGTGCGACACCACCGGCATGGCCAACCCGGCGCAGGTCGCGCGGATCTGCCGCGAGGCGCTGACGCGCTGGCCGCAGGCCGGCTTCACCCTGCACGTCCACGACACCCGCGGCATGGGCCTGGCCAACGCGCTGGCGGCGTTCCAGGTCGGCATCCGCCGCTTCGACGCCTCCCTCGGCGGGCTAGGCGGCTGCCCCTACGCACCGGGCGCCACCGGCAACGTCTGCACCGAGGACCTGGTGCACATGTTCGAGCAGATGGGCGAGGACACCGGGGTCGATCTCGACGCCCTGCTGGAGGTCGCCGCCGGGCTGCCGGCGATCGTCGGCCATGCGCTGCCGGGCCAGGTGCTGAAGGCCGGCAAGGCCGACCGCCGCTACCCCAGGCCGCGTTCGCTGTCGGCCTGAACGACGCCCATCGGCGGGCGCCGGGGGCAAGNNAACGATTCGCCGCGTTGAAACTGGCCCCGGTTGGGGTAAGCTCGTGCTCCCCCCTGCGAACTGGACCCAGCATGCTGACCCTCGGCAATCTGTTCCTGCTGCTGCTTCTGGCCGGCGCCGGTGCTTGGCTCTGGCATGGCCACGGCGTGCGCGAACGCGCGCTGCTGCTGACCCGCGCGCACTGCCGCAAGATGCACGTCGAGCTGCTCGACGAGAACGTCGCCTTCCGCCGCTTCGGCCTGGTCGCCGACAGCCGCGGGCGCAAGCGCTTCGCCCGCGTCTATTCCTTCGAGTTCACCGTCACCGGCGAGCAGCGCCACAGCGGCAGCGTGGTCATGTTCGGCCATCACCTGGGCCACATCGAGCTGGAAGCGCACCCGCTGCCGGCCGCCGCCGAGCCGCCGCCGGCACCGGCACCGGTGGTGGACGTCGCCCCGGTGATTCTGGAAAGCGTGCCGAGCACACCACCGGAGCCGCGCCGCAGCGGCAACGTGGTGCGCCTGGATCAGTGGAAACGCAAGAACTAGAGCGGCGGCTCCAATAGAAAGCCGCGCACCAGCAGCGCCGTATGCTCGGGGTGCTCCTGCATGAAGCAATGTCCGCCCTCGACCGCCTCCTCGCTGACCGATGGACTGGCCGCGCACCAGCGTGCCACCGACGGCGCAATGAAATCGTAGCTGTCGCGGCCGTGGATCACCCGCGTCGGCGTGCGCACCTGGCGCAACGTCGGCCACAGCCGCTGCGGCGACGAGGAGAACACTTCGGCCTCGCGACTCGGCTGGCACTTCAGCTCGACCCCACCCTGCGCCGCCGGGCGCAGGGCGTGCTCCAGGTGCGCCTCCAGCGCCTCCTCGCTCCAGCCCTTGAAGATGCCGCGCCCCTCGAAGTTGGCGCGCACCGCCGCGCGGTCCGGCCAGTGGTTGCGCCGCGCCGCGGCACGCCGCGCCATCTGGTGGCGGCCGTAATGGCCGAACAGCGCGGCGAAGCGCATCGCCATCAGCATGCGCGGGCTGAACAGCACCGGATCGAGCAGCACCGCGCGCTGGAACAGGTCGGGGTGGCGGGCCAGGATCAGGCCGCTGAGAACGCCGCCGAAACTGTGCCCGAGGGCCAGCCGGGGAACCTCGCCGAACGCCCCGCGGCCGGCCTCGAAGCACTCCACGGCGAGTTCGGCGCTGNNCCGTGGCCCTGGAAATCGGCCAGCCAGAGGTCGAAGTCGTCCGCCAGCCGGCGCAGCAGCGGTTCGTAGGTGCGCGAGCAGAAACCGTTGCCGTGAAGGAAATGCAGCAGCGGTTTGCCGGACGGCTCGCTGTGCCAGCCGCGCAGGGTGAACCCCTCGGCGACCGGTAAAGACCAGGGATGCAGGTGCATGGGTGCGCGATCGTTGTTATTGGAGGACCCGCAGTGTAGCCAGTCGCCGTGGACAAGGGCAGAGCGTCGCGGCGGCTCGTGATAAGGTCGCGCCTGCCGCCAACCGCCATCCAGGCTGTCCCAGCCGCACCATGAGTTCGCCCGTGCCGCCCCGTTCCCTGCGCCTCATCGTCATGATCCTGCTGCTCGCCGCCGGCCTGCTGCTGGCGATGCATTTCGCCGGGCGCCAGGCCGAACGCCAGGCGCTGCGCGAGCAGAGCGTGCAGGCGCGCGAACAGCTCGTCCTGATCGGCGGCAACCTGCAGACGCTGATCGAGCGCTACCGCTCGCTGCCGGCGGTGCTGGCGCTCGACCCCGAGCTGAAGGCGGCGTTGCGCGGGCCGGTGGAAGGCGCGCTGCGCGAGCGGCTGAACCTGAAACTGGAGGCGATCAACGGTGCCGCGCGCTCGGCGATCCTCGAACTGATGGACCGCGACGGCCTCGCCGTCGCCGCCAGCAACTGGCGCCTGCCGACCAGCTACGTCGGCCACAACTACGGCTACCGGCCGTACTTCTTCGACACCCGCCGGAACGGCGTCGGGCGCTTCTACGCGGTGGGCGTGGTCAGCGGGATTCCCGGCTACTTCATGTCCCAGGCGATTCGCGACGACGACGGCAGCTTCCTCGGCGCCATCGTGGTCAAGCTGGAGTTTCCCGACCTGGAGGCGGAC
>DIEE01000126.1:2337-4198 GCA_002418465.1 Pseudomonas sp. UBA5782 | reverse complement strand
CCCGACGCCGCCCCCCCCCCCCCCCCCCGCCAGTACGACAAGCAACCCCTGCAGGCGCTGCGCTACGCGGAGCTGCGCACCTTGGGCGAGAACAGCCACCTGCGCCGTGTGGACGGCCCCAACGGCGCCGAGGACCTGCTCTGGGAATCGCTGGCGCTGCCCAACGAAGGCTGGACACTGCACCTGCTGAGCGCGCCGCAGAGCGGCAACGCCGCCCGCGATGCCAGCCTGGCGGCCGGCGGCGTCTGGCTGGCGCTGGTCTTCCTCGGCCTGTTCCTGCACCAGCGCTGGCGTCTGGCGCGCCTGCGCCAGCGCAGCCGGGCGGAACTGGAACGCCTGGTGGAACAGCGCACCGCCGACCTGCGCACCGCCCAGGACGGCCTGGTGCAGGCGGCCAAGCTGGCGGCGCTGGGGCAGATGTCCGCGGCGCTGGCGCATGAGATCAACCAGCCGCTGACCGCCCTGCGCATGCAGCTGGCCAGCCTGCGCCTGCTCTTCGACCAGGGCCAGCTGGAGCAGGCGCGCGCCGCCCTCGCCCGCCACGACGAACTGCTGCAGCGCATGAGCGCGCTGACCAGCCACCTGAAGACCTACGCGCGCAAGACCCCCGGCGGCAACCGCGAGCGCCTGGAGCTGGGCGGCGTGCTGGACAAGGCGCTGCAGCTGCTTGCGCCGAACCTGCGCCAGGCGCAGGTGCGCATCGAACAGCAGGTGCAGCGCCCGGCCTGGGTCAGCGGCGATGCGATCCGCCTGGAGCAAGTGCTGGTCAACCTGCTCAGCAACGCCCTGGACGCGGTCGGCGGCAAGGCCGAGCCCTACATCCGCCTGAGCCTGCAACGCGACGGCGAGCACTGGCTGCTGGAGGTCGCCGACAATGGCGGCGGCATCGCCGAGGAACACCTGGCGAAGGTCTTCGACGCCTTCTTCACCACCAAACCGGCCGGCGCCGGGCTGGGCATCGGCCTGGCCGTGTCCGCCGCCATCGTCGGCGAACTCGGCGGCCAGCTGAGCGCCGCCAACCAGGACGACGGCGCGCTGTTCAGCCTGCGCCTGCCGATCCACACCCCGGAGGACAGACCATGCGCGGACCGGTGATTTTCGTCGACGACGAGGCGGTGATCCGCCAGACGGTCGGCGAATGGCTGCAGCTCTCCGGCTACGCCGTGACGCTGTTCGACAACGCCCGCGACTGCCTGGCGAGCCTCGATGCGGACTTTTCCGGCGTGCTGATCAGCGACCTGCGCATGCCCGGCATGGACGGCATGGCGCTGCTGCAGGCCGTTCAGGCGATGGACGCCGAGCTGCCGCTGATCATGCTCACCGGCCACGGCGACGTGCCGCAGGCGGTGGAGGCGATGCGCCTGGGCGCCTATGACTTCATCGAGAAGCCGGTCGATCCCGAGCGCCTGCTGGAAACCCTCGGCCGCGCGCTGGAGAAGCGCGGCCTGGTGCAGGAGAACCGCCGCCTGCGCGCGCAAGTGGAGTACGGCGACGAACTCGAAGCGCGCCTGCTTGGCGTCTCGCCGGCGATCCGCACGCTGCGCCGACAGCTGCTGGCGCTGGCGCAGACGCCGGTCAACGTGCTGCTGCGCGGCGAGACCGGCAGCGGCAAGGAGATGGTCGCGCGCTGCCTGCACGACTTCGGCCCGCGCGCGCAGAAGCCCTTCGTCGCCCTCAACTGCGCGGCGATTCCCGAACACCTGTTCGAGACCGAGCTGTTCGGCCACGAGAGCGGCGCCTTCACCGGCGCCCAGGGCAGGCGCGTCGGCAAGCTGGAACACGCCGACGGCGGCACGCTGTTCCTCGACGAGATCGAGAGCATGCCGCTGGCGCAGCAGGTCAAGCTGCTGCGCGTGCTGCA
>DIEE01000126.1:0-2310 GCA_002418465.1 Pseudomonas sp. UBA5782 | reverse complement strand
CGCGCCGGGCGCTTTCGCGAGGACCTGTTCTACCGACTCAACGTCGCCGAGCTGCAACTGCCGGCCCTGCGCGAGCGGCGCGAGGACATCGGCCTGCTGTTCGCCCACTTCGTCCGCGAGGCCGCCACCCGCCTGGGTCGCGAGGCCGTCACGCCGACGCCACTGCAACTGGCGCAGCTGTTCGGTCACGACTGGCCGGGTAACGTGCGCGAGCTGGCCAACGCCGCCGAACGCCACGTCCTCGACCTCAACGAGCAGCCGGCACCCGCCAGCGGCGGCGAGCCTTCGCTGGCCGAGCTGATGGAAGCCTACGAGGCGCAGTGCCTGCGCCTGGCGCTGGCGCGCAGCGGCGGCGAGATCAAGACGGCGATGAGCCTGCTGCAGCTGCCGCGGCGAACGCTCAACGAAAAGATGCAGCGCCACGGCCTGGCGCGAGGCGAATTCCTGCGCGACGAGGAGTGAGGCGCGCGGTGCGCGCAGCGCACCCTACGTGGCGTTGGATGCTCGGTGCGCGCCGTAGGGTGCGCCGTGCGCACCGATAGCTTCCCATCCCAAGCAGGCGGATTTCCGCTTATCCGCCCGCAGCGGTCGGCAGAATTCCGCGCATCTACTCCTCGAAAAAACCTCGCAACCCCTCTGAAACGGCACTTCCAGCCCATGGCACAGCATCTGCTATGCACAACCGGCACTCGCGCGGCCGGATGGTGGCGCCCAAAAACAACAACATCAGAGGAAAAACCATGGATAGCTCCAGCACGCTGTCTGCTTCCAACGCAGAACCTCGCAGCACCTCGCAACGCATCAAATCGATTTTCAGCGGCTCGGTGGGCAACCTCGTCGAGTGGTACGACTGGTACGTCTACGCCGCTTTCTCGCTGTACTTCGCCAAATCCTTCTTCCCCCAGGGCGACCAGACCGCCCAGTTGCTGAACACCGCGGCGATCTTCGCCGTCGGCTTCATCATGCGTCCCATCGGCGGCTGGCTGATGGGCATCTACGCCGACCGCAAGGGCCGCAAGGCCGCCCTGCTGGCCTCGGTGCTGCTGATGTGCTTCGGCTCGCTGATGATCGCGCTGACCCCGAGCTACGAAACCATCGGCGTCGCCGCGCCGGTGCTGCTGGTGGTCGCGCGCCTGCTGCAGGGCCTGTCGGTCGGCGGCGAGTACGGCACCTCGGCCACCTACCTGAGCGAGACGGCGACCAAGGAAAGCCGCGGCTTCTTCTCCAGCTTCCAGTACGTCACGCTGATCTCCGGCCAGCTCATAGCCCTGGCTGTGCTGATCGTCCTGCAGCAGACGCTGAGCGTCGAGCAGCTGGAAGACTGGGGCTGGCGCATCCCGTTCCTGATCGGCGCGCTGTGCGCGGTGGTCGCCATGTTCCTGCGTCGCGGGATGGAAGAGACCGACTCCTTCACCAAGAAGAAGGACAAGCCGACGGAAAGCCTGATGCGCACCCTGATGCGTCATCCCAAGGCGGTGCTCACCGTGGTCGGCCTGACCATGGGCGGTACGCTGGCGTTCTACACCTACACCACCTACATGCAGAAATACCTGGTGAACACCGTCGGTATGAGCAAGACCGACTCGACGATGATCTCCGCCGCCACGCTGTTCCTGTTCATGCTGCTGCAACCGCTGGTGGGCGCGCTGTCGGACAAGATCGGCCGGCGTCCGATCCTGATCGCCTTCGGCGTACTCGGCACCTTCCTCACCGTGCCGATCCTCACCACCCTGCACACCATCCAGACCTGGTGGGGCGCGTTCTTTCTGATCATGTCGGCGCTGGTGATCGTCAGCGGCTACACCTCGATCAATGCCGTGGTGAAGGCCGAACTCTTCCCCACCCAGATCCGCGCCCTCGGCGTCGGCCTGCCCTACGCGCTGACCGTGTCGATCTTCGGCGGCACCGCCGAGTACGTCGCGCTGTGGTTCAAGAGCATCGGCATGGAAAGCGGTTTCTACTGGTACGTGACCGGCTGCATCGCCTGCTCGCTGCTGGTCTACGTGTTCATGAAGGACACCCGCACCCACTCGCAGATGGACAAGGATTGACTGGGCCGTAATGGCCCTGGCCGCGCTAACCCGCGGCCGTTTTATTCCCGACAGCGGGCCCGAAAGGGCCCGTTTTCGCCAGTACTGCCACCGCGAATGCGCCGCTCGCCCGGCCCGCAGGGTGCGCCGCGCGCACCGCAACCACCGCGCCGGTGGCCAATGGTGCGCATGGCGCACCCTACGCAGCGCACCGATCAGGAGTGTTTGTCCGGCCACCGGGGAACGCGCCGCTCGCTCGGCCCGTAGGGTGCGCCGCGCG
>DIEE01000091.1 GCA_002418465.1 Pseudomonas sp. UBA5782 | reverse complement strand
GGCATTCGCTGACCAGTTCGAGGTCGAAGGCATAGGGCGTGGAAAGCGCCTCGCGGCCCCGGAACTCGAGGACCTGCAGGTCGTGCGCAAGGCCTTCGATGGCCAGTGTGAAATGCGCGGTGTTGGCCGCTGCGAACATTCCCTGTCCTCCGGTGATGCGAAGGGCGCTCTGCATCGACGCCTCGTTGGGCGAGGGCAGGGCGCGCCGGAAAAGCTGCCGGGGCCTGTGCATGCCCCGGCGAGCGGATTCAGGCGGCGATCGGCGTGCGCCAGTCGTCGGAGCCCGAGGTGCCGGAGACTTCGTGGGTCCAGACGATCTTGCGGTAGGTGAAGTAGACGTCCTCGAGGTGGGTGAAATGCGCCAGGTTGGGGTCCTGGCAGTTCGGCATCCGCGACTGCACGTCGACGATCACCGCGTCCTCCAGTTCGATGGTGAAGTAGTGCTCCTGGGTGCCGGTGGAGGAGGTGCGGTACCACTCCAGACGGCACTTGCTCAGGCGCTCGCCGGAGGTCAGCGAGTTGAAGATCAGCGGCGAGGATTTGTCGAAGACCTTGGTGATCATCAGCGGCTTGTGCACGCGCTGGCCGGTCGGCTGGCCGGATTGCGGGTCCCGCGGGATTATCACCTGATGGTTGAAGGCCTGGACCAGGATCTGGTCCTCGTGACCTTCCTGGAAGATGTTGCCCACCGAGTCCTCGGTGAAGGTGCCGGCGGTGATCAGGCCCTGCTTGGTGCCTTCGAGGGACAGGTACGCGGGGGTTGGCATGAGTGCTCTCCTTGCTGTCATGGACCGGTTGGCCCGGGAAGCCATGACGTAACGAAAAGCGTGCCATTTCATTAAATAACGATATTAATCAGATGGTTGTGAAAGATGCGGGCAGTGGATGGTGTCATTCGGAGGCGTTGACCGGTACATCTGCGCAAACCTCTGCCGCGTCCTGCGCAGCGCATTGCGCAGTAGCGTGATGCACGCGCCCCACAAGGCCTGGCGCGCTGCGCGGCATGGACGCCAACACTGCGCCTGCGCCGAAAGCTGCCGGCCCCCGGTTGCTGACCGCATAAGGCATTTCCGAAACAGCACTACACAGATGAAAGCCGCACCGCGACTGGGCGCGAAGGCTTTTCATGTAGTATAACTACAAGAACACTACAGCCCCGACCACCCCGATCCCGACCGAGTCCCGCCTGTGAACCTGTTGCAGCACATCGCCCAATCCCGCCATCTCCTGCGTAAATCAGAACTCAAGGTCGCCGACCACGTGCTGCTCGATCCGGCCGCGGTGATGCACAGCTCCATGGCCGATCTGGCCCACGATGTCGGCATCAGCGAGCCGACCATCGTGCGCTTCTGCCGCGCGATCGGCTGCAACGGCTTCCAGGACCTCAAGCTGAAACTGGCGCAGAGCCTCGCCGCCGGCGCCAGCTTCGGCCAGTTCGCGATCCACGAGGACGATTCGGTCACCGACTTCAGCCTGAAGATCTTCGACACCACGCTGCACACGCTGATGGAGGTACGCGAGCACCTCGATCCGCAGGCGCTGCAGCGTGCCATCGGCGCCTGCGCCCAGGCGCAACGCGTGGAGTTCTATGGTTTCGGTGCCTCCGGGGCAGTGGCGGCGGATGCACAGCACAAGTTCTTCCGTCTGCTGCTGACCGCAGCGGCCTACTCCGACCCGCACATGCAGGCGATGTCGGCGGTGACGCTCAAGCCCACCGACGTGGCGGTGTGCATCTCGCAGTCCGGACGCTCCAAGGACCTGCTGATCACCGCCAACCTGGTCCGCGAAACCGGCGCCACGCTGATCACCCTGTGCCCGAGCCAGACGCCGCTGGCCGACCTGGCCACCGTCAACCTGGCCATCGACGTACAGGAGGACACCGAGATCTACACCCCGCTGACCTCGCGCATCGCCCACCTGGTGGTGATCGACGTACTTGCCATGGGCGTGGCGATGGCGCGCGGCCCGGCGCTGGTCAACCACCTGAAGAGCGTCAAGCGCAGCTTGCGCAGCCTGCGGTTGTCGCCGAAGAGCAGCAAGCAACAGGGCGAGTAATCTGACGCGTTGCCATGGCTCCCGTAGTGTCATTTTGCTAGTGTTCGCGGCCTCCCTACCCTGCTCCCGTACGGATGCTGCCCCATGTCTCAAGCCCTCAAGGTTTCTCTCTCTTTTCGCGCCCTGCTGATGGTGTTGGTGTGCGGCCTGGCCACGCCCGCGTTTGCCATGCAGATATTCGTCAAGACCGGCGCTGGCAGGACCATCGCACTGGAGGTCGAGCCCAGTGACTCCATCGAGAACATCAAGGCCAAGATTCAGGACAAGGAAGGCATCGCGCCGGACCAGCAGAACCTGAGTTTCGCCGGCGTTCAGCTCGAGGACGGGCGTACGCTTTCCGATTACAACATCCAGAAGGAATCGACCCTGCATCTCGCGCAGGTGCAGGTCCAGGTGCAGCCGAGCGGGCTCGATGGGCTGCGCCGGCAGGCCAGCGGGGTTTCCAGGATGGCGCTGGATTCGGCAGCTCTGGTGTTGACCGGGAACCATGGTCATCCGCTGGACCTGCGCGTGGCGCCCGGCAAGCAGAACTGTGTCTGGCTGGCGGGGGATTGGGGTGGCGACAACCTGGATGGAACGGGCGACTCGAGTGGCGCTGCGGAGGTCGGCGGCTGTCAGCGCCTGACCGAGAGCGGTGCCCAGCTGGGCGTTGCGCTCGGCAAGACCCGTGCGCAAGAGGGCCAAAGCGGGCCCGAGGAGCTCAAGCAGCGCGGGGATTATCTGCTGCTGGAGTTCATGTCGCCGCTGACGGCCGTGTCTCCGGATCTGTGGTCGACGCTGACGGCGTATTACAACCACGGCGAAGCCGACGTCAGACGTGGATATTCGACGCTCCTGGGCGCCGAGACCTCCAGCGCCGACCCCCGCGTCGATACCTGGGCGTTGCGCGCGCGCCTGGACTGGGAGCGGTTGTGGCAACCGGCGGGGGTGGAACTGTCGCCCTATGCGGACCTGAATTATCTGCAGGCACGGGTTTCGTCGTATCACGAGAGCGGCGGAAGCCAGGCGATGTCGCTCGCGGCGTGGGAGCATGAGGTGTCGGAACTGCGCCTGGGGCTGAATGCCCGATACCCGCTGGCCAACCGTGTCGAACTGCTGGCGGGCGTCGAAGGCGTGCGGCGCGTGCATGACGACGCCGAAGCCATCGACGCCTACTGGGAAGAACAGCGTTTCCGCTTGCAGCAGACGTCCGGCGACCGCGCCTGGATGCGCGCCCAGCTCGGTGCCGCGTGGCTGATGCAGGACAGCCGCCTGGCGCTGCTGTTCAACGTCACCGGCGAGGGCGAGCAGCCGGCGCGCTGGGTGGCGATGAGCTGGACCGGGTCCTTCTGACGCCTCGCCGGCCTGGCGGAGCGGTGTCAGCAAAGCGTCATTTATAAGCCGGATACTGGTGCTCCACTCGTCCAAGGGGAGTACCAGCCATGCTCAATCCGACCTCCACCCTCGACAGCAAGAACCGCCGCAAGCAGCTCGACCAGCGGCGTATGGAATTTCGCCGCGCCATCGAGGCCTATTCCGAGCAGCGCCAGCTGCAGCAGGAGCTCGATGCCTACCCCGACCTGATCGCCCTCAACTACCTCAGCGGTTCGCTGGGCGACCGCCGAAGCGCGCCGCCAGCGCACTGATTTTCGCCCGTTCGCCGCGGACGAAGGCGAAGAAGGTCTGCGCCACCGGGGACAGGTATTTGCCACGCGGATGCACCAGGCACCAGCTGTGCATCAGCGGCAGCTCGCGTACCGGCAGCTCGCGCAGCAGGCCGCTCTCCAGTTCGCGGCGCACCGCGTGGCGCGGCAGCAGCGCCAGGCCGAGCCCGGCGATCACCGCCTCGCGTTGCGCCTCGGTGGAGCTCAGCTCCAGGGTCTGGGCGAAGTGCGCGCGCTTCTGGTGGAAGTAGTCCTCGCACGCCTGGCGCGTGCCGGAGCCGGCTTCGCGGATCAATAGCGGCCAGGGCGTCAGGTCCTGCAGCGTCAGCCAGGCCTCGGCGCACAGCGGATGCTCGCTCGGTGCCACAGCGACGATCGGGTTGTCGAGGAAGGGCAGGAACTCCAGCGAACCGTCCTGCGGCACCTGCGACATGATCAGCAGGTCGTCTCGGTTGGCCGACAGTCGTCGCACCGCCTGCGAATGGTTGATCACCACCAGTTGCAGGCTGACTTCCGGGTGGCTCTCGCGGAATGCGGCGAACAGGTGCGGCACGAAGTACTTCGCCGAAGATTCCACCGCCAGTTTGAGCTGGCCCTGCAGCGAGCCCTGCAGGTCGGACAGCTGCATGTCGAGGCTTTCCAGGCGCCCGAAGATGTCCAGGCTGGCGCGCTTGAGCGCCTCGGCGGCGTCGGTGAGGTAGAGCTTCTTGCTCACGTAGTCGAACAGCGGCTGGCCCACCAGCTCTTCCAGCTGGCGAATTTGCAAACTGACCGCCGGCTGGCTCAGCGCCATTTCCTCGGCGGCGCGGCTGTAGGAGCGCGTATCGCACACCGCATTGAACACCTGCAGCTGACGCAGGGTCATGCGCATCAATGACTTACGCATCGTTCGATCTCTCTTGTCGGCAATCGGCATGCGCCCGGCGAGGCGCGCTCGACGACTTATCCGCATGTCTGATCGGACGAAGATAAGTTATTCCTAATAGATGACCCAACAATTATTGATTTTTGCTGATCGGTGTTCCGGCGTAGTGTTGTTCCAAGGCCGCTACATGAAGTCCGGTCGCACGCCGCCCACACGCTGGGCCATCTGTTCACTGGGTCGAGGAAGACACGCGTGATCAAGAAAATCCTGATCGCCAACCGCGGAGAGATCGCTGTCCGGATCGTGCGCGCCTGCGCCGAGATGGGCATCCGTTCGGTGGCCGTCTACTCCGAAGCCGACCGCATGGCGTTGCACGTCAAGCGCGCGGACGAGGCGCATTTCATCGGTGACGATCCGCTGGCCGGGTACCTGAACCCGCGCAAGCTGGTCAACCTGGCGGTGGAAACCGGCTGCGATGCGCTGCATCCCGGCTACGGCTTCCTCTCGGAAAACGCCGAGCTGGCGGAAATCTGCGTGCAGCGGGGGATTCGCTTCATCGGCCCGAGCGCTGAAGTGATCCGCCGCATGGGCGACAAGACCGAGGCGCGGCGCAGCATGATCAAGGCCGGCGTGCCGGTCACGCCGGGCACCGAGGGCAACGTCGCCGACCTCGCCGAAGCACTGCGTGAAGGCGAGCGCATCGGTTATCCGGTGATGCTCAAGGCCACGTCCGGCGGCGGCGGTCGCGGCATCCGGCGCTGCAACTCGCGCGAGGAGCTGGAGCAGAATTTCCCGCGGGTGATTTCCGAGGCGACCAAGGCCTTCGGTTCGGCCGAGGTGTTCCTCGAGAAGTGCATCGTCGAGCCCAAGCACATCGAGGCGCAGATCCTCGCCGACTCCTTCGGCAACACCGTGCACCTGTTCGAGCGCGACTGCTCGATCCAGCGGCGCAACCAGAAGCTCATCGAGATCGCCCCGAGCCCGCAGCTCACCCCCGAGCAGCGCGCCTACATCGGCGACCTGGCGGTGCGCGCGGCCAAGGCGGTGGGCTACGAGAACGCCGGCACCGTGGAATTCCTCCTCGCCGACGGCGAGGTGTACTTCATGGAGATGAACACCCGCGTGCAGGTGGAGCACACCATCACCGAGGAAATCACCGGCATCGACATCGTCCGCGAGCAGATCCGCATCGCCTCCGGACTGCAGCTGTCGGTGAAGCAGGAAGACATCCAGTACCGCGGCTTCGCTCTGCAGTTCCGCATCAACGCCGAGGAGCCGCGCAACAACTTCCTGCCCAGCTTCGGCAAGATCACCCGCTACTACGCCCCCGGCGGCCCCGGCGTGCGCACCGACACGGCGATCTACACCGGCTACACCATCCCGCCGTACTACGATTCGATGTGCCTGAAGCTGATCGTCTGGGCGCTGACCTGGGAAGAGGCGCTGGCACGCGGTTCGCGGGCGCTGGACGACATGCGTCTGCAGGGGGTGAAGACCACCGCCACCTACTACCAGCAGATTCTCGAAGACCCGGAGTTCCGCAGCGGCCAGTTCAATACCAGCTTCGTCGACAACCATCCGGAGCTGCTGAACTACTCGATCAAGCGCAAGCCGGGCGAGCTGGCCCTGGCCATCGCCGCCGCCATCGCCGCCCACGCCGGGCTTTAACGAATCGTGCCCGGCCTGCGCCGGGTCGCCGCGGATCAGCGGCCAGAGGGAGAATCAGAGATGAGCAAGAAGATCACGGTCACCGACACCATCCTGCGCGACGCCCATCAGTCGCTGCTCGCCACGCGCATGCGCACCGAAGACATGCTGCCGATCTGCGAGAAGCTCGACCGCGTCGGCTACTGGTCGCTGGAAGTCTGGGGCGGCGCCACCTTCGACGCCTGCGTGCGCTTCCTCAAGGAAGACCCGTGGGAACGCCTGCGCCAGCTGCGCGAAGCGCTGCCCAACACACGCCTGCAGATGCTCCTGCGCGGGCAGAACCTGCTCGGCTACCGTCACTACAGCGATGACGTGGTCGAGGCCTTCGTCGCCAAGGCTGCGGAAAACGGCATCGACGTGTTCCGCATCTTCGATGCGATGAACGACGTGCGTAACCTGGAAACCGCGATCCGCGCGGTGAAGAAAGCCGGCAAGCACGCCCAGGGCACCATCGCCTACACCACCAGCCCGGTGCACACCTACGAGGCCTTCGTCGCCCAGGCCAAGGCCATGGAAGCGATGGGCGTGGACTCCATCGCGATCAAGGACATGGCCGGCCTGCTGACGCCGTTCGCCACCGGCGACCTGGTCAGGGCGCTCAAGGAGGCCTCCTCGCTGCCGGTGTTCATCCACTCCCACGACACCGCCGGCGTCGCCAGCATGTGCCAGCTCAAGGCCATCGAGAACGGCGCCGACCACATCGACACCGCCATCTCCAGCATGGCCTGGGGCACCAGCCATCCGGGCACCGAGTCTATGGTCGCGGCGCTGCGCGGCAGCCCGTACGACACCGGCCTGGACCTGGCGCTGATCCAGGAGATCGGCGTGTACTTCTATGCGATCCGCAAGAAGTACCACCAGTTCGAGAGCGAATTCACCGGCGTCGATACCCGCGTGCAGGTCAACCAGGTGCCGGGCGGGATGATTTCCAACCTCGCCAACCAGCTCAAGGAGCAGGGTGCGCTGAACCGCATCAACGAGGTCTTCGAAGAGATTCCCAAGGTGCGCAAGGACCTCGGCTACCCGCCGCTGGTGACCCCGACCTCGCAGATCGTCGGCACCCAGGCGGTGTTCAACGTGCTCGCCGGCGAGCGTTACAAGACCATCACCAACGAGGTGAAGCTGTACCTGCAGGGCCGCTACGGCAAGGCGCCGGGCGTGGTCGACGAGAAGCTGCGGCGCCTGGCGATCGGCAACGAGGAAGTCATCGACGTGCGCCCGGCCGACTTGCTCAAGCCGGAGCTGGAGAAGCTGCGCAAGGAAGTCGGCGAGCTGGCGAAAACCGAAGAGGACGTGCTGACCTACGCGATGTTCCCCGACATCGGGCGCAAGTTCCTCGAGGAGCGCGAAGCCGGCACCCTGGCCCCCGAAGTGCTGCTGCCGATCCCTGAAGCCGGCGGCGTGGCCGCGGTGGGCGGCAAGGGCGTGCCCACCGAGTTCGTCATCGACGTGCACGGCGAGAGCTACCGCGTCGACATCACCGGCGTCGGCGTCAAGGGCGGCGGCAAGCGGCACTTCTACCTGTCCATCGACGGGATGCCGGAAGAGGTGGTGTTCGAAGCGCTCAACGACTACGTCGCCGGCGCCGACGGTGGCCGCAAGCAGGCCAGCGCACCGGGCGACGTCAGCACCAGCATGCCGGGCAACATCGTCGACGTACTGGTCAAGGAAGGCGACGCGGTCAAGGCCGGCCAGGCCGTGCTGATCACCGAGGCGATGAAGATGGAAACCGAAGTTCAGGCGCCCATCGCCGGCACCGTCAAGGCGGTGCACGTGGTCAAGGGCGACCGCGTCAATCCGGGCGAGGTGCTGGTGGAGATCGAAGGCTGATCGCCATCGGCAAACAAAAAGGGGAAGCGCCAGCTTCCCCTTTTTTTATTACCGCGTTCCTGGTGCCGACAGGTCAGAACTTCACCTGCCACTGCGCGACCAGCGCGTGGTTCTGCGCCTGGCTGCCGATTTCGCCGCTGTAGCCCAGGCCCAGGGTGTGGCGGCTGGAGAGGCCGAGGTCGACGCCGGTTTCCACCAGCAGGCTGTTGCGGTCCAGCGCGGTGCCCTGGACGCTGAAGGCGTCGCCGCCGCCGAGGAAGGCCTGGCGGGTTTCGCTGCGCAGTTCGCCGTAGACGTGGCGCCAGCCCAGCGCCAGGCGCGGGGTGATGCTGATGCCGTTGTCCAGGCTGCCGAGGTGGGCCAGGCGGATGCCGAGGCTGCTGCTGAGGTTGTCGTCGCGTTGCGACTGCACGCGCAGCGCGGCGTCGCCACCCTTTTCCCGATAGCTGTCGCGGTCGTAGCNNGCTGGTAGCCGAGACTGGCGTAGGGCTCGGCCTGCAGGCGGCCTTGGCCCATCGCGTAGCCGAGTTCGGCGAAGGCCTGCAGGCTGTCGGCGTCGTAGTCGCCGCGCAGGCGCTCGTCGAGGCCGCCGAAGGCGACGTCCCGCCGGCTGCTGCCATCGTGGCGGCTGTAGGCGGCGCCCAGGCGCAGGGCGACGGGGC
>DIEE01000161.1 GCA_002418465.1 Pseudomonas sp. UBA5782 | reverse complement strand
CGGGCCACCAGCTGGCCGGCGTGCACACCGGGCTTGGGTTCCTTGAAGGTGCCGCGCACGTACAGCGGCGAGCGCAGCGAGATGATCCGCACGCCCTTGGAGCTGGGCACGATGTCGAAATCCATCTGCTCGGTCTTCATGTTGGCCCAGCCGTCGATGCGGATCACCGCGTTCTCGGTATCGATGAGGAACACCCGGCTGGTGGCCAGGCCGTCCTTGATGCCGAGGTCGGTGGCGGCGCAGTTGATCTGCACTTCGTCGTCGCCGAACAAGCGGCTGGCCAGGTAGTTGCCGACGTTGAGCCCGGCGATTTCCATCAGCCCGCGACTGACCACGCCGTCGTTCATCAGCAGGCGCAGGTCGCCGTTCGCCGAGCCGAGCAATGCCGCCACCGAGTTGCCGGTGCCGGCGATGCTGGCGTCGCCGTTGAGTTCGCCGAGGCTGCTCTGCATCGCCTCCACCGAGGGGAACAGCTGCTTGAGCTTGAGCTGCCGCGCCTTGAGTTGCGCGCGACCCTGCAGCGGCGTCTGCCGGCCGTCGAGGGCGATATGCGTGTCCAGCGTGCCGCCGGCCATGCCGAAGCGCAGCGGCTCCAGGCTCAGGGCGCCGTCGTTTAGCACCAGGTGGGTGGTCAGGTCGCTGATCGGCAGCTTGTCGCCGTGGACGATTTTCCTGCCGGTGAAGCTGACGTCGGCGTCCATGCTGCGCCAGGCGTCGGTCTGGAACTGCTCGTAGGGCAGCACCTTGTCCGCCGGCTGCACGCTGGGCGCGCCACGGGCCTTCTTCTCCTCGTTGGAGTCGGCGCCGATCAGCGGCGCGAGGTCGCTGAACAGCAGCTGATTGGAGGTCAGCGTGCCGGACAGCTTGGGCCGCGGCTCACGGGCGACGAAGGTCAGGCTGCCGTGGATGTCGCTGTCGCCGATGCGGCCGTTGAAATCGCGGTACTCGTAGCTGGCGCCGCCGGCGTCCTGCAGGCGCGCGATCAGCCGGCCGTCGGTGGCGTATGGCGGGCTGTCCGGCAGGACCACGCCGATCAGCGGCTGCAAATTGCCGAGGCTGTCGCCGGACATGCGCAGGCGCAGGTCGAGGGCGCCGAGGTTCTTCGGATCGGTCAGCGTGCCTTCCACCTGCACGCGGCTGGCGCCGGCGCGCAGGTCGACCTGCACCGGGAACGGCTGGGCGGCGTCCTGCAGAGCGAGCAGGCCGCCGACCTTGCCCTCGCCGTTCACCGGCTGCGCGCGATAGCTGCCCCTGGCCTGCCAGGCGAACGCATAGTCCTGCGCCGAGGCGCCCTGCTCCGCACTGGCATCGGCGCGCGCCTTGCCGACGATGTCGCTGAACGGGATCGGCTTGCCCAGCGGCTGCACGTCCACCTGCACCTTGGCCTGCAGGGTCTGGTCGTCGTAGCGCAGCTGGCCCTTGTCGAAACCGATGGTGCCGATGTCCAGCGTCCAGGGTGACGGTTCCTCATCCTTGGGCTCGTCGCTGCCAAGGTCGAATGTCCAGTTGTTGCGGCCGTCGGCCAGGCGCTCGAGACCTGCATCGGCAGCGGTCAGCTGGATACGCGGAATGCGTACGGTCTTCGACAGCAGCGCCAGCGGCGACAGGCTGGCCTCGACCCTGTCCAGCGCCACCAGGTGATCGCCCTTGGCCCAGTCCGGATTGCCCACGCGCAGTTTCTCGGCGCTGATGTGCGGCCAGGGCACCTGGCCCCGCCAACCCTGCTCTTCCGGCTCGCGGCGCCAGTCCACCGCGAGGTTGCCGTCGATGGCGAATGGCCGGCCGAGCGCAGCGGAGACCTTTTCATTGATGGTCGGCTTGGCCCGGTTCCAGTCGAAAGTGGCGACGAACACCACCAGTGCGGCCAGCAACAGCAGCAGTCCGGCAAAACTCCAGACCAGGATCTTCTTTGCGCGCGTCATGCGTTCCCTCCAGGCAGACGCCGCGAACGGATGCAACGCCTCTTAGCTATCGACTGGAAAACGCTGGCAATGACTCCCCGGCGGGTTGCGCGACGGCATATTGCCCAAATGCATAAATGCACGCTTGCAGAGCAGAAACGCCGCTTGCGAATCGCTTTGGTGCACATCTAACTAACTGAAAGGATTAAGTTTTCATCAACCATCAACGAAGTCGATCTTTACTATTCCCTATAACGACTTTTTGATCGAATTTTCCTGAGTAGTATTGGCTCCGTACCCAACTTATTGCCCCCATGAGGAGCCACCAAAATGAAAACTCAAGTCCTTGCAAGCGTGATCCTGGCCACCCTGACCTCCACCGCGTTCGCCCTTCCGCAAGCGCCGCAGCCCTTCCTCGGCGAAGCCAAGGCTGCCAGCGCCTATCATCAGATCATCAACCCACAAGCCGACAGCGGCTTCGAACGCACCGGCGGCAAAGTCGCCGACAGCGGCTTCGAGCGTACCGGTGGCAAAGTGGCTGACAGCGGTTTCGAACGTACCGGTGGCAAGGTCGCCGACAGCGGCTTCGAGCGTACCGGTGGCAAGGTCGCCGACAGCGGCTTCGAACGCACCGGTGGCAAAGTGGCCGACAGCGGTTTCGAACGCACCGGCGGCAAAGTGGCCGACAGCGGTTTCGAACGCACCGGCGGCAAGGTCGCCGACAGCGGCTTCGAACGCACCGGTGGCAAAGTCGCCGACAGTGGTTTCGAGCGTACCGGCGGCAAAGTCGCCGACAGCGGTTTCGAACGTACCGGCGGCAAAGTCGCCGACAGTGGCTTCGAACGCAAAGGCGGTAAAACCGCTTGAAGCCTTCAATAGATGACAAAAGCCCGGCCCGTCCGGGCTTTGTTCATTCTGCGCGTTGGTTTTTCCCGGCAATCATGCGCGCAAACGCCGACCTGCACGCTCAGTGAACGACTGATCACTAAACATCGACGGGTGCGAAATCCTTTTGCTAGAGTGCGGCACACCTCCTCGCTCGCCGTCGCCTTCGCATGCCACCACGCGCCGAACAGAAACTGCAGACCCGCCATGCCTTGCTGGCCGCCGCCCGCAGCCTGATGGACAGCGGTCGTGGCTTCGGCAGCCTGAGCCTGCGCGAAGTCGCACGCAGCGCGGGCATCGTCCCCACCGGTTTCTATCGCCATTTCGACGGCATGGACCAGCTCGGCCTGGCGCTGGTCGAGGAAGTCGGCGAAACCTTCCGCGAAACCCTGCGCGTGGTGCGCCGCAACGAGTTCGAACTGGGCGGCCTGGTCGAAGCCAGCACGCGGATCTTCCTCGACGCGGTGAGCGCCAACCGCGAACAGTTCCTTTTCCTCGCCCGCGAGCAGTACGGCGGCTCGCGACCGGTACGCCAGGCCATCACCGACCTGCGCCAGCGCATCACCGACGACCTCTCCGCCGACCTCAAGCTGATGAACCGCATGCCGCAGCTGGACGACGCGGCGCTGGACGTGATTTCCGATCTGGTGGTGAAAGCGGTGTTCGCCACCCTGCCCGAACTGATCGACCCGCCGGCCGATTCGCTGCCTGCGCACTTGAGCGCCGAAGCCAAGATCACCCAGCAACTGCGCTTCATCTTCATCGGCGGCAAGCACTGGCTCGGCCTCAACGGCACGCAGGGCTGAGCGCCCAAGGCGCACCCACAGCAGCCCCGCTTTGGCATACTTGCCCACCCGCGCACGAGCAATACGCACCGGAATTGCGCACCGATCACGCCTCGGCACCAAAGAAAACCTGACCGAGGACTCAATTTCGCGCAGTCCCTCGCCACAGCGCGCCGCCCTCGGGCGGCACGGACTTGGCAAGTCCCTTGCTCTGCCTACGCCACGTTCAGCCCCGGAAACCACCATGCTCGTGATTCACCGCCGCATCGAACCCCGCGCCGAATGGGACGCGGAACTGGAAATGACCTTCGAGGCGCGCAGCAAGAGCCGCCTGCGCTGCTTCAGCACCACGGGCGAAGACGTCGGCCTGTTCCTCGAACGCGGCCAGCAGCCGCTCGCCGACGGTGAATGCCTGCAGGCCGAGGACGGCCGCATCGTCCGTGTCCGCGCGCGCGCCGAGCCGCTGATGCACGTGACCTGCGCCAACGCCTTCGAACTGACCCGCGCCGCCTACCACCTGGGCAACCGCCATGTCGCCCTGCAACTGGGCGACGGCTGGCTGCGCCTGCCCGAGGACTACGTGCTGCGCGCCATGCTCGAACAGCTCGGCGCCTGCGTCGAAGCCATCGAGGCGCCGTACCAGCCGGAACACGGCGCCTACGGCGGTGGCCATCACCACTCGCACGCCGGCGAAGCCGAATTCAGCTACGCGCCGCGCCTGCACCAGTTCGGCAGCAAGCCATGAATCCCGCCTGGGCCCTGTTTCGCCTGGCCAGCCCGCAGCTGCCGATCGGCGGCTACAGCTATTCCCAGGGGTTGGAGATGGCGGTGGACCAGGCGCGGGTGACGGACCCGGACAGCGCGCGGCGCTGGATCGCCGACCAGCTGTTGCTCAACCTGGCGCGCTTCGAGGCGCCGCTGCTGCTGGCGCACTGCGTGGCCGCCGCCGAGGGCGACTGGGATCAACTCAAACGCCTCGCCGGCGAGCAGCGCGCCAGCCGGGAAACCCGCGAGCTGCGCCTGGAAAGCCGGCAGATGGGCTACTCGCTGCGGCAGTTGCTCGAAGGCTTGCCGGAGTTGGATGCGCCGGCCCGCGCGCTGCTCGGCGAACTCGAAGAACCCGGCCTGGCGCTGACCTGGGCGCTGGCCGCGCGGGCCTGGAAGATCGACCCGCAGGACGCACTCGCCGCCTGGCTCTGGGGCTGGCTGGAAAACCAGCTGGCGGTACTGATGAAGACCCTGCCGCTCGGCCAGCAGGCCGCGCAGCGGCTGACCTCCGAGCTGCTGCCCAGCTTGCAGCAGGCGCAGCGCGAGGCCAGCGAACGGCCCGCGGACAACTGGGGCAGTGCCGCCTTCGGCCTGGCCCTGAGCAGCATGGCCCATGAGCGGCAGTACAGCCGCCTGTTCCGCTCGTGAAGACGCTACCAATCAGTCGCGCGCCCCGGGCGCGCGGCACACAGATAGACATGGGAGATACA
>DIEE01000258.1:8412-8780 GCA_002418465.1 Pseudomonas sp. UBA5782 | reverse complement strand
CAGCCTCACGCGGGTGCTCGGCACCGCCTTCGAGGTGCGCCGCCAGGCGCAGGGCAGCTCCGTCACCGTCGAAGAGGGCCGGGTGGAAGTGGCTGCCGCTGGCGATACCCGCGTGCTCGGCGCGAACCAGCGCGTGCGCCTGCTAGAAGGCCGGCTCGGCGAGGTGCAGCCGGTGGACAGCCGCGCTGCGCTGGCCTGGCGCGACGGCCGCCTGAGTTTCCAGCAGGCGCCGCTGAGCGAAGTGCTGGACGCCCTGGCCAGCCATCACAGCGGGCGCATCCTGCTCCTCGATCCGGCCTTCGCCGGGCGTCGCGTCAGCGCCTCCCTGGCCAGCGACGATGCCGCCTCAGCGGTGGCCTCGCTGTGCG
>DIEE01000258.1:0-8255 GCA_002418465.1 Pseudomonas sp. UBA5782 | reverse complement strand
ACACGATGAAACGTCGTCCATGTCCGTCGCTCACTCCGCTCGCTGCCGCCCTGCTGTTTCTCGGCTGGGGCCTGCCGGCGCCCGCCCAGGCGCAATCCAGCGCGGCGCAGGTCGAAGGGCGCTTCCGGTTCTCCATCGCCGCGCAACCGCTGGCGCAGGCCCTCGACCAGTTCAGCCGCGTCACCGGCCTGGCGCTGGTCTACACCAGCGCGCTGCCGCCGGCGCTCGGCGCACCGGCGCTGGAGGGTTCGATGAGCGCCGCGCAGGCGCTGCAGCGCCTGCTCGCGGGCAGTGGCTATGGCTATCGCCAGGTGGATGGACAGACCCTGACCATCAAGCCGCTGGCCGCGACGCAGGCGATGAATCTGGACGGCCTGACAGTGACCGCCGAGGACGCCAGCCGCTACAGCTACCAGCCCAGCGGCACGCCCTCGATCACCCGTAGCGGCGCCCCGCTGCTGGAGGTGCCGCAGACCGTCAACGTGGTCCCGGCGCAGGTGCTGCGCGACCAGAAACCGCGCAACCTCGACGACGCGTTGAACAACATCAGCGGCATCACCCAGGCCAACACCCTCGGCAGCACCCAGGACGCGGTGAGCAAGCGCGGCTTCGGCGACAACCGCGACGGCTCGATCATGCGCGACGGCCTGCCGTCGATACTCGGGCGCAGCTTCAACGCCACCGCCGACCACGTCGAAGTGCTCAAGGGCCCGGCATCGCTGCTCTACGGCATCCAGGACCCGGGCGGCATCGTCAACGTGGTCAGCAAGAAGCCGCAACTGGAGCAGTACAACGCCGTGACCCTGCGCGGCTCGACCTACGCCCACGGCAAGGACGGCAGCGGCGGCGGCCTGGACAGCACCGGCGCGCTGGGCGACAGCGGGCTGGCCTACCGGATGATCGTCGACCATCAGGACGAGGATTACTGGCGCAACTTCGGCAACTTCCGCGAGACCCTTGTGGCGCCGTCGCTGGCCTGGTACGGCGAGGACACCACGGTCAACCTGAGCTACGAGCACCGTGAATTCGAAACCCCGTTCGACCGCGGCACGGCGATCAACCCGCTGACGAACAAGCCGCTGGATATCCCGCGCACGCGGCGGCTGGACGAGGCCTTCAACGTCACCGAGGGGCGTTCGGACCTGACCCGGCTGGCCGTCGAGCACCGCCTCAGCGAAACCTGGAAGGCCAACTTCGCCTACGGCTGGACGCGTGAGACCTACGACGACAACCAGGCGCGGGTTACGGCGGTGAACGGCAATACGGGCACCGTAACGCGGCGCATCGACGGCACCCACGGTGCGGTCAGCAGCGACAGTTTCGCCACCGCGAGCCTGGGCGGTGACCTGCAGATCGCCGGCTTTCGCAACGAGCTGGTGATGGGCGTCGACAGCGAGAAGCGCAAGATCTTTCGCGCCGACCTGATTCGCGGCGGCAACAGCCCGCTGAACTACAACGACCCGGTCTACGGCACGGTCGCCCCGTCCGACGTGGCCGATGCCGGATCGAGTGACCAGACCGACAAGCTGCGCACCGACTCGCTGTACCTGCAGGACTCGCTGCACCTGGACGAGCACTGGATCCTGGTCGCCGGCGGGCGCTACCTGATCTATGACCAGTACGCCGGCCGTGGCCGGCCGTTCGACGTCAACACCAACATCAATGGCCAGGTCTGGGTGCCGCGTGGTGGCGTGGTCTACCGCTTCGACGACACCTTCTCGCTGTACGCCAGCTACAGCGAGTCGTTCAAGCCGAACTCCAGCATCGCACCGCAGGACGGCATCGCCGCGATCGATTCGTCCATCGCGCCGGAAGAAGGCAAGTCCTGGGAGCTGGGCGCCAAGCTGGACATCCCGGACCGGGTCACCGCCAACCTGGCGCTGTTCGACATCCACAAGCGCAACGTGCTGGTCACCGAGACGGTGGGCGGCGCCACCGTCAGCCGCGCGGCGGGCAAGGTCCGCTCCTACGGCCTGGAGCTGGACGTCAGCGGCCAGCTCAGCGAACGCTGGAGCCTGATCGGCAGCTACGCCTGGCTGGATGCCGAGGTCACCGAGGACCCGCTCTACCAGGGCAACCGCCTGCAGAACGTGGCGCGGAACACCGCGTCACTGTCGGCGGTGTACCAGATCGGCTCACTGTTCGGCGGCGACAACCTGCGCCTGGGCGCCGGCGCCCGGCACGTCGGCGAGCGTGCCGGCGACGCCAGCAACAGCTTCGATCTGCCGGCCTACACCGTGGCCGACGCCTTCGCCAGCTACGACACGCGCCTGGGTGGCCACGACGTCGGCTTCCAGTTCAACGTGAAGAACCTCTTCGACCGCCGCTACTACTCGTCCAGCGCCAGCCGCAACTACGTTTCGGTCGGCGAGGCGCGGCAGTTCCTGGTGTCCACTACGGTCAGCTTCTGATCCCTTCGAGGGCGCCGAACGGCGGGCTGTCGCCGCTTGCGCCTTGGGTTATACTGCGCGGCCTTCGCGGCCCGGCACGGTCGCATCGCACACAAGCCACGCCTGGTCTCCAGCGTGGCTTGTTGGTTTCTGCGCCCGCGGGCGCCCGACGCAAGAGGCACGACGATGAGCGCACTGGTAGGCGTGATCATGGGCTCCAAGTCCGACTGGTCCACCCTCAGCCACACCGCCGAGATGCTGGAAAAACTCGGCATCCCGTTCGAGGTGAAGGTGGTGTCCGCGCATCGCACGCCGGACCTGCTGTTCCAGTACGCCGAACAGGCCGAGGAGCGCGGCATCCAGGTGATCATCGCCGGTGCCGGCGGCGCCGCGCACCTGCCGGGCATGTGCGCGGCCAAGACCCACCTGCCGGTGCTCGGCGTGCCGGTGCAATCGTCGATGCTTTCAGGGGTCGATTCGCTGCTGTCCATCGTGCAGATGCCGGCGGGTATTCCGGTCGCCACCCTGGCCATCGGCAAGGCCGGCGCGGTGAACGCGGCGCTGCTGGCGGCGAGCATCCTCGGCCACACGCACCCGCAGTTCCACGTCGCCCTCAAGCAGTTCCGCGACGAGCAGACCCAGACCGTGCTGGACAACCCGGACCCGAGGGCTCAGTGATGAAGATCGGCGTGATCGGTGGCGGCCAGCTGGGCCGCATGCTAGCCCTGGCGGGCACTCCGCTGGGGATGGACTTCGCCTTCCTCGACCCGGCGCCGGATGCCTGTGCGCAAGCGCTGGGCGAGCACATCCGCGCCGACTACGGCGATCAGGAGCACCTGCGCCAACTGGCCGACGATGTCGATCTGGTGACCTTCGAGTTCGAGAGCGTGCCGGCGGAAACCGTGGCCTTCCTCTCGCAGTTCGTCCCCGTCTACCCTTCGGCCTCCTCGCTGCGCATCGCCCGCGACCGCTGGTTCGAGAAGTCGATGTTCCGTGACCTCGGCATCCCCACGCCGGAATTCGCCGACCTGCACTCGCAGGCCGACCTCGATGCCGCGGTGGCCGCCATCGGCCTGCCGGCGGTGATGAAGACCCGCACCCTGGGCTACGACGGCAAGGGCCAGAAGGTCCTGCGCACGCCGGCCGATGTCGCCGGCGCCTTCGCCGAGCTGGGCAGCGTGCCGTGCATCCTCGAAGGGTTCGTGCCCTTCACCGGCGAAGTCTCGCTGATCGCCGTGCGCGCACGTGACGGCGAGACGCGCTTCTACCCGCTGGTACACAACACCCACGACAACGGCATCCTGCGCCTGTCGGTGGCCAGCAACGCGCATCCGCTGCAGACGCTGGCCGAAGATTACGTTGGCCGCGTGCTGCAGAAACTCGACTACGTCGGCGTGCTGGCGTTCGAGTTCTTCGAAGTGGACGGCGGCCTGAAGGCCAACGAGATCGCCCCGCGTGTGCACAACTCCGGGCACTGGACCATCGAAGGCGCCGAGTGCAGCCAGTTCGAGAACCACCTGCGCGCGGTCGCCGGCCTGCCGCTGGGCTCGACCGCCACCCTCGGTGAAAGCGCGATGCTCAACTTCATCGGCGAAGTGCCGCCGACCGAGCAGGTCGTGGCGCTCGCCGACTGCCATCTGCACCACTACGGCAAGGCCTTCAAGACCGGGCGCAAGGTCGGCCACGCCACCCTGCGCAGCGCCGATGCGGCGACCCTGAAGCAGCGTATCGCCGCCGTCGAGGCGCTGATCGCCAAGCCCTGAGTGGCGCTGCGGCGGGCGCCCGAAGCCCCCCGANNAACAAAAAGCCTCTGCCGCGGGCTTTGCGCAGTTTTTCGCGAACTTGCCTTTGCCCTCTCCGGTCCCATGCACAACGCGGCGCTCGCCGCGTCTCTTTCAGACTCAGGAGATTCGCATGGGCATCATTGGAACCATCTTCATCGGCCTGATCGTTGGTCTGATCGCACGCTTCCTCAAGCCGGGCGACGACAGCATGGGCTGGATCATGACCATCCTGCTGGGTATCGGTGGTGCGCTGCTGGCCACCTATGGCGGCCAGGCCGTGGGCATCTACCAGGCGGGTGAAGCGGCGGGCTTTATCGGCGCGGTCGTCGGTGCGATCATTCTGCTGATCATCTACGGCATGGTCAGCCGCAAACGCTGACCGATCGGGCCGCTCGCGGCCCATCCTCCCTCTCCGACCGAATCCATGCGCCGACTCCCGCTGTTGCTGCTGTGCCTGCTGTCCTCCCTGGCTCACGCCGAGCTGCCCGAAACCGACTGGCTGGAGCTGATGCCGCCGTCGGACCGCAAGGCGCTCGAGCAGATGCCCGAGATCACCCACGACAGCCCGGAGGGCAAGGGCTTCAGCGCCAAGGGCGGGATCAAGCAGGAGAAGGGCCTGCCGGCGGTGATGTATTCGGCGAAGACGGTGGCCAAGCTCGACGGCAAGGCGCTGCGCCTGGGCGGTTATCCGGTTCCCCTGGAGTCGGACGCCAAGGGGCGCAGCACACTGTTCTTCCTGGTGCCGTACCCCGGCGCCTGCATCCACGTACCGCCACCGCCGCCGAACCAGATCGTGCTGGTGCGCTATCCCAAGGGCATCTCGCTGACCGACATCTACGCGCCGTTGTGGGTCGAGGGCGCGCTGAAGGTGGAGAAGGTCAGCAACGACATGGCCGACGCCGCCTACGCACTGGACGCGAGCAAGGTGCGTCCGGTCGAGGACGCGGACCTCTAGCGTGCCGATCGCCGCCTCGCTGCGCCGCGCCTTCCGCGAATGCGCGGCGCACACCGAGGGCATCGACCTCGTGGCCTATTCGCGATTCCACAAGGACCCGCTGGAGCCGATCATCGGCCTCGGCGAGCCGCGTGCGCCGCTGGCGTTCTTCGGTCGCGATCCGGGTCGCGAGGAAGTGCGCTTCGGCGAGCCCTTCATGGGCAGCGGCGGGCAGATCCTGCGCAAGGCGCTCTACCGCCAGCTGCACGGCGACTCGAGCGGCGATTTCGAGGCCCTGCGCGAGGTTGGCCGGGCGTTCTTCTGGATCAACACCGTGCCGTACAAGCCGCTGGGCAACAAGGCCTGGTCGATGGCGGTGAAGAAGCGCTTCCATCCGCTGATGCGCGAGCTGTTGCTGGAGGGCTGGCAGGGGCGCGACGTCATCACCCTCGGTCGCGAGGCGTTCCTCTGGTTTGCCATCGACCAGCCGCGCGAGGTACGCCGGGCGCTGGAGGCGTTCTGGCAGCGCGAAGACCGCTTCGCGGCGCACATCGAGGTCGAAATGGAAGCGCAGAAAGGTGCGAAGCGCCAGTTCCGCCTGCATCCCTTGCCGCATCCATCGCCGCTAAACCAGGTGTGGTTCAAGCGCTTCCCCGACCTGCTGCACGCGCGCCTGGACGCGCTGGAGATCGGCAAAACGTAGGGTGGATGTCGCTTTCCACATCCACCGCACCTATCCGGCCTGCATACCGGTGATGGACATGAAAGGCGATGTCCACCCTACGACATCACGCATTTGTACAAGAGCGGTTCGCGGGCTCAGACCCAGCCTGCAGGGCGTTCTGTGGGCCTCTTCAGCCCAGCGTCTTCTCGATGAATCCGTGGCTCGCCGTCAGTACCTCTTCCTGGCTCTCGGCGCTCGCCATCATCCGCGCCAGCAGCAGCGCGCCGACGCACTGGGCGATCAGCGCCCAGGCCAGTTGGGCATCGCCGAGCACCTCGCTCCAGACCAGATGTAGTTCACGCAGCCAGCGCTCGGCCTCCTCGCGCACGGCGGGTTCGGCGCGGGCGATTTCCGCGCCCAGGCTGGGGATCGCGCAACCGCTGTCGGGGCGCTCCACATGGGCCATGCTCAGGTAGCGCGCCAGGCAGCGTTGCAGCTGGGCGCGGCTGGCCTCGGCGCCGCCGCCGAGGCGCCTCAGGCTGTGGCTCAGCTCGCGGCGGACGATCGCTGCGAAGAGTTCGTCCTTGGAGGAGAAATGGCTGTAGAAGGCGCCGCCGGTGAGGCCGATGGCCTTCATCAGACCGGCCACGCCGGATGCCGAGAAGCCGCCGTGCTTGGCGATGGCGGCGCTGCTTTCGAGCAGTTTCTCGCGGGTCTGATCCTTGTGATCGGCGGCGTAGCGCACGGGGCCTCCTGAATTTCCGACAGCTTGACGATGCGCTGAATCGTAGCATAACGTTCGTTAAGTAAACGATCATTCAGCAAAGAGGCCGCTCATGCACAACAACAAGAAGGTCGCCCTGATCATCGGCGCCGGCGATGCCACTGGTGGCGCCATCGCCCGCCGTTTCGCCCGCGAGGGCTACGTTGCCTGCGTCACCCGGCGCAGCGCCGACAAGTTGCAGCCGCTGGTGGATTCGATCCGCGCCGAGGGTGGCGAGGCCCACGGTTTCGCCTCGGACGCACGGCGCGAGGAAGCGGTGCAGGCGCTGTTCGAGGAGATCGAGCGCGACATCGGCCCGGTCGAGGTGCTGGTGTTCAACATCGGCGCCAACGTGCCGTGCAGCATCCTCGAGGAAACCGCGCGCAAGTACTTCAAGATCTGGGAGATGGCCTGCTTCTCCGGCTTCCTCTGCGCCCGCGAGGCGGCTTTGCGCATGGTCGGGCGCGAGCGCGGCACTATCCTGTTCACCGGTGCCACCGCCGGCCTGCGCGGGGCCGCCGGCTTCGCGGCCTTCGCCGGTGCCAAGCACGGCATCCGCGCGCTGGCGCAGAGCATGGCGCGCGAGCTGGGACCGCGGAACCTGCACGTCGCCCACGTGGTGGTGGACGGCGCCATCGACACCGATTTCATCCGTGAGAACTTCCCCGAGAAATACGCCACCAAGGACCAGGATGGCATCCTCGACCCCGAGCACATCGCCGAGAATTACTGGTTCCTGCACAGCCAGCCGCGCGATGCCTGGACCTTCGAGCTGGACCTGCGGCCCTGGAGCGAGCGCTGGTGAGTCGAACCCATAACGACAAGAGAGCGAAGCGATGAGTAAATCCGTGGAATTCCTGTTCGACTTCGGCAGCCCGGCCAGCTACCTGGCCTACACCCAGTTGCCGCGCCTGTGCGAGGAGGCCGGCGCCGAGCTGGTCTACGTGCCGATGCTGCTGGGCGGCGTGTTCCAGGCCACCGGCAATGCCTCGCCGGCGACCGTGCCGGCCAAGGCGCGGCATTCCTATGTCGACCTGCAACGCTTCGCCGACCGCTACGGCGTGCCGCTGGCCTTCGCGGCCAACTTCCCGATCAACACGCTGACGCTGATGCGCGGCGCCATTGGTCTGCAGTGGCGCGAACCGCAGCGCTTCATGGACTACGTGCGGGCGATTTTCCAGGCGATGTGGGTCGAGGCGCGCGACCTCAGCGATCCGCAGATGCTGGGCCGGACGCTGGCGGAAGCAGGCTTCGAGCCTCAGGCGATGCTGGCGCTGGTCGGCGATCAGGAGGTCAAGGATGCGCTGAAGGCGAACACCGAGTCGGCGGTGAAGCGCGGCGTCTACGGTGCGCCGACGATGTTCGTCGGCGAGCAGATGTTCTTCGGTCAGGATCGCCTGGATTTCGTCCGCGAGGCGCTGGTCTGAACCGCGCGGTGGCTCAGGATGCCTGGGCCACCGGCAGCCGCGAGAGGGTGCCCTTGTCCAGGCCGAGCATGCGCGCGGCCTTGGTTTCCGCCAGCGCCTGCGGCTCGTCATCGGGCGTCTGCGCGGCCAGCTGCGCGGCGAGGTTCATGATCAGCGCCTCGCGCGAATACACGCCGCTGCCGAGCAGGTAGGCGGCGCCGATCAGCTGGCGCAGGTCCAGCGGCAGGCGCCAGCGGGTGCGCATGGCGCCGCCGAAGCCGGCGCTGTGGCGTTGCAGGGCGTTGGCGATGCTC
>DIEE01000190.1 GCA_002418465.1 Pseudomonas sp. UBA5782 | reverse complement strand
AAAGAGCGTCATCCACCCTACCGGCGCCCGTCAGGGGCGAAGCCCGAAGCCCAGACACGCTCGCAAGCCAGGAACGAACCTCGACGCTGCGCGCCGCATCACCTCGAATCCCCCCTCAGCTCCACCACCCTCTCCCTCATCACCGCCCTTCCCGCATCCGCCGCCAGCGGCTCTCCCGCCACCAGCCCGACCCGCGACCACAGTCGGCGGAAGAAGCCCTTGTGCGGATCGCGGCTGAAGAAACTGCCCCACAGCCCCTGCAGCGCCAGTGGAATCACCGGCACCGGGTTCTCTTCGAGCACCCGTTCCACGCCGGCCTTGAACTCGTCGATCTCGCCATCCAGGGTCAGCTTGCCCTCGGGGAAGATGCACACCAGCTCGCCGTTGCGCAGGTATTCGGCGATGCGCTTGAAGGCCGCGTCATAGATCAGCAGGTCCTCGCTGCGGCCAGCGATAGGCACGGTGCCGGCGGTGCGGAAGACGAAGTTGAGCACCGGCATGCGGTAGATCTTGTAGTACATGACGAAGCGTACCGGCCGCCTTACCGCGCCGCCGATCAGCAGCGCATCGACGTAGGACACGTGGTTGCACACCAGCAGCGCCGCGCCCTCCTCCGGGATGCGCTCGAGGCCGCGGTGCTCGACGCGGTACATCGAGTGGCCGAGCAGCCAGATCAGGAAGCGCATGCCGAACTCCGGCACGATCTTGAAGATGTAGGCGTTGACCGCGATGTTCATCAGCGAGACGACGAGGAACAGCTGCGGAATCGACAGCCCGGCGACGGTCAGCAGCAGGATCGAGACGATCGCCGAGAGCACCATCAGCAGTGCGTTGAGGATGTTGTTGGCAGCGATCACCCGCGCGCGCTGGTCCTCGCTGGTGCGCGACTGGATCAGCGCGTACAGCGGCACGATGTAGAAGCCGCCGAACACGCCCAGGCCGAGCACGTCGCCGAGGATCAGCCAGGCTTGCGGCACGGCCAGCACCTGCAGCCAGGTATGCGGCTCGGCGGCCTGCGGGAAGCCGCCTGAGTGCCACCACAGGAGGATGCCGAACAGGCTCAGGCCGAACGAGCCGAACGGCACCAGGCCGATCTCCACCTTGTGCCCGGAGAGCTTCTCGCACAGCGCCGAACCCAGCGCGATGCCCACCGAGAACACCGTGAGAATCAGCGTCACCACGCCTTCGTCGCCGAACAGCAGGCTCTTGGCGTAGGTCGGGATCTGCGTCAGGTAGATCGCGCCGAGAAACCAGAACCAGGAGTTGCCGACCAGCGAGCGCGATACCGAAGGCCGCTGGCCGAGGCCCATGCGCAGGATGCGCCAGGACTGGCGGAAGATGTTCCAGTCCAGCTCAAGGCTGGGCAGCGCCGCCGCCACCCGCGGAATGCCGCGACTGCACAGATAGCCGAGCACCGCGACCGAGACCACCGCCGCGCCGACCCAGTGCGCATAGCCCGCGCTGGACATCAGCACGCCGGCGCCGATGGTGCCGCCGAGGATCGCCAGGAAGGTGCCCATCTCCACCAGCGCGTTGCCGCCGACCAGCTCATCGCTGCGCAGCGCCTGCGGCAGGATCGAATACTTCACCGGGCCGAACAGCGCCGAGTGGGTGCCCATGCCGAACAGCGCGAGGAACATCAGCGGCAGCTGGTTGAACCAGAAGCCGGCGGCGCCGACCGCCATGATGGCGATCTCCGCCAGCTTGATCGCGCGGATCAGTGCGTCCTTGGCGAACTTCTCGCCGAACTGGCCGCCGAGGGCGGAAAACAGGAAGAACGGCAGGATGAACAACAGTGCACAGAGGTTCACCAGCAGCGCGGGATCGGCCGACAGGCTGAGCTTGTAGAGGATGGCGAGGATCAGCGACTGCTTGAAGACGTTGTCGTTGAATGCGCCGAGCAATTGGGTAACGAAGAACGGCAGGAAGCGCCGGGTACCGAGCAACGCGAATTGCGATCTGGATTTCATTGAGTCCTCGCCTGATCGAGCCGGGTGGCATTCCCTGTTCGACGAGGGTCATGCCGTTGCGGCCACAGAGGTTAGGCGAATGCGATGACAGCGGCTAGCGCGGGCTCAGATCGGCAACTGACCGAGCGCCCAGCGCAGCAGGAAGAACATCAGCAGGCCGCCGCCGATGGTGGCCAGCAGGTTGCGTGTCAGCGCCGACAGGCCGATGGCCGCCAGCCCGGCGAGCAGGTAGGCGTTGTCCAGCCGCAGCGCCCAGTGCTGGCCGTCCGGCAGCAGCATGCCGGGCACGATGATCGCGGTGAGCACCGCCGTCGGCACGTAATGCAGGCCCTGGCGGATCAGCGGCGCGAAGCGCAGGTGCGGTAAGGCGAACAGGCAATAGCGGGTGGAAAAGGTGATCGCCAGCATGCCGAGGATGAGCAGCCAGTTGTCCATCAGCAGACCTCCTCGGCCAGCGGCGCGGCGCGGCGTTCCAGCAGCACGCCGACGACGATGCCGCTCAGCGCCGCGGCCATCAGGCCGAGCTTGTACGGCAGAGCGTGGCAAGCCAGCGCCACCGCCGCCGCCACCAAGGCGGCGGCCAGTTGCGGACGGTTCTTCAGCATCGGCACGACGATGCCGATGAAGGTCGCCAGCATGGCGAAATCCAGCCCCCAGTCGCCGATGTTCGGCACCGCCTGGCCGAAGACCATGCCGGCGAAGGTGCAGGCCTGCCAGTTGACGTACATCGCCAGCGCGGCGCCGAGGAAATACCAGTGCTTGTGGGCCGAGTCGTCCGTTTCCGCGTAGCGGTGCTGCACCACGGCGAATGCCTCGTCGGTGAGCAGGAATGCCAGCGGTACGCGCCAGCGCTTGGGCAGGTGGCGCACGAACGGCTGCAGGCTGGCGCTGTACAGCGCATGACGCAGGTTCACCACCAGCGTGGTCAGCAGCACCACCGCCAGGGTCGCACCACCGGCCAGCAGGCTGATGGCGATGAACTGCGCCGAGCCGGCGAACACCAGCGCGGACATGCCGAGGGTCTGCCAGGGCGTCAGCCCGGCCGCACCGGCGAGGCCGCCGAAGATGATGCCGAACGGCATCGCGCCGAGCAGCATCGGGGTCATATCGCGCAGGGCCTGCAGGAATTCGTGACGACGGGACATGGGTTCTCCTCTGGGCTGCGGAGAATAGGCGCGTGGCGGGCTAGCGTCTTGAACGATCTTGCGCAGCATCCCGTCGCGGCGATCGCGGGTTTCACCCGCCCGAGCCGCTTGCACCTCGCGTCGAGGCCTGCCGTGGGCTCGGCAGGCGAACAGTTCGCCCCTACGCGAAGCGAACCGAAGCGCGGCACGCGTCGGCACGGCGAAGCTGCCCTGGGAGAATGAATTCGCCCAAAGCACGCGCCAAAGATGCGGCGCCCGATATGCCTTCGCAGGGGTGAACTCGTTCGCCTGGCGCGCCCGGTCAGGCGAACCAGTTCCACCTATCTATGCGAGTGGCGCGATCCCCGGCGACCTTGAGCAAGCTTGGCGGTATTCGCCCGGCGTCACGCCGTAGGCCTGCTTGAACTGGCGGTTGAGGTGGCTCTGGTCGGAAAAGCCCAGCTGCACGGCGACCGCCGCCGGCGCCAGCCCGCGCTTGAACAGGCCACGCGCCTGATCCAGTCGCAACTGCTTCAGCCAGGCGTACGGTGGCATGCCGGTGGCGCGACGGAATACCCGCGCAAAATGGAACGGCGACAGGTTCACCGCGGCCGCGAGCTCGTCCAGCGACGGCGGCTCGGCCAACCGGGCACGCAACAGTTCCTTGGCGTAGCCCACGGCGAGCGGCTCCAGCCCCGGCGCCCTGGCCGGTCCCAGCCCGGCGTGACGTTGCAGGAGAGCGAGCATCGTTTCGCGCCAGGCGGTCTGCTGCAGCAATGCGCTGGCCCCGCTTTCGAGGTGGCGATGCAAGTCGAGCAACCGCGCCACCAGGTCGGCATCGCGGTGCACGCTGCCGGCGAAACGCGGCGCACTCTGCGCCGGCAGGTCCAGCTCGCCGAGCAGCGACTGGAACAGCTCCGCGGGCGGATAGAACACCCGGTAACGCCAGCCGTCGTCATGACCCTTGTGGCCGGTGTGGACCTCATCCGGATTGAGCAGCGCCAGGCCGCCGGCGCTGACCAGGTGCTCCTCGCCGCGATAGCGGTAGCGCTCGGCGCCCGCCTCGAGCACGGCGATCACGTAGCCGTCATGGACGTGGGGAGCGAAACGGTGATCGACGAAGCGTGCCGAGAGCAGCTCCAACCCATCGAGGCTGGCGGGATGCCAGAGACGGGCGTTTTCAGGGTGGCTCGAAACGTCCATTTCAGCCGCTGAACTGCGCCTCCAGCTGCAGCTTGATCGCCGGCCATTCGCGGTCGGTGATGCTGTACAGCACGGTGTCGTCGAGGCGGCCGTCGGCCAGCCGGCGGTGGTTGCGCAGTAGCCCCTCGCGCTGCGCGCCGAGTTTCTCGATGGCGCGCTGCGAGCGCAGGTTGCTGGCGGCGGTTTTCAGTTGCAGGCGCACCACCTGCCATTCCTCGAAGGCGTGGCGCAGCAGCAGGTACTTGATCGAGGCGTTCAGGCCGCTGCCGTACTGGCCGCGCTCGAGCCAGGTCCAGCCGATCTCCACCGCCGGCAGCACCGGCATGAAATCGGCGAAGCGGGTGGTACCGATCAGCGCGTCGCCCAGGCGGATGGCGAACACCACGGCCTTTTCCTCGCGCTGTTCGGCCAGCGCCTGGCGATACCAGTCGGGACGCAACGGGCCGTTCAGGTAGACCAGCTCGTCGCGGTTCGCTTCGGCCAGTGTCACCAGTTCGGGAATATCGGCCTCGCTCAGCGGCTCCAGGCGCAGGGCGCCTCGCTGCAGGGTGACCGGTTGCGGCTTGAACATCTGCGTCCTCCTTGCCAGTGACGCGGGTAAAACTCGACAGACTCGGCGCTTCGAGACATGCGACAACGGCGCACATTGCCTGTTCGGCAATCCTTCCAAGCGATCCAGACCACGCTACCAGCCAGCCTGATGGCGCTCAAGGACCTCTGCGACATTGGTAGCAGCCGCCTGACGACAGGCCGCGTTTGCTGCGAAACTGCAGGCCCACGGAAGCGCCGTTCGATGCGCTCCGTTAGCGCGGCTTTCCCGGTCGCGTCCCACCTGTCGTCGTGGAGTTCGCATGTCGTTGTCCAGCGGGTCGATCGCTCTGGTCGCCTTCGTCTACATGGCCTTCCTGTTCGCCATCGCCTTCTACGGCGACCGGCGCCGCCGGCCGCTGTCACCGCGCACCCGCGCCTGGGTCTACAGCCTGTCGCTGGCCGTCTATTGCACCAGCTGGACCTTCTTCGGCGCGGTCGGCCAGGCCGCCGAGCAGCTCTGGGCGTTCCTGCCGATCTACCTCGGGCCTCTGCTGCTGCTGATTTTCGCACCCTGGGTGCTGCAGAAGATGGTGATGATCAGCAAGCAGGAGAACATCACCTCGATCGCCGACTTCATCGCCGCGCGCTACGGCAAATCGCAGTCGCTGGCGGTGGTGGTGGCGCTGATCTGCATGGTCGGCGTGCTGCCCTACATCGCGCTGCAGCTCAAGGGCATCGTCATCGGCGTCAACCTGCTGATCGGCGCCGGCGCCGACTCCACCGGCACCCGCGCGCAGGATACCGCGCTGATCGTGTCGCTGGTGCTGGCGCTGTTCACCATCCTCTTCGGCACGCGCAACCTCGATGCCACCGAGCACCACCGCGGCATGGTCCTGGCCATCGCCTTCGAGTCGCTGGTCAAGCTGCTGGCGTTCATGGCGGTCGGCGCCTTCGTCACCTACGGCCTCTACGACGGTTTCGACGACCTGCTGGCGAGAACCCGGCAGGCGCCGCAGCTGGACGAATTCTGGTCGGAGCCGGTGAACTGGCCGGCGATCGTGGTGCAGACCGGCATGGCGATGATCGCCATCGTCTGCCTGCCGCGGCAGTTCCACGTCACCGTGGTGGAAAACACCGAGCCGCAGGACATGCGCCTGGCGCGCTGGGTGTTCCCGCTGTATCTGGTGCTGGCCTCGCTGTTCGTCATCCCCATCGCGCTGGCCGGGCAGATGCTGCTGCTTCCCGGCGTGACGCCGGATTCCTTCGTCATCAGCCTGCCGCTGGCCGAGGCGCACCCGAGCCTGGCGCTGCTGGCCTTCATCGGCGGCGCCTCTGCGGCTACCGGGATGGTCATCGTCGAGTCGGTGGCGCTGTCGACCATGCTCTCCAACGACATCCTGCTGCCCTGGCTGCTGCGCAAGAAGACCGCCGAGCGGCCCTTCGAGCTGTTCCGCCAGTGGATGCTTTCGGTACGCCGGGTGAGCATCGTGCTGATCCTGCTGCTGGCCTACGTCAGCTACCGCCTACTCGGCTCCAGCGCGAGCCTGGCAACCATCGGGCAAATCTCCTTCGCCGCCGTCGGCCAGCTCGCGCCAGCGATGGCCGGTGCGCTGTTCTGGAAACAGGCCAACCGCCGTGGCGTGTTCGCCGGCCTCGCCGCCGGCGCGGCGATCTGGTTCTACAGCCTAGTCCTGCCGCTGGTGGCGCGCAGCCTGGGCTGGCCGCTGGAAGTCTTCCCCGGCCTGCGCCAGCTGCTGTATTTCCCGATCGGCATCGAGGTCGACCCGCTGACCCGCGGCACCCTGCTCTCGCTGGTGGTCAACTTCACCCTATTCGCCTGGGTCTCGCTGCTGTCGCGCACGCGGGGCTCCGGGCACTGGCAGGCGAGCCGCTTCGTCGGCCAGGAAATCACCGTGCGCCCCGGCAACCGCCCGCTGCTGGCGGTGCAGGTGCGCGACTTGCTGGTCCTTGCCGAACGCTTCGTCGGCGAGGAACGCGCGCAGGAAAGCTTCGCGCGCTTCTCCTACCGCCAGGGCAAGGAGTTCAACCCGAACCAGGCCGCCAACGGCGACTGGATCGCCCACACCGAACGCCTGCTCGCCGCGGTGCTCGGCGCCTCATCGACGCGTGCGGTGGTGAAGGCGGCGATCGAGGGCCGCGACATGCAGGTGGACGATGTGGTGCGCATCGTCGACGAAGCCTCCGAGGTGCTGCAGTTCAACCGCGCGCTGCTGCAGGGCGCGATCGAGAACATCACCCAGGGCATCAGCGTGGTCGACCAGTCGCTGCGCCTGGTCGCCTGGAACCACCGCTACCTGGAGCTGTTCGGCTATCCGGAAGGGCTGATCTACGTCGGCCGGCCGATTTCCGACATCATCCGCTACAACGCCGAACGCGGCCTCTGCGGCCCCGGCGATGCCGACGAACACGTCGCCAAGCGCCTCTACTGGATGCGCCAGGGCACCGCGCACACCTCCGAGCGGACCTTCCCCAACGGCCGGGTGATCGAGCTGATCGGCAACCCGATGCAGGGCGGCGGCTTCGTCATGAGCTTCACCGACATCACCGCGTTCCGCGAGGCCGAGCACGCGCTGAAGGAAGCCAACGAAGGCCTCGAACAACGCGTCACCGAGCGCACCCACGAGCTGTCGCAGCTGAACCTGGCGCTGTCCGAGGCCAAGGCCCACGCCGAGGCGGCGAACCAGTCGAAGACGCGTTTCCTCGCGGCGGTCAGCCATGACCTGATGCAGCCGCTGAACGCCGCCCGGCTGTTCTCCGCCGCACTCGGCCATCAGGACAACGCGCTGCCGGCGGACGCCCAGCAACTGGTGCGCCACCTGGACAGCTCGCTGCGTTCCGCCGAGGACCTGATCACCGACCTGCTGGATATCTCGCGCCTGGAAAACGGCCGCATCACCCCGGACCGCAGCGCCTTCCCGCTGAGCGCGCTGTTCGACACCCTCGGCGCCGAATTCAAGGCGCTGGCCCAGGAACAGGGCGTGGACTTCCGCGTGCACGGCAGCCGCCTGCGCGTGGAGAGCGACATGAAGCTGCTGCGCCGCGTGCTGCAGAACTTCCTCACCAACGCCTTCCGCTACGCCAAGGGTCCGGTGCTGCTCGGCGTGCGCCACAGCCGCGGGCAACTGCGCCTGGAAGTGTGGGACCGCGGGCCGGGCATCCCGGAGGACAAGCGCAAAGTGATCTTCGAGGAGTTCAAGCGCCTCGACAGCCACCAGACCCGCGCCGAAAAAGGCCTCGGCCTCGGCCTGGCGATCGCCGACGGGCTCTGCCGCGTGCTCGGCCATCGCCTGGAAGTGCGTTCATGGGTCGGCAAGGGCAGCGTGTTCAGCGTCAGCGTGCCGCTGGCGAAAACCGCGCCGGTTCAGGTCGCCAAGCAGTTCGACGTCAACGGCAACGGGCTGAACGGCACCCAGGTACTGTGTATCGACAACGAAGACAGCATCCTGGTCGGCATGCACAGCCTGCTGTCGCGCTGGGGTTGCCAGGTCTGGACCGCGCGCAACCGGGAGGAATGCGAGCATCTGCTGGCGGACGACGTGCGCCCGCAACTGGCGCTGGTGGACTATCACCTGGACGAAGGCGAAACCGGCACCGAACTGGTCGCCTGGCTGCGCACGCGCCTGGGCGAGCCGATTCCCGGCGTGGTGATCAGCGCCGACGCGCGACCGGAACTGGTCGCCGACATCCACGCCGTGGGGCTGGATTACCTGGCCAAACCGGTCAAGCCGGCCGCCCTGCGCGCCCTGCTCAGCCGCCATCTGACGCTGCGCTGAAACACGCTGCGCCGCCATTGGGCGCAGCCAGCGGCAACCTTCCCATATACAGGCGCGAATTCAGCGCTCGGCGGTCACTTCCTGGCGGCCCAGTTCGCGTTGGGCGACGGGATCGCCGGCGCGTGCGGCGAGGCGCAGCAACTCGAAGCCGATGCGCCGATCGCGCTGGCCACCGCACTCACGACAGAGCAACAAGCCCAGCCGGCTCTGCGCCTCGGTCACACCCTGTCGCGCTGGTTGTTTGAGCAGGTGGCCGGCCAGGCGCTTGATGCCTTCGCGCTGGCCAAGCTGCGGACGATCCAGCAGCCAGGAAGCGACACGCAGCGGAAATCCGGAGCGCGACGACAGGGATTGGGGAAGGGAAACGCGAGACTTCATCGGCAACAGCGGTAGCCAAGGCGGGCGCGCACTTTACTCCTTTTGCCCGAGATGAAAAGACTTGCGCTGGCAGCGCTGCGTTGATCTAGAAACGCGCGCCAAGCTATCCACAAAAACTGTGGATAACTCAGTGGACAAGATGCCGAAAAGTATCCCGAGCGCAGGCCAGACGGGGCTGTCGTTCAAACTGGCGTTTTTTTCGCCACAATAAAAACTCGTTAATTTTCAATCGCTTGCAAAGCCATACAGAAAAAGTCGAAGACTGACAAGGGGTTACGAGGCATTCCCGAATGCGTGCGGACTGATTGTGAACAAGTCAAGCGACCATGACGCCGCATCGCGCATTTTTTTCGTCATAAAGGGCTGCGAAAAGCGTCTTTGGGGGTTGCCAAAACGCCCCCGGACAAGGCTAGAGCGCGGCGGGCAGAGCGCCGTGACGGGCGGCCGGCATGACGATCTGCAGGTCCGATTCGATGGTGCGGATGATCCGCTTCACGTCACGCAGCGTCGGCGAGGCGTTGCAATGGATTCCCAATACGGTGAGCAGGCGCTCGCCGCTGAGCGGATCGAAAACGCAGGCATGCAGGCTTTGCGGAGCGTCGAGTGCCGCTTCGAAGGCCAAGGGCTGGAAATAGATGTTGATGAGCTCGCAGGCTCGGGGCAGGGACATGCATTTCATTCACGAGGTCCTCCATGTGCTACGCGAACGAGCCGGATAACGAGGCAACGACGACCATCCAGGCCTGCTCTGCTTTCTCGGCGATATGGGGCAAATTGTAGCAGGCGGCGCGCAAGAGGAAACGCGACTTAAGACGATGTTGTGTTCGGTAACACATCCTTGACCAGCCCTCCGACGACTGCCGGCGGCTGTCCGACTAACGGGGCTGAATTAGAGCCGGCGGGCGCTCTCGAACCTTTATCCATCCATCATAAGAATCGAGGCTCTATGTCCACCCCTCATCCCTCCGTACTGGCGCTCGGCCAGCTGCAGCACATCGCTGCGCAGTGGAAGGAGCGGCAAGGCAACCGCCCCCTGCTGGCACGCGACGCGATCGGCGAACTCTATGATCTCTGGCAACCCTCGGCCCATGGCAACGACTTCGAACTGCAGGCCGAAGACACCCTGCTCGCGGTGCAGCGCCTGTTCAACGACTGGAAGCAGCGCGGCGAGAACGACGAGGAACTACTGACGCAGATGCTCTGGTTGCTGGAACAGCGCGACCTGGTCACCGCGCAGAAGGAATACCTCGCCGACCTCGGCCCGACCAGCTGACGTCTCCCGCGGGGCGGCGGCGCTGCGCAAGCCCGTGCGAATTATTTTTCGCAGCAGGTGCATCCGATTCGGTTGCTGGTGGGTAGTACCGGTGACAGCGGTCGTCGATCGCTGAACCGATCCCCACCTGGAGCAACACGAATGAACGCCAAACGAATGTTCAACCGCGCCAGTTCTTCCCTCGCCGCCTCCTGCCTGATGCTCGCCATGCCTGCCGCCTTCGCGGCGATGGACCTCCCCGACAGCGTCAAGGTGCCGGACGGCCACAAGGTCGTGATGGAAACCACGGGCGTCGGCGAAATCACCTACCAGTGCCGCGACTCGGCCAGTGCGGCGGGCAAGACCGAATGGGTCTTCGTCGGCCCGAAGGCGGTGCTCAACGACCGCGATGGCAGGAAGGTCGGCATGTACTTCGGCCCGCCCGCCACTTGGGAGGCCGTCGACGGCTCGAAGATCACCGGCACGCAGCTCGCCGTGGCGCCCTCTTCCGCTGGCAATCTTCCCTACCAGCTGGTCAAGGCCAACCCGGCCGAAGGCAAGGGCGCGATGAGCGGCGTGACCTACGTGCAGCGCGTCGCGCTCAAGGGCGGCGTGGCGCCGGACCTGCCCTGCACCAGCGCCGAGAAGGGCAACAACGAAGTGGTGAAGTACCAGGCGGACTACCTGTTCTGGGCGGAAAAATAGCCGGTAACAGAGTCCCGACGTTCTCCGCGCGGCCGATCATCTAAGCTGCGCGCTGAAGCCCCGGCCGGTTGGCCGGGGCAATTCCTGCGTACTGGCGATCCCGTTGCCCGAGCCCCTTGCCTTCGACCATGAAGCCCACCTGCTGGCCTGCGCCCGCGGCGACCGCCACGCCTTGCAACGGCTGTACGAGCAGGAAGGCCCGCGGCTGCTTGCTGTCGCCAGACGACTGGTTCGCGAAAACGGTCTGGCCGAGGACATCGTGCATGACGCCTTCATCAGAATCTGGACCGGCGCGGCACGCTTCGACCCGGCGCGCGGTTCCGCCCGTGGCTGGATGTTCAGCGTGACCCGCCATCTGGCCCTCAACTTCCTGCGCTCGCGCCAGCGCGAAGTGCAGGTCGCCGCCCAGGACGAAGCGCGCTTCGACACCGTGCTGGCCGAACAGGCCACGCCACAGGAAACGAACACCTTCGATGGCCTGCTGGACTCCGGTCGCCTGCAGGGCTGCCTCGGCCAGCTCGACGCACAACGCCNNCAAGCTCGGCACGCCGCTGGGCACCGTGAAGGCCTGGATAAGACGCAGCCTCAGCGCCTTGCGGGAGTGCATGGGATGAGCGATAGCCCGCAGGACGCCCCAGGTATCGACGAGCTCGCCGGCGAATACGTGCTCGGCACGCTGCCCGCAGAACAGCGCCTGGCGGTCCACCGCCGCCTGCCGCACGACGCCGAACTGCGCGCCGCGGTAGAGGGCTGGGAGCGGCGCCTGCAGCCGC
>DIEE01000042.1 GCA_002418465.1 Pseudomonas sp. UBA5782 | reverse complement strand
GAGCCCGGCGTGCTCGATCAGCGGCAGCGCGATGTTCTCGATCACCGTCAGCGAGGAAAACAGCGCGCCCTGCTGGAAGAGCACGCCGAAGCGCCGCTCCAGTTGCGAGCGACGCTGCTCGGGCAGGCTCAGCAGGTCCTCGCCGAACACCCGCACACTGCCGGCGACCGGCTGGTTGAGGCCGACCAGGGTGCGCAGCAGCACCGACTTGCCGCTGCCCGAGCCACCGACCACGGCAAGAATCTCGCCGCGCCGGATGTCCAGGTCGAGGTGCTCGTGTACCACCTGCCGGCCGAAGCGGTTGCTCAGGCCGCGCACTTCGATGATCGCCTCGCTCACCAGTCCATCTCCATGCAGAACAGGGCCACCAGTGCATCCAGCAGGATCACCACGAAGATCGATTTCACCACGCTGATGGTGGTGTGCTCGCCCACCGATTGCGCGCTGCCGCTGACCTTGAAGCCTTCCAGGCAGCCGATCACCGCGATCAGGAAGGCGAACAGCGGCGCCTTGGCCATGCCCACCAGCAGATGGCTGACGCCGATATCGCTGTGAACGATGTTGAGGAACATGCCGGGCGAGATGCCCAGTGCGATGGCGCACACCGCCAGCCCGCCGAGAATGCCGCAGAGGATGCCGACGAAGGTCAGGATCGGCAGCGCCACCAGCAGCGCCAGCAGGCGCGGCAGCANNCAGCAACTCGACCGGGTCGAGGCCGAGGGTGCGGATCGCGTCGATTTCCTCGTTGGCGCGCATCGAGCCGATCTGCGCGGTGAAGGCGCTGGCGGTGCGCCCGGCGATGAGGATCGCGGCGAGCAGCACGCCGAATTCGCGGAGGAACGCGTAGGCGACCAGGTTCACCGTGAACAGCGTGGCGCCGAAGCTCTGCAGCACGGTGGCACCGAGAAACGACACCACCGCGCCGACCATGAAGGTCAGCAGCGCGACGATAGGCACCGCGTTCAGCCCGGTCTGCTCCAGATGCGCGGCCATCGAGGTCAGCCGCCAGCGCTGCGGACGCAGCAGGTAGGCCAGCAGCGACTGCAGGATCAGGCCGATGAAGCCGAGCATCTCCACCAGGTTGCACCAGTGCGCGACCATCGACTCGCCGATGCGCTCGAGCAGTTCCAGGTAGGCGGCGCGCGGTTCGGCCGGCGACAGCGGCGTCTGGTCCGCCTGCGAGCGCGCCACCAGCGTCAGCAGCGCCTGCTGCTTGGCCGGCAGGCAGCTCTGGGTGGCCGCCCGTTCCACGCCGATCAGCCGTACCAGCAACGCGGCGCCGGCGGTATCCAGCCGGCCGAGAGCGCTGAGGTCGAAATGCTGCGTGGGATTGGCGCCCTGCACGAAGGCCACTTCGCGCTCCAGGCGCATGTAGTCCGCCAGCACCCAGTCGCCGGCGATGCGCAGGGTCGGGGCGCCGGCGGCATCGAGGCGCGTCAGGCTACCGGGCGTTGGGGTAAGGCTCATCGACTGTCCGGGTCAGGCGGCGGGAATCTCCCTGAGCCTCCCATGATGCCCAGAACAGAGCCTCCGCTCTAGCTTTTTGCGCCCGCGATCGCTTTCGACGATGTCCCCGGCGCGCGATTCCGCGAGGGCGCGCCAGGCATTCGCTACTTCTGCCGGCGCCGGCGGATCACCGCGATCAACGCGCCGCCGAGCAGCAGCAGGCTCGCCGCGCTCAGCGTACTCATGGTACCCAGCGCCGGAACCATCGGCGTGTAGCCGGCGACCATCTTCGAGTACAACCACTTGGGCACCGTGGAATCGGCGCCGGCGGTGTACAGCGACAGCGGGAAGTTGCCCCACGACAGCAGGAAGGCGAACAGCGCGCCGGACCAGATGCCCGGCCACAGCAGCGGCAGGGTGATCTCCCTGAAGATGAACAGGCGGCCGGCGCCCAGGTCGATGGCGGCCTCCTCCAGCGTCGCGTCGTAGCTGTAGACCTGGATCGCGATCACCAGCGTCACCACCGGCACGATCCACACCAGGTGCGCGACCACCGCGGTACGCCAGCTCGGCGTGATGCCCAGAGCGTTCATCCACAACAGCAGCGCCAGGCCGAGCACCGCCTGCGGGAAGAAGATCGGCAACAGCAGCAGCTTCTGGTACAGCTTGCGGCCCTTCCAGTCGTAGCGGGCGAACGCCAGCGCACCGAAGAACGCCAGCAGCACCGAGATCAGCGTCACCAGCAGGGCGATGGTGATGGAGTTCTGCACCAGCGTCTGCACCTCCAGCGAGGCCAGCGTGCGCTGCCACCAGTCCAGCGAGAACTGCCGCACCGGGAACAGGAAGTAGCGGCTCTTCGACAAACCGGCCAGCGCGCTGCAGAGGATCGGCAGGTAGATCGCGATGAGCACGAAGGCGGCCCAGCTGCGGATGAAGAATTCGGAACGGATCTTCGCTTGGGTTCTCATGCTCAGCGTCTCCCCAGCACGCGGTCGAGGTCCAGCCTGGAAAGCACCGCCAGGGTCAGCCCGCCGATGATCAACACCAGCAGCACCGCCAGCGCAGCGCCGAGCGGCCAGTCCTGGGCGTAGGTGAAGGCGATCTCGATGTCGTGCACCACGGTGATCACCGATTGCCCGCCGAGAATCTTCGCCTCGGCCACCGCGCCGACGGCGAGGACGAAGGTCAGCAGCATGCCGATCAGGATGCCGGGCATCGCCAGCGGCAGTTCGACCTCGCGCCAGACCATGAAGCGCCCGGCACCGAGGTCGGCGGCCGCGTCGATCAGGTCGCGCGGCACCATCGACAGGCCCAGGGTCATCGGGAACAGCATGAACGGCAGGTACACGTAGACCATGCCGAACAGCGTGATCCCCGGCGTGTACAGCACCTCGGGCGCCGGCCCCCAGCCAAGGGCGTTGAGCAGCCCGTCGACCACGCCGTTCTTGATGAAGAACTGCACCCAGCCATAGAGGCGGACGTTTTCCGAGATGAACAGCGGGAACACGAAGAGCACGCTGACCAGAGAGGAGAAGCGCCCGAACGCGTAGTTCAGCCCGTAGGCGATGGGATAGGCGATGACGGCGAGGATCAGCGTGCAGACCGCGGCCAGCGCCAGCGACCAGACGAACGAGGTCCATACCGTGTTGGAGGAATCCAGCACCGTGGCGAAGTTGGCCAGGGTGAACGAGGTGAACACGTCGAAGCTCTTCGGCGAGGCGAAGGCGTAGGCAACCACCGTGACCAGCGGCGCGAGGAAACCCAGCAGCAGGAAGATCAACACCGGGCTGGCGTAGCGCAGGCCGGTGGAGACCACGGGTGGGGCGTCGGAATCGTGCATCTCAGGCCTCCGCCACGAAGGCATCGGCGGCGTTCCAGCCGATCAGCACCTGCTGGTCGAGGGTCGCGTCGCGGGCCAGGGTGCGCGGAATCTCGATCAGCACGCTCTTGTCGCCGCAACGCACCTGATACTGGATGCGCGAGCCCAGCGAATACTCGTTGAACACGCTGCCGCTGATCACGTTGTCGAACTCGCCGGGCGCGCTGGCGAAGCGCATGTATTCCGGGCGCACGATCACCGTGGCCGCCCCCGCATCCTGCAGCGATTCGGGCAGGGTCAGCGCGACGGCGCTGCCGGTGTCGGCGCTGCACCAGCCGCGCTCGGTGTCGCGCGTCACCGGGAACTTGTTCACCTCGCCGAAGAACTCGGCGACGAATTCGTTCTCCGGCCGCGCGTAGATGCTCTCCGGCGTGCCGATCTGGACGATTTTGCCGGCGCTCATCACCGCGATGCGGTCGGACATCACCATCGCCTCCTCCAGCGAATGGGTGATGTAGACGAAGGTCTTGCCGCTCTCGCGGTGCAGGTCCTTCAGTTCCTTTTCCAGCACTTTCTTCAGCTTGTAGTCGAGCGCCGACAGCGGCTCGTCGAACAGCAACACGTCGGGGTCGTAGGCGAAGGCGCGGGCCAGCGCCACGCGCTGCTTCTCGCCGCCGGAACACTTCATCACGTTCTTGCCGTAGTAGCTCTCCGGCAGGCGCAGCATGCGCAGCAGCTCCAGCGCTCGCACCTTGCGCTGCGCCGGCGGGATGCCTTTGACCTTGAGCGGGAATTCGATGTTCTCGCCAACGGTCTTGTGCGGGAACAGCGCCAGCGACTGGAACACCAGGCAGGTCGGCCGCTGCTTCGCCGGGACGTTGTTGATCAGCTCGCCGCGCAGGGTGATGTTGCCGTCGCTGGGCGCTTCCATGCCGGCGAGCATACGCAGCAGCGTGGTCTTGCCGGAGCCGGACGGACCGACCACGGTGAGGAACTCGCCGTCGAGGATGTTCAGCGAAATGCCGCTGACCGCGGTGAACTCGTTGAAACGCTTGTAGACATCCACCAGTTGCAGAATCGGTAGCGGTGCCTTGGCGACATCATTCAATGCGCTGCTCATAGTCGTGCCTTGTTCGGTGTGCGGGACGTACAGAAACCCTCACGCGCGCGAAAACCTGCGCGTGTGAGGAGAAATACGTTCGAGTGGCCGGGCGCCGGCCTCGGCCGCGCCCGTTTCACAAGGTGACGGCCGCTCAGCGCATGCGCTTGGCGGCGGTGATCATGTCCAGCGCCTCGGCGTACTCGGGCACGATGTCGTACTCGACGCAGCGGCCCATTTCCTCGGCCAGGCTGTCCCACTGGATGATGTCCAGCTCTTCCTTGGTGAACAGCTTGAAGCACTCCGGATTGCCCATCTGGCTGACCGGGTTGAAGGTGCCTTCGGCGAACGCCACCGTGTGAGCCACATCCGGCTTCTGCACGTACTTGAGGAATTCGGTGGCCAGCGGCGAGACGTTGGGGTTGTTCACCACCGAGGTGATCTCGATCCAGGACACCCCGCCCTTGCCGTCGATCGGCCCACGCAACGGCGTGATGCCGCGAATTTCCGGGTAGCCGTCGGCGCGCGCCGGCGAGGCGGTGTAGGTGCCGCCGGTGAGGTACAGGTCGATCTCGCCGGAGATCATCGCCTGGTTCAGGCTGGCGACGTCGCTGACCATCTTCGCGCCCTTGAAGACCTTCACCGCGGTCTGCTGGAACAGCTCCATCTCCGCCGGGGTGTGCTTGACGAAGGGGTTGATCCCGGCGATCAGGAAGATGTCGAAGACGTTCCAGTCGTCCGACTCCTGGATGCCGTACTTGCCGGCCAGGGCCTTGTCGTTGAACAGGTCCCAGCCGGTGTCCTCGGCGCTGGCGCGGCTGATCTTCTTGGTGTTCACCACGTAGTTGAACGGCCCGAAGCGCTGCGCCATGCCCAGCAGGTCCTTGCCGTCCTCGCTCATGGCCCACTTATAGGGGGCCTTGAACTCCGGCAGCATGGCGTCGAAGTAGGGCTCGAACTCGGCACGCGGCAGCGTCTTGATCAGCCCGGCGGGGGCCATCACCTTGCGCGCCCACGGGTTGTTGACGTTGATCAGGTCCCAGACGTTGGTCTCGCCGCCGCGCAGGCGGTTGATCATGGTCGGGTCGTTGGTCAGGCTCTCGGCCTTCACCGTCGCGCCGGTCATCGAGCGGAACGGGTCGAGCACCTGCGCCGAGTTGTAGCCCTCCCAGCAGAGGATGTTCAGTTCCTTGCTGCGCGCCGCGGCAAACGCCGACGAGCTGCCCAGCAGCGTGCCGCCACCCAGCGCCATCGCACCGGCGCCAGCCCCCATCATCTTCAGCAACTTCCTTCTCGACAGATCGTTCATCTTCTCTCCTACCCGGACGGGGGCGTGATTAAGCGACCTGTCGAGTAGAACCTACGCATGAGGCAGGTTCAACATTTTTTTTCGCACCAGATGTGGACTTTAACGCACTGAAAAGCAGCACGAAATTTGATCAACCCGCGACTAATTTATTTAACTTATTGATTTATTTGAATTTGATGAATGGTCTGTATTTTGCGAGGACTCCGGCATTATCCAGAGAGGACCAGTAAATGTTTGAGTCACTACAAAACAAAACAGTGATCGTCACAGGCGCCAGCCGCGGCATCGGCCTGGGCATCGCCAAACGCTTCGGCAAGGCCGGGCTGAACGTGCTGGTGGTGTCGCGCTCGCTCGCCGATGCGCAGGCGGTGGCCGAGGGCATCGGCGCCAACGCCTCGGCCTTCGCCGCCGACGTCAGCGAGGAATCGGCCTGCCAGGCAATGGTCGACGCCGCCGTGGAACGCTACGGCTCGGTGGACGTGCTCGCCGCCAACGCCGGGATCTTCCCCTCGGCACGCATCGAAGAGATGACCCCCGCCGACTTCGACCACGTGATCAACACCAACCTGCGCAGCAGCTTCCTCAGCACCCGGGCGGTCCTGCCGGTGATGAAGAAGAACGGCTTCGGCCGCATCCTCACCTCCTCCATCACCGGGCCGATCACCGGCTATCCGGGCTGGTCGCACTACGCCGCGAGCAAGGCCGGGCAACTGGGCTTCATGCGCACCGCCGCCATCGAACTGGCAGGCGCGGGGATCACCATCAACGCGGTGATGCCGGGCAACATCCTCACCGAAGGCCTGGACGGCATGGGCGCCGACTACCAGGCGGAAATGGCCGCCTCGATCCCCCTGCGCCGCCTCGGCTCGGTGGACGACATCGCCAACGCGGTGCTGTTCTTCTCCAGCCGCGAGGCCGGCTTCATCACCGGCCAGACCCTGGTGATCGACGGCGGCCAGGTGCTCCCCGAATCCAGCGCCGCCCTGGGTTGAGGCCCGCAGGTGAACAACTTCGCCCCTACAGGAACGGCCCCGGCGCGGCTTCCGCCTTTGTAGGGGCGAACTTGTTCGCCATAGGGCGCCCCGCCACCCGGCTATCGCCGTCGAACAGCGTCGCGGGTGAATACGCCCATTGGTGGATGCGTCGGATGATTCGGGGAGCCTTCGCTCCGGTGCGTTGCGAACCCACCCTATGTGCCTGGCTGAAACCCTATGGCGAACAAGTTCGCCCCTACAGGAGCAACTCCCCGCCTTTGCAGGGCCGTAGGGTGGGTGGAGGCGCATATCGGTGACGCGCCGGAGGAAATGCCGCGGGCCGCAACCCACGCGCTGAGCGGGCCACTCGACTCCACCCGGCGGGTTATGCGGTGATGATTCAGCGTGAAGTCTCGGCTCCGTAGTGCCGCTAACCCACCCTATGCCGGGGATGTCGTCGCTTCGTGGCTCGCCCCATTCACACCTCGCGCAACACCTTGCCCAGGGTTTCGACGAAGAAACTCGCGTTGCTTTCGCCGAAGCACAGCGCCGGGCGGATCTTCAGGACGTTGCCGTAGGCGCCGGCCGCGCCGATGAGGATGCCCTCCTCCTTCATCGCATTGATCACGTAGGCCGCCAGGTTGGCGTCCGGCTCGCGTCCGGCCCGGCTGAATTCCAGGCCGATGAACAGGCCGGCGCCACGCACGTCACCGATCCGCTCGTCGCTGCGGCCAAGGTCGCGCAGGCCGTCGCGCAGCAGGGCGCCGACCTTGTCGGCGTTGGCGATCAGGCCTTCCTCCTCGATCACCTGCAACACCGCGAGGCCGGCGGCAGCGGCCACCGGGCTGGCGCCGAAGGTGTTGAAGTAGCCGGTTTCCGCGCAGAACGCCTCGAGCAGCTCCGGGCGGGTGACCACGCCGGCCATGGGGTAGCCGTTGCCCATGGGCTTGCCGAGGGTGACGATATCCGGCTCGATGCCGTGCCGGGCGAAGCACCAGTAGCCCTTGCCGGTACGGCCGAAGCCCGGCTGCACCTCGTCGGCGATGAACAGCCCGCCCGCCTCGTGTACCACGGCCAGCGCCTCGCCGAGAAAGCCGGCGGGGTCGGCGAACACGCCGTCGCTGGAGAACACCGTGTCCACCACCAGCCCGGCGAAGGTGATGCCGTGGCTCTGCAGGTCGGCGATGGCCGCGCGCAGGTGCGCGGCGAACACCGCGCCGACCGCCTGCCCCGGCTCCAGGTGGTAGCTGTCCGGCGCCGGGATGCTGCGGATGTGCGGCGGCAGCGGGTTGCCCTTGCGGTACGACGAGGGTGAAATCTCCATCACCGCCGTGGTGTTGCCGTGGTAGGCCGTTTCGGTGACCACGAAGCCGCTGCCGCCGGTATGGGTCCGCGCCATGCGCAGGGCGATGTCGTTGCTCTCGCTGCCGGTGCAGGTCAGCACCAGGTTCGACAGCGCGGCGGGAAAGGTCGCCAGCAGGGTTTCCGCGTAGGTGTGCAGGTTTTCGTAGAGGTAGCGGCTGTTGGTGCTCAGCAGCGCGGCCTGGCGACTGATCGCCTCGACCACCTGCGGGTGGCAGTGACCGACGGTGGGCACGTTGTTGTAGACGTCCAGGTAGGCCTTGCCGGACGCATCGAACATGGTCACGCCCTCGGCGCGGACGATCTCCAGCGGCTTCTGATAGAAGAGTACCGAGGAGGCGCCGAACGAGGCGCGGCGCCGCTCGACCAGCGTGGCCAGGCGCGCGTCGAGGCCGTCGGCGCTGGCCATGTCGAAGCGGTTCAACTGGAGGATTTGCTTCGACTCGGTCATCTCGGGTCCTTCTCCATGTGGGCGCTCAGGTAGCGCTCGGCCAGGGCAACGGTGCCGCGGGTGTAGTCCTCGCCCATCGACTGCGCGGTGGGCGTTTCGGCGTGGCTGGCGATCCAGGCGGTGAGCTGCATGCGCCGCAGCATCAGCAGCATCGGGATGGCGTCCTCGTCCTCCTGCGGCAACTCGGCGACGCTGCGATAGCCCTCCAGCCAGGCGGCGAGGAACTGCGGAACCCGCGGGTCTTCCTCGAGAAAGCTGACGCAGGCGGCGAAGTCGTAGGCGAACCAGCTCAGCCCGCAGTCGTCGAAATCGATCACGCTCAGGCGCTCGCCGTGCACCAGCAGGTTGGCCGGGCGCATGTCGCAATGCACCAGGCCGAAACGCCCTGCATCGGTGCCGTAGGCGGCGGTCTGCTCGCGCAACAGCGTCTGGGTGCGCTCCAGCACGTCGCGGCCGTGCGCATCCAGGCCCAGCGCCTGGCGCCAGTCGCCCCAGTGCGCACGCGGACCGATGATGGTGTCGAAGTCCCACACCTTGCGCACGAAGCCTTCCGGCTTGACCCAGCTGCGGCTGTGCTGATGCAGGCGTGCGTTGATCTGACCGAGCACGCGGTACCACCCGGCGAGGTCGCCGGCGGCGTCCGGCTCGCTGCCCGGCATCCACTCGAAGGCGGCGACGTGGCGCACGGTGTCGCCATCGGCGAAGGAGCACAGCAGGCGCCCGTCGCCGGTGGGAATCGGCGCCGGCGCGCTGACCAGGCCGGACTCGCGCAGGGCGAGAATCCAGCTCAGCTCGGATTCGATCTCGGCGATGCTGTGGTAATCGGGCCGTTGCACGCGAACCACCTGCCGGCGTTTTGTGGCAGGGTCCTCAACCAAGTAGGTGGCGTTCTCCGAAATCGCCAGCAGGCGTACCGCCGCATCCTCCGGGAAACCCCAGTTCGGCAGCGCCCCGCGCAGCCCGGCTTCGAGCCGCTGAAGAAATTCGCTTTCGTACAACATGACAATCCCCACAACCCTGATGCGCTAGAAGTACAACATTTACCGCACAGCAACAAGGTTAAATATTGCGCTTGCAACATTTTCAGAGAGAGACGTCCACATCATCCACAGCACGGGAGCCGTCCATGCCACGCAGGTCGGGAAAAGCGCCGGGCGTGCCAGCGCGGGGCGAATGTTCTACCATGCGGAATCTACCGGCCGTTTTGTGGCGAACCCCACAGCTGGGCACCTCTAAAAACTACCTACGTTGTCATCGCTGCGTTAAAAACAGGCTCAAAATGCTCATTTACTACTCGTAAACTGCGCTTTTGACTCGCTTCGCTCGCCCTGCGGGCCAGCCTTCGGCTGTTACTCCGCGTTGCTGCGTTGCGCCTGTTTTTGCCTTGCACTGACTGCCTCGCCAACGTTTTTAGGTGCCCAGTTGACGCCAAGGCGGCCAAGACACCAACGCAGCGATTCGAGGGTACATGTCCAGAGCGAAGACCACGCGCCAGGCCAAGATCATGGCGGAACTCAACAATGCGCCGAGCCTGCGCATCGTCGACCTGGCGCGCCTGCACAACGTCTCCACCGAGACCATCCGCCGCGATCTCGACGAGCTGACCCAGGGCGGTCACCTGAACCGCACCTACGGCGGCGCCGTGCGCGCCATCGCCAGCGAGCCCTCGCTGACCGAACGCCACCGCCTCTACGTCAACGAGCGCGAGCGCATCGCCCGCGCCACCGTGCAGCTGATCGAGGACGCGCAGATCCTCATGCTCGGCTCCGGCTCCACCACCGTACACGTGGCCCGGCGCATCGCCACCGAGATGAAGGGCATCACCGTGCTCACGCATTCCTTCGGCGTGGCCACGGTGCTCTCGATCAACCCGACCATTCGCGTCATCGTGCTGCCCGGCGAATACCACCCCACCGAGGGCGCGATGGTCGGTGCGCACACCATCGCCTTCCTAAATGGTTTCTCCGCCGACTACGCGATCCTCGGTGCCAGCGGCCTGTCGGACGACGGCGCCAGCGATGCGCTGATCGACTGCAGCGCGGTGTACAGCACGATGATGCAGCGTTCGAGCAAGACGCTGATCGTCGCCGACCATTCCAAGTTCAACAGCACCTTCCCCGGCCGCTACGCCTCCTGGCACCAGGTCGACTGCCTGATCACCGACCAGCAGCCCACCGGCAAGCTGTTGCAGTGCATCAATCAGAACAAGGTGACACTCAAACTCAGCAACGAGCCGGCGGCCTGAACCGCCGCTCCGCCCTCACCCGCGCAGCGCTTCCAGCCCCTGCTTCTGGCGGCCTTCGGCATCGAAGTTGTCCTCGCTCAGCCAGCGCGCGAACGCCGCCTGGCAGCGCGGCCATTCGCTGTCGAGGATGGAGAACCAGGCGCTGTCGCGATTGCGCCCCTTGACCACCATGTGCTGACGGAAGGTGCCCTCGTGGACGAAGCCCAGGCGCTGCGCGGCGCGCATCGAGCGGGCGTTGAGCGCGTTGCACTTCCACTCCAAGCGGCGATAACCCAGTTCGCCCATCACCCGCTGCGCCAGCAGGTAGACCGCCTCGGTCGAACCCGGCGTACGCTGCATGACGCGGCTGAAGGCGATGTGGCCGATCTCGATGCAACCGTCCTTCGGCGCCAGGCGCAGGTAGCTGAGCAGGCCGACCGCGCGCCCGCTGGCGCGCTCGATGACGACGAAGAACAGCGGATCGGCGCTGGCCTGGTTGCCCGCCAGCCAGGCATCGAAGGGCGCACGCTCGGCGAACGGCCCGTACGGCAGGTAATCCCACAGCAGCGGGTCGGCATCCGGCCCTTGCAGTGCCAGCCACAGGTCGTCGCCATGGCGCGCGGCATCCAGCGGTTCGAGGCGCACGTAGCGGCCATCGAGAGGGGTACGCGAAGGTACGGCGACGGGTTGCCAGTCGAGTTGGATTTCAGCGGTCATCTGCGGATTCCTGATCAGAACAGCTTGCGGTATTGGACGAAGCCCGAGCGGTCGCCGATGCGCTCGTAGAGCTGCATGGCGTCGGTGTTGGTTTCATGGGTCAGCCAGTGAACGCGCGAGGCTCCGGCGGCGCGGGCCTCGGCATAGACGTGCTCGATCATCCGCCGGCCGATGCCGCCGCCGCGCACATCGCCTGCGACGAACAGGTCCTGCAGGTAGCAGTAGTCGCCTACCGTCCAACAGGAGCGGTGGAATATCCAGTGAACCAGCGCGACGGCGCGACCGTCCTGCCAGGCCAGCGCGGCGTGCATCGGCTCGGCGGGATCGAGGAAACGCTGCCAGGTGACGTCCGTGGTGCCGGGCGCCAGCTCGCTCTTGTAGAACCTCAGGTAGCCCTGCCAGAGCGGCAGCCAGGCGTCATGGTCGGCCGCCGTGACGGCGCGGATTTCGAAGGTGGACATGCGGGTTCCTTCTGCGTGGGTTTCGGGGTTAGGGAATCATGCGCCGGGCCAGCTCGCGGTCGCGCGCGTCAACGCTGGCAGCCAGCCCTTCGCGCACGCCCTGACGGTCGGCAGCACTGCGGTTCTGGCCAAGCTTCCATTTGCCTTCCAGCCGTTCGATGGGCAAGGCGAAGCCGACGATGGCGCGCAGCATGGCGTCGATATAGTCGCGCGGCGCATCGCCCAGCGCCCAGGGCTGCGCGCGCCCGGCTTCGTGACGGTCGCTGAGGCGGCCAAGCAGATCGAGCAGGCGCGCCGGTTCGTCGAACACCTCCGCGCGGCCATGCGCATGCACGGCGATGTAGTTCCAGGTCGGCACCACCTTGCCGTGCTCAGCCTTCGCCGAGTACCAGGACGGACTGACGTAGGCGTCCGGCCCGCTGAACACCGCCAGCGCCGAACCACCTTCGGCGAGCGCGCGCCACTGCGGATTGGCCTTGGCGACGTGCCCGTAGAGCGTGCCGAACGCGCCCTCCTCCGGCACCAGCAGCAACGGCAGGTGACTGGCCTGCAGGCCGTCCGCGGCGTAGCTGACCAGGGTGGCCAGGCGGCTGTCGACGATCAGCCTGTGCAGTTCGGCGAGATCGTCCTGGCGGAAGGCGGCGGGCACGTACATGGAGATTCTCCTGGCTTGATGCAGCCATCCTATGCAGGATATTGGCCTTTCCAAAGATCCATTTATGACGAATTAGAAAGGGCCAATCCATGCCAGCCGTCCCGCTCCCCTTCGACCTTTCCGGCATTCGCCTCGAACCCGGCAAGGGCCTCGCCCGCCAGCTCTACCAGGCCTTGCGCGAGCGCATGCTGGACGGCCGCCTGCGCGGCGGCACGCGGCTGCCGGCGAGCCGCGACCTCGCCGCCCTGCTCGGCATCTCGCGCAACA
>DIEE01000044.1 GCA_002418465.1 Pseudomonas sp. UBA5782 | reverse complement strand
GCGTGCTCGCCGCGCTCGGCTGCGAGCTGGTCAGCGCACTGCTCTACCGGCTGGTCTTCGACCTGCAGTGGCATCCGCATCCGTGGCTGCTGCTGTTGCCGGTGATCGGTGCGCTGCTGGTTGGTGGCGCCGGCGTGATCGGCACGCGCCGCGCACTGAATGCCAGTCCGCTGACCGTGCTGCGCGAGGGTTGAGCTTGCTAAACTCCGCGCCTCTGCCCTCGCTGCGAATCCCATGAGTCGCTATCGCCCACCGCGCACCGCCGGAACCCCGCTGATCACCCCCGAGGGCGAGGCGCGATTGCGCGCCGAACTGCACGAGCTGTGGCACGTGCGCCGGCCGCAGGTCACCCAGTCGGTGAGCGAGGCGGCAGCCCAGGGCGATCGCTCGGAAAACGCCGAGTACACCTATGGCAAGAAGATGCTGCGCGAGATCGACAGCCGCGTGCGCTTCCTGACCAAGCGCCTGGAAAGCCTCAAGGTGGTCGATGCGCGCCCGGCGGATGCCAGCAAGGTCTACTTCGGCGCCTGGGTAACGCTGGAGGACGACGACGGCGCGGAATCACGCTACCGGATCGTCGGCCCGGACGAGCTGGACCTGAAGCAGAACCTGATCAGCATCGACTCGCCGCTGGCCCGCGCGCTGGTCGGCAAGGCGCTGGACGCCGAAGTCCGGGTGCACACACCGACCGGCGAAAAGACCTGGTACGTGGTCGCCATCGACTATCCCTGAAGACCCGTCCAACGCCTGCTGCGCTGCGTTGAACAGACTCCGAGGATCAGCGACGGGTGATCAGCCCCTGCCGCGCCACACGGGTCAGCTCGCGTATCGCGGCTTCCAGGTTCTCGGCCGAAGGCGCCGGCAGAACGGCGAAATCGAAGCTGTCGCTGGCCAGTCCGGCCAGGGACTCGTCGGCCATGACGAACTGGATGAGGAAATTGCACGGTTTGTTGCGATCTTTCGGCCAGCCGTCGAGATAACGCAGCAGTCGCGGTTGGTTGTCGCCGGCGAGAAGGATTTTCGGGTTGCGCGGTAACAGCCGCGAAGTGATCGGGGCCAGGCGCACATGGGAGGGGGAAGGAGTCACGTCTTCATATCTCTGCCTCGAGGTCCGCTGGGCAGCGGCGAGAGGCATCACCGAACCAGCGCTTTAGCGGTATTTCGAAGTCTCTCGACCCCTGGCGCCCCGCAAGTAGCTGACTAAATCGGCGCAGGGGTGAAATGCTAGAGAAGCGTGCACGCCACTGTCAACCGCCAGGCGACCTGCCGGCCACCACCGCATCGACCACCGCTTCCACCACGGTAACGCCGCAACGCGCGTGGCGCCGTACGTTCCAGCTCGTAACAGTGCACGGCGAAATCGACCGTCCGGCCAGCATTCGCCCATGCCGTCGCCAGCCGCGCCATAGAGGCGTCGCCGTGAAAAACACGCGAGGTGGCACGCATCCTGCGAGGTCTTGACAGTGGGCGCGCCACGGGGACGCGCCGTTGAACCGGTCGCCAGCCATGAAGAAGCACCTGTCCGTCGCTTCGCCGGAGCAGCATGACTATCGAACGGATGCGAAAACCAGCGCCTCGCCAACCGCCAACCGGCGCCTGTTGCCGCTGCTGCCACTGATCGTGGTGTGCATGGCCGCCGCGCTGCACTCCACGCCGCTGCAGCAGTCCGGGCGGGCGTTGACCCATGCGGAACATCGCGCCGAGCTGGAACGCACCCAGCGCTGGGAGCACCGCCTGCAGGCATTCCGCAAGGCCAGGGCACGGATCGAACTGAACGAGCAACTCGATCCGGGCGCACGTGCGGTGGCGATTCGCCGGCTGGCCGAGGCCTCCTTCGCCGCCGAGGAAATACCCTGGCTGGAAGACGCCGAGCAACTCGCCTGGGCGCGCAGCGGCGGCAATCGCTGAGTCGCGAATCAGTTGGTGCTGGCGGTGCGCTGCGGTTCCAGCTGTTCGCGCTCACGCTGGTAGGCGAGGAAGTACTTGTTCACCGCGTTGACGTAGCTGACCACGCCCATGCCCATCTGCTCGGCCGCCACCCGCTCCACCTGGAAGAACCACTGGTTGGGGTTGAGCCCGCGGCGCTTGGCTTCCGCACGCAGTCCCTGGACCCGTTGCGGGCCAAGGTTGTAGGCGGCGAGCACGAAGGCCATGCGCTCGCGTTCGTCGAGTCGAGCACTGTTGAAGTACTGGCGGCGCAGCATCGCCAGGTACTTCGCGCCAGCCTGCACGTTGTTGTCCAGCGCCTGGATATTACCGACACCCACGGTACGCGCTGCCTCCGGGGTAATCTGCATCAGCCCAACCGCCCCACTGGCGCCACGCGCCGCCGGGTTCAGCGTCGACTCCTTGAACGCCAGTGCGGCGAGGTTGAGCCAGTCGAACTCATGCTGGTCGGCGTAGCGCTGCAGCACAGGGCGGACCTTTTCCAGACGCTGACGCTCGCTGCGCGCCAGCGGATCGTGCACCTGATAGAGACGCCGGTAGACGCGCTGGAAGGCGGCATCGGCGTTCGACGGCGCGCGATAGTCCTGCAGGAAACGATCGATGCTGGCGCGCAGCATCGGCGCCTCGTGGCTGGCGAACCAGCTGACCTGGCCCACGTCGCCGAACACCAGGTTACGGTCTACACGCAGTTTCGGCAGCACCTTGGCCCAGCGCTCGGCGATCGGCTGCTCGACCACGGTGAGCGGATAGATGCCGGCCTGGACCATTTCCAGCACGTCCTCGACTGCCAGCGACGGGTCGACCCACTCGATCAGGATCGGCTTCTGCCTGCGCTTCGCCAGTTCCTGATTGAGCTTGCCCAGTGCCTCGCCGGCAGCGCTGCCAGCCGGCAATACCACGGTGCGCCCGGCCAGTTGATCGATGCGCTGATAGCGCCGGTTGCCCTGCCGCGCGACCAGCACCAGCGGCACCTTGTCGATCACCGCCGCGCTGGCGCTGATGCCGCGTTCGTTGCGCAGACCGATCAGTTCGCCCGGCACTACCAGATCGCCCTCGCCGCGCTGCAGGGCGCCGAGCAGTTGGTCCTTGGCGCGCGGAATCAGCTTAAGGCTGAGCGTCTTGCCGTCACGGGCGTTACGATTGAGGTATTGCTCGAAGGCGCGCAGGCGATTGTATTCGACGCCTATGGACTGCCCGGCGACCTCGCCGGAGGTGTTCCGGCTCTGATTCACCAACACCCGCAGCACACCGCTGCGGCGAATGTCGGCGAGGTCGCGCACGTCGCTCGGCTGCTGCCAGTTCTCCGCCTGGCCAGCCAGGCGCGCCGCTGCGGGCAGCGGCGCAAGGGCCAGCAGGCTGAGGAGCAGGAGCAGCGCTCGCGTCATCGGATCTCCCGGCCGAGCGCCTGCACGCAAGCGCTCCAGCCGTCCAGGAATGAGAGACTGTCGGCAACACCGGCTGCCGAATCGATCGCCGAGAGTGTCACAGGCTGCGCGACGGCGCCAGCCTGACCCGACAAGTCACATCAAATAGCATTCTTATTACATTGATTTAATTGAAGATAACCAATGAGTAAAGATCCTGAGACAAACGCCATCGAGCTGATCGACATCGGTATCAATCTGACCCACCCCAGCTTCGCCAGCGACGCCGAGGCGGTGCTGCAACGCGCCTACGCTGCCGGCGTCAGCCAACTGGTGCTGACCGGCACCAGCATCGAAGAGAGCGAAAAGGCCCTGCTGCTCTGCGAAACGCTGGACGACGAAGCGCAGCGATTGTTCTCCACCGCCGGCGTGCATCCGCATGACGCCAGCCAGTGGGCCGCCGATAGCGCCCAGCAGTTGCGCGCTCTGCTTATCGATCCGCGTGTGCGCGCCGTCGGCGAATGCGGGCTGGATTTCAACCGCGATTTCTCACCGCGCCCGCAGCAGGAGAAGGCGCTGGAAGAACAGCTCGCCCTGGCGGTGGAACTGAACATGCCGGTATTCCTCCACGAGCGCGACGCCAGCCAGCGCCTGCTGGAAATCCTCCGCGACTATCGCGACCGCCTGCCTGCCGCCGTGGTGCACTGCTTCACCGGCGAAAAACGCGCGCTGTTCGGCTATCTGGATCTCGACCTGCACATCGGCATCACCGGCTGGATTTGCGACGAGCGCCGTGGCCTGCATCTGCAACCGCTGGTGCGCGAGATTCCGCGCGGCCGGCTGATGCTGGAAAGCGACGCGCCGTACCTGCTGCCACGCAGCCTGCGACCGAAACCGAAGAGCAACCGCAACGAGCCGAGCTATCTTGGCGAAGTGCTCGCCGAGGTGGCACGCCACCGCGAGGAATCCGTCACCGCGCTGAGCCAGCACAGCAGCGCCTGCGCCCGCGCGTTTTTCGGGCTGCCGCAACCAGTGAGATAAATCTGTCACCTATCCTCAAGCCTTGCGCCGCGGCGCCGTTAACATGGTGCGACACTTGACCATCATCAGCACGCTAATGAAATCTCGATGGCACAGTAGTGGCATTGGCAAACCGATCCGTTTGATAGAAGAAGAACGCTATGGGTGTCTGGATTCGCGACCTTTCTCTGAAGTACAAATTCTGGGCGCTCAATGCGGTGTCTTTCCTGACCACGTTGCTGGTCGTGCTCTACGCCATGCATCTGGAACAGGGTGGCCGCAGCGCCGATGCGCAACGGCATGCGCAGGAACAGGCACAGATCATCGCCAGCTGGCCGGCACAACAAGCGCTGCCCAGCCTTCCCGGTCTGCTGAGTTTCAGCAAGGACACCCCGCCGCGACTGGAGAACAACCTCGGTATCGAACTGACCCGCGCAACCGGCTGGGTCGAGCTGCCGCATGACGCGCTGTTCGGCAGCGAACCGCTGATCGGCGCCCAGGTGCTCGACCTGAACGGCGCCCGCGTCGCGCTGCTGGCGCGCGCGCCGAGCCTGCTGGATGTCTTCCTCGACCGCGCACCGGCATACGCGGTGGCCGTGGCGGTGCTGATGCTGCTGTTGCTGGCGGCGTCGCAACTGCTCATCCGCTTCCTGCTCAGCCACCTGAACATGCTCAAGGACGTGATGCTCCACGTCGAAAGCAGCGGCGACCTCTCCGCCCGCGTACCGCTCGAAGGCAAGGACGAGGTCGGCCGCATGGCCAGCGCCTTCAACGCCATGCAGGCCGGCTATCAGCGCGTGGTCAGCACCGTCGCCCAGGCCGCCTCGCGCCTCGATGAAGGCGCCGGCAGCCTGGCCACCAGCATGAGCGAAGTGCGCCAGGGCATGCTCGGTCAGCAGAGCGAGACCGACCAGGCCGCCACTGCGATCAACGAGATGTCCGCCACCGTCCATCACATCGCCCAGCACACCGCCGACACGCGCGACCAGTCGCGCTCCGCCGACCAGCTGGCCGGTGCCGGGCAGAACGTCGTCGGCCGGGTAAAGCAGTCGATTTCCGGGCTGTCCACCGGCGTCCAGCAGACCGCCGACATGATCCAGCAGCTGGCCGCCGACAGTCAGAAGATCAGCAGCGTGGTCAGCGTGATTCACGGCATCGCCGAACAGACCAACCTGCTCGCCCTCAACGCCGCCATCGAAGCCGCACGCGCCGGCGAGATGGGCCGCGGCTTCGCCGTGGTCGCCGACGAGGTGCGCAACCTGGCCAAGCGCGTGCAGGACTCCACCGACGAGATCACCAACATGATCACCGCGCTGCAATCGGGCACCCGCGACGCCGTGGAATTCATGCAGGAAAGCTCGCTCAAGGCCGACGACTGCGTGAAGCTGGCCAACGAGGCCGGCGAAGCGCTTGAGGCCATCACCCAGGCCGTTGCGCAGATGCGTGACAGCAACACGCAGATCGCCGTCGCCGCCGAGCAGCAGAGCCAGGTCGCCGAGGAAATGACCCGCTCGGTGGTCGGTATCCGCGACGTCACCGAGCAGACCGTGCAGCAGACCGTGTCGTCCGCCGCCACCAGCAGCGAGATCGCCTCGCTGGCCGGCGAGCTGAGCCGCGCGATTCGCCAGCTCAAGCTCTGACCTTCCCCGCAGGATTGCCTATGGCCCCCATAGGCAGTCCTCATTCGCCGCCCCTGCCATCCCCGCCTTAGACTTTCGCCATCTCCACGAGGAATGCCGAACATGGGCCTGCGCCTGCAACACCCCTCCCGCGCGACAGCGGACTACGCTGCCACTCACCGCCACCCGACCAACCTGCTACTGCACCTGATTGCCGTGCCGCTGTTCATCGTCGCCAGCCTGCTGGTGCTCGGCGGGCTACTGGGCTCGAGCCTGCTGCCGGTGGTACTGGGCGCGATCGGTCTGGTCGCCGCGCTGACACTGCAGCGGCAGGGACACAAACTCGAAGAACAGGAAGCCGCCACCGATCAGGAATGCCTGCAGGAGCTGCTGCTGGAGCAGTTCGTCACCTTCCCGCGGTTCATCCTGAGCGGCGCCTGGTGGCGTGCCTGGAGGCGTCGTCGAGGCTGATCAGCCGAAGACGGTGACGGTCTGGCGGCTCAGCGCGACCAGTTCGCCGGAAGGCGTCCACAGCGCGGCGGCGACATGCCCGTAGCCATCGCGGGCATGTTCGATTTCCGCCCGGTACAGGCACCACTGGTGGGTGGTCAGCTTAGGTACGGGCTGGACGAGCTCGATGGTCCAGGTCAGCGTGCTCCCCGGCGCCGGGCCGCGCAGGTGGGAAAGCGGCGCCGGCGGCCAGGCATCGACCAGCGCCAGCAGATGCGCCTCGTTCACCGGCAGCTCCTCGACCTCGCCGCGCAAACGCACCCAGCCCCCCATTTCCCGCGAGGTGTTGTTGCTGAACGGCAAGCCGCCGAGGCCCCAGCGCATCGCCAGGTGACGGGTGAATTCAGGAGTGATGCCCTTCACGTAAGGCAACTCCTGGCACTCCTCCACCGGCTTCATCGCCGGCGCCGGCAGCGCCTGGACAGTCACCGCGGATTCGCGGGAAGCACCGAAGCTGCCCTGCACCAGGGTGACCACCTGACCGTCCTGCACGGCGCGGCCGAGCACCTGGCTGACCGCCTTGCCCTCGCGCAGCACCTCTGCCTCGAAGCGCACCGGCTTCTCGCAGGCCAGCGGGCCGACGAAGGTCACCGCCAGCGAGCGCAACGGCCGGCCCTCCGGCACCTTCGCCCGCATCGCCTGGTACACCAGCGCCGCCGCCACCCCGCCGAAACCGGCGCGGCCCTGACCCCACTCGCTGGGAACCTGGATGTTGTCAGGATCCGTGCGTACCGCCT
>DIEE01000312.1 GCA_002418465.1 Pseudomonas sp. UBA5782 | reverse complement strand
CGGTGATGAACACCACCGGCATGCGCGGATAGCGCTGGCGCACCGCGCGTGCCACGTCCGCGCCGTTCATTCCGGGCATGGCGAAGTCGGCGAGCAGGATGTCGATGTCGTCGTCGAGCAACTCCAGCGCCTGCGGCCCGCTGTCGGCCTCGATCACCTGGTAGCCGAGATCGTCGAGAAGCATAGCGGTCACCGCGCGCACGTTGGGGTCGTCGTCCACCAGCAGTACGTTGCATGACTTGCCCGCCAGTTCACCCTGCACGCTTTCCGCCAGCGCGGGTTCCAGGTCGGCCACTGCGTCGACCACGCACGGCAGGTAGACGCTCACCGTGGTGCCGACGCCCAGGCGCGTGTCGATCCGCGCGCCGCCGCCGGACTGCTTGGCGAAGCCGAACACCTGCGCCAGGCCCAGACCGGAGCCCTTGCCGACGTCCTTGGTGGTGAAGAACGGTTCGAAGGCCTTGGCCAGCACCTCGTCGCTCATGCCTGTGCCCGAATCGCTCACCGACAGCACCACGTAATCGCCCGGCTCCGGGTCTTCCGCGCCCAGTGGTGGCGTGTCGACCCGTTCGCGGCGGGTGCTCAGGCCCAAGGTGCCGCCAACCGCCATGGCGTCGCGCGCGTTGATCGCCAGGTTGAGGATGATCAGCTCGATCTGCGTCGGATCGACCAGCGCCAGGCGCAGGTCGTCGGCCAGCGCGGTCTCGATCAGCACGCTGCCGCCGAGCGTGCTCTTCAACAGTTCGAGCATGCCGCGCACGGTGTCGTTGAGGTTGACCGGCTCCGGAGTCAGCCGCTGGCGCCGCGAGAAGGCGAGCAACTGGCCGGTGAGCTTGGCGCCTCGCTCGCCCGCCTCGCGGATGTTCTGCAGGCGCTGGCGCGACTTGTCGAAATCGGCGGTGGCCGGCAGGTCGCGGGCCAGGAACGTACTGCTGGCGAGAATCACCGTCAGCAGGTTGTTGAAGTCGTGGGCGACGCCCGCGGTCAGTTGGCCGACCGCCTCCAGGCGCTGCATCTGCTGCAGGGTCGCCTCGACGCGTTCGCGCTCGGCGATCTGTTCGAGCAACTGGCGGTTGCTGCTGGCCAGCTCCTCCAGCGCTTCTCGTTCGCTGGTGATGTCGCGTACCGCGGCGTACATCAGGCCCTGCTCGGGCACCACCGTCCAGGACATCCAGCGGTAGCCGCCATCGGCGTGGCGCAGGCGGTTGACGAAGCGTGTCGAGACGTAGCCGTCGGCGATGCGCTGCGCTTCGGCGCGGGTGCTGGCCAGATCGTCCGGATGCAACAGGTGCCACAGCGGCGCCTGGAGGAATTCCTCCCGCGACCAGCCCAGCGTTTCCTGCCAGGCCGGATTGAGGGCGATCGGCGTGAGATCGAAACGCATCACCGCGAGCAACTCGCGGGACAGGTCCCAGGTGCGGTCGCGCTCGCGCGTGCGACGCTCGACGCGCTCGCCGAGGGTCTGGTTGAGTTCCTGCAGTGCCAGGGTCACCTGCTTCTGTTCGCTGATGTCCTGCAGCACGCCGATCAGGCGCACGCAGCGGCCGTCCTCGAAGGAGGCCCGTCCGCGAATCGACAGCCAGCGAACCGCGCCGCCGACCTGGATGCGGTACTCGGCGCTCAGCTCGTCACCGCTGTCCAGCGACAGCGCGCGCGCCACCTGCTCGTGCAAACGCTCCCGGTCGGCCGGGTCGCAGGCGTCGAGGAACGAGGCGATGTCGCGAACCTGCCTGCCGCTCGGCAGGCCGTACAGCGCCTTGCAGCGCGCATCCCAGATCAGCGTGTCGGTCTGCGGCTGGTAGTCCCACAGGCCCAGGCGCGCGGCCTCGATCGCCAGGTCCGCGCGCAGTTCGACCTCCTGCAGGGCGTCCTCGGCGCGGCGCCGCTCCTGGCGCTCGAAGACTTCCGCCATGGCCCGCTCGATGGCCTGCGGCAGGAAACCGATGTTCTGCTTGAGCACGTAGTCGACGGCGCCCAGGCGCATCATCTCCACCGCGTGCTCCTCGCCGAAGATGCCGGAGAGGAACAGGAACGGCGTTTCCGGCGCGAGCCGGCGCGCCACCTGCAGCGCCTGCATGCCGGACGAGCCAGGCAGCAGGTAATCGGAAAGGATCAGGTCGAAGCTTCCCGCGCTCAGCGCTTTCTCCACCCCCTGATGGTTGTGCACCAGCGTCGAGTCGACCTCGAAGCCATGCCGCGCCAGCGCCGCCAGGGCCAGTTCGGCGTCGTGCGGGCTGTCTTCGACGAAGAGCAGCTTGAGGGATCTAGCGGGCATCGGTCAGCGCCATCGTGGATGAATCGGCAACCTCGGCCACGGCCAGCGGAATAGCGAGCGAGCACACCGCGACACGCGGCGCGACACTCATTGCTCGTCGCCACCCGAACGAGCCGGCCGGCGCCCCTGCAGGCGCGCCGAACCGGGCGGCGGCTCGTTGAGCACGGCCCAGAAGACCCCCAGATCGGAAATCGCCGCGACGAACTCCTTGAATTCAACCGGCTTGACCACGTAGGCGTTGACGCCCAGCGCATAGGCGCGCTGCAGGTCCGGCTCCTCGCGCGAGGAGGTCAGCATGACCACCGGAATGCTGCGCAGCGCCTCGTTGGCGCGCACCGCCTCGAGCACTTCCAGCCCATCCACCTTGGGCAATTTCAGGTCCAGCAGGAGTACCGCCGGGTTGCCTTCGAAACGTTCCGCGTGCGCGCCACGGCGCAGCAGATAGTCCAGCGCCTCCGCGCCGTCGCGCAGCACGATCACTTCATTGGCCAGCTGGCTGCGCTCGAGCGCGACCAGGGTCAGCTCGAGATCGTGCGGGTTATCCTCGACCAACAGGATGGGTTTGAGCATCTTCGTTTACGGTCCTTTCAGCGTGAAATCGGTGTATGTGCGCGTTTGGGCAGTGCGAAATAGAAGGTCGAACCCTGGTCGGGCCGGCTTTCCGCCCAGACCCTGCCGTCGTGGCGCTCGACGATGCGGCGCACGCTGGCCAGGCCGATGCCGGTACCCTCGAACTCTTCCATCCGGTGCATGCGCTGGAACACGCCGAACAGCTTGCCGGCGTAGTCCATGTCGAAGCCGACGCCGTTATCGCGGACATAGACCCAATCTTCGTCGGGGTGTTCCACGGCGCCGATCTCGATCACCGCGGTGTCGCGGGTGCGGCTGTACTTGATCGCGTTGGAGAGCAGGTTGCGCAGCGCCAGATGGATGAACGCGGCGTCGGCGATCACGATCGGCAGCGGATGGATGCGCCACTCCACGCTGCGCTCCTGGTAGTCCGGCAGCATCTCCTGGCGGATCGAGTCGACCAGCGCCGGCAGGTTGACGTCCGACAGGTGCAGCGCGGCGCGGCCCATCTGCGAGAAGCTCAGCAGGTTGTCCACCAGGGTCCCGGCGAAGCGCGCCGAATCGCTGATGTTGCCAAGGAAGCGCACACCACTGTCGGTCAGCCGCCCGCCTTCGGCCTCGCCGAGCAGTTCGGCGTAACCGGCTATGTGCCGCAACGGCGCGCGCAGGTCGTGGGAGACACTGTAGGAAAAGGCCTCCAGCTCGCGGTTGGACTTCTTCAGCTCGCCGGCCAGCTGGGCCAGCTCCTCGGCCTTGCGCAGCACGATGCCGAGCACCGCGTTGCGCAGCTCCAGCGCGCCATCGACCTCCAGCTGATCCCAGCCAAGCGAGCGCCCGACCACGGTTTCCTGCCAGCTTTCGAAACTGTGCCGCGGGTGCAGCGCGCCGCTCGGCGCCAGGCTCTTCTCCGGTTTGCCGGCCCAGGTGACGGTGCTCACCTGCTCGGGGCGGAACCATATCAGGTAATGCGAGTGCAGCTCGGAGATGGACACCGCGAGCAGCCCGCCAATGTGCCGCTGCAGCTCCGGCAGCGCGGCCACATCGCGGCCGACGTTATCGCTGTAAAAGGAATCTCCGGACTGATTGGCGGCGAGCCACTGCGCCAGGTCCTCGACGCACTCGCGCGGCGGCGTCTCGCCGACCAGTTCGCAACGGTCGGCGAGCACGATGGCCGCGCCGCTGGCTCGGGCGAAATCGAGGAAGGTTTCCGGCGCGGCCATAAGGCCCTCGCTGACGCTGTCGCGATCGGCCATCAACGAGAGCATCTGCACGATGCGCTGGCGCAGCCTGAGCAGGCGGTCGGAATCGGCATGGGCTTCCTTCGCCTCGATCTGCAGCGAGAGGATGCGGCCGAGCAGTTCGCAGGCGGTGCGGGTCTGGAAACCGACGCTCTGCGCCTGGCTGTCGTGGCAGGAGATCAGCCCCCAGAGCGCGCCATCGACGACGATTGAAATCGACATCGACGCCTGGGTGCCCATGTTCTTCATGTACTGCACGTGCACCGGCGAGACGCTGCGCAGCGCCGAATAGCTGAGGTCCAGCGGCTTGCCGGTGGCCGGATTGAGCGGTGGCACGATCGGCGACGGCTGGTAGTCGGCGTCGCCGATCACGCGGATGCGGTTCGAGCAGTACAGCGCGCGCGCCTGCTGCGGGATGTCCGAGGCGGGAAAATGCAGGCCGAGGTATTGCGGGTAGCCGGGATCGGCGTCCTCGGCGATGACGATGCCGTCGCCCTGGGCATCGAACCGGTAGGCCTTGACCCGGCCGAACCCGGTCATCCGCTTGACTTCGGTCACCGCCAGTTGGCACAGCAGCTCGGCGGTGGTCGCCTCCTGCAAACGGGTGACAAAGGTGCGCACCAGCGGATAGAGGTTGCTGTAGGCCGCGGTGACGTTGGCGGCGCCTTCGAATTCGGCGATAAGCACCTGGTCGTGGCGGTGCACCATCATGGCGAAGGTCTGCCGCGCGCTGCCCGGGCGGAATCTGACGTCGGCGAGATGGAACGGATTGCGGTCCTCGCTGACCAGCGAGCCGAGCTGCGCACGCAGACCTTCGGCGTCCTCGAGCAGCTCATCGAGCGAGCGGCCGAGCAGCTCGGCGACCTCGATGCCGAGCCAGTTGGCGACGTTCTCGCTGGCCTGGACGACGCTCAGGCCGGGCTCGTCGAACACCAGCAGGAACCCGTGCGGCTGAATGCTGCCGGGAATGTGGATTGGCTCTCTGGCACAGGCTTCGCTGGCGCTGGCCAGCGCCGCTGCGCTTTCACTGGGAGACAAGGGCTTTCCTCTCATGAGCTCGGGAACACGCCGATTAGCTCGGTTCGTCCCGGCCAGAATGATTCGATGCACGCCGCATCACGTCGCAACCGCCTGATAAATATAACGACCTGGCGTGCCAGAGGAAAATCCTACACGAATTCTTGGTTATCGAATTCGGTATGGTTCGCGTTCCGTTGCCTTTCGTCGGAGCCGCTCTACATGGGGCGCAAAGCGTCATATCCGCTTGCAATAACCCGCTTTATCTCGAACCCGAATGCCGTTACAGGTTCACAACAAACGCAACGCTCATTTCGCAGAAGGAACCACAGCATGTTCAAACGCTGGTTACCCGCGCTCGCCCTGTGCGCCGCGGCCACCACCCAAGCAGCGGAGACGCCGAGCTACGGGCCGGAGCTGGAAGGCTTCGACTACCCCCATGCGGTGCAGCATTTCGAGTTCGAGTCCCAGGGCGGCAAACGCCAGATGGCCTACATGGACGTGCTGCCTGAACGCCCCAATGGCGGCGTGATGGTGCTGCTCCACGGCAAGAACTTCTGCGGCGCGACCTGGGAAGGCACGATCAAGGCACTCACCGGCGCGGGTTACCGGGTTGTGGTGCCGGACCAGATCGGCTTCTGCAAATCGAGCAAGCCGGAGCACTACCAGTACAGCTTCCAGCAACTGGCGAGCAACACCCATGCGCTGCTGGAAAGCCTCGGCATCGAGCGTTTCAGCCTGCTCGGCCACTCCATGGGCGGCATGCTCGCCACCCGCTACGCGCTGATGTACCCGCAGCAGCTGGAGCAACTGGTGCTTGTCGACCCGATCGGCCTGGAGGACTGGAAAGCCAAGGGCGTGCCCTATCGCCGCGTGGACGAGTGGTACGCCCGCGAGCTGAACACCACTGCCGAGAGCATCCGCAAGTACCAGCAGAGCACCTACTACGCCGGGCAGTGGCATCCGGAATGGGACAAGTGGGTGCAGATGCAGGCGGGCATGTTCAAGGGTGCCGGGCGCGAAGCCGTGGCCTGGAGCTCGGCGCTCACCTACGACATGATCCAGACCCAGCCGGTGTACTACGAGCTTGAAAAGATCGAGGTGCCGACGTTGCTGATCATCGGCGACAAGGACAACACCGCGATCGGCAAGGACGCCGCCCCCGAAGCGCTGCGCAGCCAGCTGGGCGATTACCCGAAGATGGCCAGAGAAGCCGCCGCGCGGATTCCGGGCGCCGTGCTGGTGACCTTCCCCGACCTCGGCCACTCCCCGCAGATCCAGGCGCCGGAGCGCTTCCACGAGGCGCTGTTGAAGGGACTGGTGGCGCGCTGAGGTTGATCCCCGACGAATCGATCCGCGGGTTGCACCCGCCCTACGAAAAGGGGCGCTTGTACCCGACGGCGACGAACCGGCTCCGAACCGTAGGATGGTTTAGCGGCATTCGCTAGACCCGCCTACCTGCTCCGAGCCGACAGCCGCGTAACCCACCAGGCGGAGTCTCGACCAACCTCCGCCTGGCGGATTACGCCGCCGCAAGCCTCTCGCGAGCCGGTCGCCTGCGCGGGGCGGCTAACCACCCTGCGAAAACGCAGGGCGGGTGCAACCCGCGTGTTCACGCGTTACGGCATGCAGCCCGCCTGGCTGCCGCTGTGGGCGAGATCCATCAGTTCGCGGCTGGCGACGGCGTACATCGCGTAGTCGGTGCCGGTGGCGGCGCGCAGTTCGGCGAGCATCGCCTGCCAGCGTTCCACCAGCGCCAGGTTGCGTTCGACCCACGCGGCCACCCGCGCATCGATGTCCGCCCCGCCCTCGCCCTGCAGCACCGACACGGTGATCGCGCGCTGCTGCCAGTCGAGGTCGTCGCGGAAGGCTTCGCGGGCCAGCGCCTGCCAGTTGTTTTCCACCGGCAGCCCGGTGATCTGCGAGAGATACCAGGTCAGGTCCAGCGCGCTGCCGACGGCGAAGTAGGCCTTGGCCACCAGTGCCGCGTCCTGGCCGGTGACGTCGGCGGCCTCGACGATCGGCAGCAGCGTGTAGATGTGGCTGGTGCCCGCCACCATCCGCGCCAGCAGTTCCGGCACGCCGGCTTCCACGTAACCCTGGTAGCGACCCTGCCAGAGCTCGCGCGTCGGGCCTTCCAGCAGCTCGTCGAGCTTCAGCCCCAGCGCCGCGATGCGCGGGCCGAAGTGCGCCACGTCGCGCGCCGCGTCCAGTTCGTTGCGGCGGCTGCGCAGGAACCAGCGGGTGGCGCGACGACCCAGGCGCATCAGTTCCTCCATCAGGTTCAGCTGCACCTCGGCCGGCACCTGATGGTCCAGCGCCTCGATCTGGCGGAACCAGTGCGGCAGGTGGAACACGTCGCGCACGATCACGTAGGCCGCGGCGACGTTGGCCGCGGTCATCCCGGTGGAAACCTTGAGGCGATGGGCGAAGGTGATGCCCATGTGGTTGACCAGATCGTTGGCAATCTGCGTGCTGACGATCTCGCGCTTGAGCCGGTGGCGGCGCATGGCCTCGCCGAAACGCTCGCCGAGCAGCTGCGGGAAGGCCGTCTCCATGTCGCGGATCAGGTAGTCGTCGTCCGGCACCGGCGATTCCAGCAGCGCTTCCTTGAGGTCGATCTTGCTGTAGGAGATCAGGACCGACAGTTCCGGCCGGGTCAGCCCCTGGCCGCTGCTTATGCGCTCGGCGAGCTGCTCGTCGGACGGCAGGAATTCCAGCGCACGGTCCAGCTTGCCGCGGCTTTCCAGGTCGCCGATCAGCCGCCGGTACTCGGCGACGCGTTCGCGCGCGCGGCGTTGCGCCAGCGACAGCGCCTGGGTCTGCTTGTAGTTGTTGCCCAGCACCAGGCTGCCTACCGCGTCGGTCATCTCCATCAGCAGGGCATTGCGCTGCTTGCCGGTCATGTCGCCGGCGGCGACCGTCTCATTAAGCAGGATCTTGATGTTGACCTCGTGGTCCGAGCAGTCCACGCCGCCGGCGTTGTCGATGAAGTCGGTGTTGCTGGCGCCGCCGTTGAGGCCGAACTCGATGCGCCCGAGCTGGCTCATGCCGAGGTTGCCGCCCTCGCCCACCACCTTGGCGCGCAGTTCGTTGCCGTTGACCCGCAGCGCGTCGTTGGCCTTGTCGCCGATGTCGGCGTGGCTCTCGCTGCTGGCCTTGACGTAGGTGCCGATGCCGCCGTTCCAGATCAGGTCCACCGGCGCCTTGAGCAGCGCGTGGATCAGTTCGGTCGGGGTCAGCTTGGCGGCCCTGATGTCGAAGCGCTGCTGCATTTCCGCGCTGATGGCGATGCTCTTCGCGCTGCGCGGGAAGATGCCGCCGCCAGCGGAGATCAGGCTGGCGTCGTAGTCGGTCCACGAAGAGCGCGGCAGGTCGAACAGGCGCTGGCGTTCGACGAAGCTGCTGGCGGCGTCCGGGTTCGGGTCGATGAAGATGTGCAGGTGGTTGAATGCGGCGACCATCTGCAGCTTGTCCGAGAGCAGCAGGCCGTTGCCGAACACATCGCCGGCCATGTCGCCGATGCCGATCACGCTGATGCTGTCCTGCTGCACGTCGATGCCACGCTCGCGGAAGTGCCGCTGCACCGAGACCCACGCGCCCTTGGCGGTGATGCCCATCTTCTTGTGGTCGTAGCCGGCCGAGCCGCCGGACGCAAAGGCGTCGCCGAGCCAGAAGCCGTAGTCGATGGCGATGCCGTTGGCGATATCGGAGAAGGTCGCGGTGCCCTTGTCCGCCGCCACCACCAGGTAGGGGTCGTCATCGTCGAAGCGCACCACGTTGGCCGGCGGCAGCACCGCGCCTTCGCGCAGGTTGTCGGTGATGTCCAGCAGCCCGGAGATGAAGATGCGGTAGCAGGCGATGGCCTCGGCCTGAATGTCGTCGCGGTTGCCGCCGATCGGCAGGCGCCGCGGGATGAAGCCGCCCTTGGCACCGACCGGCACGATCACCGCGTTCTTCACCTGCTGCGCCTTGACCAGGCCGAGCACCTCGGTGCGGTAGTCCTCCTCGCGGTCGGACCAGCGCAGGCCGCCACGCGCGACGTTGCCGAAGCGCAGGTGCACGCCTTCGATGCGCGGCGAGTAGACGAAGATCTCGAACTTCGGCACCGGCCGCGGCAGCTCCGGAATCGCCTTGGGATCGAACTTGAAGCTGAAGTAGGACTTGTTCTGCCCGCCGGCGTCCGGCTGGTAGAAGTTGGTGCGCAGGGTCGCCTTGATCAGGTCCAGGTAGCGCCGCAGGATGCGGTCCTCGTTGAGCACCGCGACGTTGTCCAGCGCTGCCAGGATCGCCTGCTCCAGGCGCTGCTGCTTGTCTTCGAGGTCGTCGGCGGCGAGCTTGCGCGCGAGGTAGAAGCGCATCTTGAACAGGCGCACCAGCTCGCGGGCGATGTCGGTGTGGTTGAGCAGCGCGCTGGCGATGTAGCCGAGGTCGAAGCCCAGGCGGATCTGCTTGAGGTAACGCGCGTAGGCGCGAAGCAGAGCGACGTCGCGCCAGGCGAGGCCCGCGGTCAGCACCAGGCGGTTGAAGGCGTCGTTCTCGGCGTCGCCCCGGACGATGTGGACGAAGGCGTCCTGCAGCGTTTCGTTGAGCTGCTGGATGTCGACGTCCAGGCCTTCGGCGTAGGTGAAGGCGAAATCGTGAATCCAGAACTCGCGGCCGTTCTGCCGGCGCAGGCGGAAGGGGAACTCGCCGAGCACGCGCAGGCCGAGGTTTTCCAGGATCGGCAGCACGTCGGACAGCGGCAGTGGCGTATCGGCGTGGTAGAGCTTGCAGTGCAGCAGCTGATCGCCCTGGCTGAGCGGCTGGTAGAAGCTCATCACCAGCGGACGCTGCTCGGACAGGCTGAGCAAATGCTGCATGTCGACCACCGCCGAGTGCGCGGCGAAGCGTTCGCGGTAGCCGGCCGGGAAGCCTTTCGGGAAGTCCGCCAGTACCGTGGTGCCCTGCGCCTCGCCGAGGCTTTCCACCACCAGGCTGGCGTATTCGTCCTGCCAGGTGCGGCAGGCCTGGACGATCTCGCGCTCGAGCAGCTGGGTATCGATGGGCTGCTTGTTCTTCGGGTCGACGCGCAGGATGTACTGCACGCGCGCCAGCACCGACTCGGAGAAATAGGTCCAGAACTCGCAGTCGCTGGCCTGCAGGCGCTCCATGAGGATCTGCTGGATCTTCAGCCGGGTTTCGGTCGAGTAGATGTCGCGCGGCACGTAGGCCAGGCAGTAGGCGAAGCGGCCGTAGGGGTCCTTGCGCAGGAACAAGCGCAGCTTGTTGCGCTCCTGGATCTGCACGATGGCGATGGCGGTGTTGAACAGCTCGTCCACCGGGGTCTGGAACAGGTCGTCGCGCGGCAGCACTTCCAGCACCTGGGCCAGCTCCTTGCCCAGGTGCGCGCTGTTCTCGAAGCCGGCACGGCGCTCCACTTCGCCGACCTTGCGGCGGATGAAGGGAATCTGCCGCACGCTCTCGCTGTACACCGAGGAGGTGTAAAGGCCCATGAAGCGGCATTCCTTGAGCACCCGGCCGTCGGCGTCGAGCTGGCGGATGGAGACGAAATCCGGGTACGCCGGGCGATGCACGCGGCTCGGCACCACGGCCTTGGCGAACGACAGCAGCGCCGGCTCGCGGAGGAAGCGCACCGCTTCCGGCTCGATGTGCAGCTCCTCGTCCTTCAGACCGACGCGCAGGCGTCGCGACAGGCCGAGCAGCGAGGCCTCGTCGTAGACCATGCGCCCGCCGTCGGCCTCGTCGGCGACGTTGAATTCCTCATAGCCGAGGAAGGTGAAATGGTTCTCCAGCAGCCAGCCGAGGAACACCTTGATTTCCGCCAGCTCCTCGTCGTTCAAGGGTGCGCCGCCCGCCTCCAGCCCGGCCAGCAGTTCGGCGGCCTTGGCCTTCATCGGCTGGAAGTCGGCGACCGCCAGGCGTACCTCCTCGAGCACGTCGAGCAGCGCGCGCTCCAGGGCGCGCAGTTCGCTGGCGCCGGCGCTGCGGTCGATCTCGAGGAACATCAGCGACTCCTGCCGGGCGTCCTCGGCGCTGACGCCCTTGGGCAGGATTTCCAGCAGTTCGCCGGCGGCGTCGCGGCGCACGCTGAGCACGCTGTTCTGCAGGGTGTGTATGCTGTGGCCGCGGCGGTTCAGCTCTATGCGCACCGAGTCGACGAGGAACGGGATGTCCGCGTGCAGCACCTCCACGGCGGTATGCGTGGATTGCCAGCCGTGCTTCTCGTAGTCGGGGTTGAACACCCGCACCTGCGGGGCGCCACGCTCGAAGTTCTGCAGCAGCCGCCAGGCCGACAGCGTGCAGCCGACGAGGTCGGAAAGCCGGCGCTGGACCAGCTCGTCGAGGGCGATGATGCCGAAGAACTGCTCGGCGAACAGCGCCACTTGTGGCAACGCTTTTTCGTCGATGTGCTGGGCCAGGGCCGCTTGCAGTTGGTGCTGGAAGTCGGCCTTGCTGGCTGCGCTGAAGAACGCCATGTTTTTGCTCCACTGGACTTATTGTGGCGGCCAGGTCGGCCGCTAAAGGGAGAAGACTTGCGGTTCGATCGGTGGTTCAGCTTTACCTGGCGTCTGTTTCCGTTTGAGTGGCGAGCGCCTCATGGCGCGCCAAACGCAAAGCAGCCCAGGGCAATGACCTGGCGTTGGCAGAACTCGCCGGTCATTCCAGAGAACCATAGAACGCGCAGGGTCCGGCGTGCTTTCCACGCCGCGACATATTCGTTCAGCAGAGCCCATTCGCAACGGGTGGGATTGCCGCCAACCCCGGCGCCGGGGCCTCTGCCTGGCGCCGGCGGCTGGCTGGCGGAGGCAGCGGATTAGAGCCGGTTCGCCAGCAGTTCGCGCAGGCGCGCCTGGCTG
>DIEE01000311.1:4679-4866 GCA_002418465.1 Pseudomonas sp. UBA5782 | reverse complement strand
GGCGTTCGCGGCTGGCCTGGGCCGCGCCGCTGGCGGCTGCGGCCTGCCTGGTGATCGCCCTGTGGTTGCCGCAGGAGCGCTGGGTCGGCTGGTATGCGGACATCCACACCAGCGCCGGGCAACTGCGCGAGGTGGCACTGGAGGACGGCTCGATCCTGATGCTCAACGGCAATACCGCGATGGACTG
>DIEE01000311.1:0-4531 GCA_002418465.1 Pseudomonas sp. UBA5782 | reverse complement strand
GGCGGTGGCGGTGACCGCGCAGCAGCAGGTGCTCTGGAAGAACGGCGTGCTGCAGGCGGTCGAGCCGCTGGATGCCAGCCAGGCGCTGGCCTGGCAGCGTGGGCGGCTGGTGTTCAAGTCGCAGCCGCTGGAAGAGGTGTTCGCCGAACTCGCCCGCTACCGCGACGGGCGCGTGCTGTTCCTCGACGAGCAGAGCCGCCGGCTGGCGGTTACCGGAGTGTTCTCGCGGCAGCAGCCGCAGGCGGTGTTCGACGCCGTCGAGGCTACGCTGCCAGTGAAACTGACCCGTCTGCCCGGCCTGCTGCTGGTCTCCGCGAAAGCGCCGGACAGCGAGCCGCGATAGGCGGGCGGGTGCGGCGATTTTCGCCGGCGCGAAAAAAATCCGCGCGCCAGGTTCAGAAAAATCACCGCGTTTCGTCTTCCTCCTGCAAATGCGACTTTCTCGCATCGTCCCTGCAGTAGGAACCGAACCATGCGGCCATACCGTCACCCCCTCGCTCGCGCCATTCTTGCGGCTCATCTGCTCATGGCGCTGCCGGCCGCGTGGGCCGTGCAGCTGGACGTGCCCGTCCAGAGCCTCGAGTCCGCACTCACCGCCTTCGCCGAGCAGGCCAACATCCGCCTGCTCTACAGCGCAGAGATGACCAATGGCCTGAACACCGCGCAGCCGCTGCGGGGCGACTATTCCGTGGCCGAAGGCCTGCAGCGTCTGCTGCAGGGCTCCGGGTTGAGCTACCAGAGCGGCAGCGACGGCACCCTCACCCTGGTGCGCAACCCGCAGGGCGCGGCGCTGGAACTGGGAACCAGCACCGTCACCGCGCGCTCCGCCGTCGACGAGCGCCTGCCCGAAGCCTACGCCGGCGGCCAGGTTGCCCGCGGCGCGCGCATGGGTATCCTCGGTAACCAGGACATGCAGGACGTGCCCTTCAGCTTCTCCAGCTATACCTCGGAGCTGATCGAAAACCGCCAGGCGCAAACGCTGGGTGACGTGCTGCGTAGCGATCCGTCGGTGCGCCAGTCTTACGGTTTCGGCAACTTCTCCCAGGTCTTCGTCATTCGTGGCTTTGCCCTGAACACCGACGACATTTCCTACAACGGGCTCTATGGCGTGCTGCCGCGGCAGATCATCGGCACCGAAGCCGTCGAACGGGTCGAGGTGTTCAAAGGCGCCAGTGCGTTCCTGGGCGGCGTTTCGCCCACCGGTAGTGGCGTAGGCGGCGCGATCAACGTGGTCTCAAAGCACGCTGAGGACACGCCCACGCGCAGCATCACCCTGGACTACTCCGGCAGCGACCGCGTTGGTGGACACATCGACCTGGGCCAGCGCTTCGGTGAGGACAACCGATTCGGCGTGCGGGTCAACATGGCCCGGCGCGAAGGCGAAAGCAGCGTGGAAGACGAACAGGGCGAGTTCAGCCTGATCGCCTTCGGGCTCGACTACCGTGGCGATCGGCTGCGCTTGTCGACGGACTTCGGCTACCAGAAGCAGCGTATCGACAATGGACGGCCGGTCATCTACCTGACCGGCCTGACGAAGATTCCGGATGCGCCTTCTTCGGACAAGAACTACGCCCAGCCATGGACCTGGTCGCAGCTGGAAGATACCTACGGCATGTTCAATGTCGACTACGACCTCAGCGAGAACTGGACGGCCTATCTGGCGGCGGGCAGCAAGTACACCCGTGAGAACGGTGTCTATTCCTCGCACTACGTCAGCAACCTGAATGGCACCTCGACCCTGGGGCGGTTGTACACCCCGCGCGACGAAGAGAGCAGCAGCGCCGATGGTGGCCTGCGCGGCACACTGGTGACGGGACCGGTCAGCCACAAGCTGAACCTGGGTGTGAGTGGCAACTGGCGGGAGTTTCGCAGTGCCAACGAGTTCACTGGCGCCGCCGGGCGTCCCGGCGGCAATCTCTACGACCCTTTTCCGGTTGCCGAACCCGCTCCCACATCGATTTCCGGCGACCTGCATGACCCGCGCAAGACCGGCGCCACCCAGTCCCGCAGCGTTGCCGTATCGGACACGCTGGGTTTCCTCGATGACCGGGTTCTGTTCACCCTGGGCGCGCGGCGTCAGTCGATCGCCACCGATGCCTGGAGCGCGGCCAGCGGAGCCCGCTCGCCGGGCTACGAGGAGAGCATCACCACGCCCGTCTATGGATTGGTATTCAAAGCCACCGACTACCTGTCGCTCTATGCCAACCGCATCGAAGGCCTGCAACCTGGTCAGGTGAGTACCGCTGCCGGCAACTCCGGCACCATGTTCCCGCCGTACCGGACCAAGCAGATCGAGGCGGGGATCAAGTTCGACTGGCAGACCTACGGCGCGCAATTGGGTGTATTCCGACTTGAGCAGCCGCAGCTCATCACTCAACTGATAAACGGCAGCAACGTCTCATCGATCAATGGCGAACAGCTCAATCGGGGTATCGAGTTCAGTGTCTTTGGCGAGCCGCTCAATGGTTTGCGACTGGTAGCCGGTGGCGCGCTGATGGATGCCAAGCTGAAGAAGACCGCGGGAGGGGTGAACGATGACAACCGCGCTCCCGGTGTCTCCGAATTCCAGTACAACCTCAGCGCGGACTGGGACGTACCCGGCGTCAACGGACTTGCCCTCAATGCATTGCTGATGCGCACCGGCGGGCAATATCTGGACGTCGCCAACCAGTTGCAAACCCGTCCCTGGACCCGCGTCGATCTTGGTGGTCNNTATGTCTTCAAGGTCGATGACAGGCAGGTCACGCTGCGGGCCGGTCTGGAAAATCTGGCGGACAAGGACTACTGGGAATCGGCATCCACCACCGGCGCCTACCTGACCCAGGGCGCGCCGCGCACGCTGAAGGTTTCGGCCACCGTCGACTTCTGATCGGCGCGCGTCGCACGGCGCCGGGCGAACGCTTGGCACCGCTACTTGCGCGCCTTGAGGATGACGAACTTGGGCGTCGCCGCGACCTGCTCGACGCCGCGGAAAAGACGCTTGAGCTTGACGTGATAGCCCAGGTGGCGGTTGCCGACGATCCACAGTTCGCCGCCCTGCACCAGCGCCGCCTGGGCCTGCTGGAACATCCGCCAGGCGAGGAAATCGCCGACCGCCTGCTGTTGATGGAACGGCGGGTTGCACAGCACCAGGTCCAGCGAGTCCGCCGGCTGGCTGGCCAGGCCGTCGTCGGCGCGTATGTCCACCGGGCGTTCGCCCAGCGCCGCGCGCCAGTTGTCCGCCGCCGACTGCACCGCCATGTACGACTCGTCCACCAGCGTCAGCTGCGCCTGGGAATTGCCCAGCGCGTAGACGATGCCGAGCACGCCGTTGCCGCAGCCGAGGTCGGCCACGCGCAGCTCGCCCAGTTGCCGCGGCAGATGGGCGAGGAAGGCGCGGGTGCCGATGTCCAGGCCTTCGCGGCAGAACAGGTTGGCGTGGTTGAGCAGCTCCAGCGGCGGCTGCTCCAGGCGGTAGCGGCTGGGGTAGGGCGAGCGCGGCGCCGCTTTCTGTTCGGGCGTGGCGAACAGCAGCCGCGCCTTCTTCACCGCCAGCGAGGCCTGCAGCGGGCCGATGTATTTCTCCATCAGCTCGCCGGCGGCGCGTGGCAGATGCTTGATCATCGCCCCGGCGACCACCCGCGCACCCGGCGCCAGCTGGCCGTGCAGGCGAATCAGTTGCTCCTCGAGCAGCGCCAGGGTCTTCGGCACGCGGATCAGCACCCAGTCGAACGGGCCTTCCACGCGTTCGCTGGCGGGAACGAAATCGACCGCGTCGGCGGGCAGGCCGTTGCGCGCGAGGTTCTTCTGCAGCGCCAGGTGGCCAAGGTGCGAGTCGCCGCTGCTGATCACGTGGGCCTTGCCGGCCAGCGCGCAGGCGAGGGCGCCGAAGCCGTCGTTGAGCAACAGCACCCGCGCGCCGGCGGCCAGGCCCTGAGCGTGCAGGTGCTCGAGCAGGTATTCGTCGGCGGCATCGAAAGCCTGCAGCGGCTCGTGGTTCTGCTCGGGCTGACGAATCAGGTCGAGCTGGGCGAAGGGCGTGGTGAAGGTGGTCATCGGCGGATCGCGGGCGCTGGCGGNNAACAAGTTCGCCCCTACAAAGAGCCGGAGGTCTATACACCTGCCACCCGCCGGTGTTTATGCCCGCGGCAATGCGCGACACTAGGCGCGCATTGGCAGACGAGAGCGAGACATGACCGCCAGCGACGACAAGTTCACCCGCCAGACGCTGCTCGACGTGCAGCCGCTGACCCCGAGTCTGTTCAGCCTGCGCACCACGCGCGATCCGGGTTTCCGCTTCCGTGCCGGGCAGTTCGCCCGCCTGGGCGTGACCAGGGCCGACGGCAGCACGGTGTGGCGCGCCTACTCGATGGTCTCGGCGCCGCACGACGAATTCCTCGACTTCTTCTCCATCGTCGTGCCGGGCGGCGAATTCACGGGCGAGCTGAGCCGGCTGCAGGTCGGCGACGAGTTGCTGGTGGACAAGCAGGCCTTCGGTTTCCTCACCCTCGACCGCTTCGTCGACGGCCGCGACCTCTGGCTGCTGGCCACC
>DIEE01000006.1 GCA_002418465.1 Pseudomonas sp. UBA5782 | reverse complement strand
CCGCCGGGGTGATGGTCGCCCCGCCCTCGCACCTGCGCAGCGACGACCAGCTGGTGACCTATTACACCCAGGTCGGCCAGGCCATCGGCAGCGACACGCCCTTCGTCCTGCAGGACTTCCCGCTGGCCACGGGCGTGCAGATTCCGACCCAGGCGATCGTGCGCATCGTCAACGACAACCCCAACTGCGTGATGCTCAAGCACGAGGACTGGCCTGGTCTTGCGAAGATCAGCGCGCTGCGCCAGGCGGAAGCCGAGGGGCGCATGCGCCGCATCAGCATCCTGGTCGGCAACGGCGGGCTGTTCCTCCCCGAAGAGCTGGGTCGCGGCGCCGATGGCGCGATGACCGGCTTCGGCTTCCCGGAAATGATGGCCGAGGTGTACGCCGCCTATGCCGCCGGCGATGCCGAAAGGGGCCGCGACCTGTTCGACGCCTACCTGCCGCTGGCGCGCTACGAACTGCAGCCCGAGGACCTCGCCGAACAGCTACCGCGCCTGGAGCGCCTGCTGGTCTGGCTGCGCCTGGGCCGCGGCGTACTGGAACTGGCGGAGACCGACCGCCTGTTCGGCGAGCTGAGCAAGCTGGTCGAACTGGCCAACCGCCCGCGCGACGAGGAAGGCGTGCTCGACGAACGCGAACAGCAGGCCCGCACCGTCAGTACCCTGCGCGCCTGGAAGACGCTCAACCGCTGATCGCCCCCGCCCCACCGCTGCATGATCTCCGTAGGGACGAACCTGTTCGCCTGACTCGACGCCGCCGGCGAACGAGTTCGACCCTACAAGGGCGATTCGACCACTACAGGCTGCGGCCGCGCCGCAGAGCGGCGGATAGTCCCTGCCGGGATAATCTGGCAAGCTCCGACGACCTGTTTCCCGCACCGGAGCCCCGTGTGTTCAAACGAAGCTTCCAATCCCTCGTCACCACCTGGCTTACCGGGCTGATCGCGCTGCTGCCGCTGGTGCTGACGTTTGCCCTGCTGGCCTGGATCGTCAACCTGCTCAACGGCCTGGTCGGCCCGTCGACGCTGATCGGCCGGGTGCTCGCCGCGCTCGGTCAGCCGTTCGCCAGCAATTCCTACCTGGCCTATCTGGTCGGTACCCTGGTGATTCTCGCCAGCCTCTATCCGCTTGGCCTCGCCGTGCAGCTGGGCTTTCGCCGGCCGCTGGCCTGGCTGTTCCGGGTGACCTTGCGGCGAGTGCCGCTGATCGGCAATTTCTACAACCTAGCCGACCGTTTCGTCGGCCTGCTCGACCGCGACAAGGATGCCGACATCACCAGCATGAGCCCGGTCTGGTGCTTCTTCGGCGGCGACGGCGCGGCGGTGCTGGCGCTGATGCCCAGCGGCGTGCCGGTCAACCTCGAAGGCCGCCCGCACGTGGCGATCCTGGTGCCGACCGCGCCGATCCCGGTCGGCGGCGGCCTGCTCTACGTACCGCAGGAATGGGTGCGCCCGGCGAACATGGGGGTCGACACGCTGACCAGCATCTACGTCTCCATGGGCCTCACGCCGCCACCGGCGCTGCCGCGTCGCGAGCCCGAGCAGCTGCCCGGCTAGCCGCCGAGCGCAGGTTCTGCGAGGGCAAGGAATAAGGCATGCTAGCCCCCTAGCCGCCTAAGGGGACACCGCATGTCCGCCCTCTCTTCATCCACCGCCGACCGCACCCTCGACCTGGCCGACCTGCTCCGCGACCTGGTCGCCCAGGGCCGCATCGAGCAGAACGCCGCCGAGCAGTGCCTGGCGATCCGTCGCAGCTCGCTGAACAACCAGCAGCATCCTCTGGAATTCCTCGCCGCCCAGCAGGTCGAGGACCAGGCCAACCCGCCGCGCAAGCTCGACCTGGAAACCCTGACGCGCTGGCTCGCCGACCATGCCGGGCAGCCGTACCTGCGCATCGATCCGCTGAAGATCGACGTCGCCTCGCTGACCCCGCTGATGTCCTTCGCCTTCGCCCAGCGGCATAAGATCCTCGCCGTCGCGGTGGACGCCGAGGCGGTGACCATCGCCAGCGCGCAGCCCTTCGTGGTCAGTTGGGAAGCCAACCTGACCCACGTGCTCAAGCGCCCGATCAAGCGCGTGGTGGCCAACCCGGCGGACATCCAGCGCTTCACCACCGAGTTCTACCGCCTGGCGCGCTCGGTCAGTGGCGCCAGCTCGAACGAGCAGAAGGTCAGCGGCGTCGGCAACTTCGAACAGTTGCTCAGCCTTGGCGCGCAGGACCAGGAGCCGGACGCCAACGACGCGCACATCGTCAACATCGTCGACTGGCTGTTCCAGTACGCCTACCAGCAGCGCGCCAGCGACATCCACATCGAGCCGCGCCGCGAGATGGGCACCGTGCGCTTTCGCATCGACGGCGTGCTGCACAACGTCTACCAGTTCCCGGCGCAGGTGACGATCGCCATCGTCAGCCGGCTGAAGAGCCTGGGGCGGATGAACGTCGCCGAGAAGCGCAAGCCGCAGGACGGCCGGATCAAGACCAAGACCCCGGACGGCGGCGAGGTGGAGCTGCGCCTGTCGACGCTGCCCACCGCGTTCGGCGAGAAGATGGTGATGCGGATCTTCGACCCCGAGGTGCTGCTCAAGAGCTTCGACGCGCTGGGCTTCTCCGCCGACGACCTGCGCCGTTGGCAGTCGATGACCGGCCAGCCCAACGGCATCATCCTGGTCACCGGGCCGACCGGTTCGGGCAAGACCACCACGCTCTACACCACGCTCAAGCAACTGGCCACCGAGGAAGTGAACGTCTGCACCATCGAGGACCCGATCGAGNNTCGGCGAGATCCGCGACCTGGAGACCGCCGAGATGGCGATCCAGGCGGCGCTCACCGGACACCTGGTGCTCTCCACCCTGCACACCAACGATGCGCCCAGCGCGATCACCCGCCTGCTCGAACTCGGCGTGCCGCACTACCTGCTCAAGGCGACCCTGCTGGGCGTCATGGCGCAACGCCTGGTGCGCACCCTGTGCCCGCACTGCAAGNNCGACTGGCACAGCCTGACCAAGCCGTGGAGTGCGCCGCTGCCGACCGGGGCGATGCGCGCGGTGGGCTGCAACGAATGCCGCGACACCGGCTACCGCGGCCGCGCCGGGGTCTACGAGATCATGCTGCTCAACGATGCGATCAAGCCGCTGATCACCGCCGATATCGACCTCGTCGCCTTCCGCCGCCAGGCCTTCAAGGACGGCATGCGCAGCCTGCGCCTGTCCGGCGCGCAGAAGGTCGCCGCCGGCCTCAGCACCATCGAGGAAGTCCTCCGGGTGACGCCGCAGAGCGAGCAGAAGTAGGCGCAACCTGCGGCAACAGCTTGCTCGACCGGGAACCGGAGCCGGCCGGCGATCCGGGTTAGACTGGCGCTTCCTCTTCATTCGCAAAGGAACCGCAATGGAAGTCGCCAGCGTCATCTTTCTCTTCGTCGGCCTCGCCGTGGCCATCGTCTTCATGGGCTTCAAGGTGGTGCCGCAGGGCTACCAGTGGACGGTGGAACGCTTCGGCCGCTACACCACAACGCTCAAGCCCGGCCTGAACATCATCGTCCCGGTGATGGACCGCATCGGCCACAAGATCAACGTGATGGAAAGCGTGCTGGACATCCCGCCGCAGGAAGTCATCACCTCCGACAACGCCACCGTGCAGATCGACGCGGTGTGCTTCTACCAGGTGATCAACACCGCGCAGGCCGCCTACGAGGTGAACAACCTGGTGCATGCGATCCGCAACCTGCTGCAGACCAACATCCGCACCGTGCTCGGCTCGATGGAACTGGACGCCATGCTCAGCCAGCGCGACAACATCAACGAGAAGCTGCTGAAGACCGTCGATGAGGCCACCGCACCCTGGGGCATCAAGATCACCCGCATCGAGATCAAGGACATCAGCCCGCCGGCCGACCTGATGGCCGCCATGTCCGGGCAGATGAAGGCGGAACGGGTCAAGCGCGCGCAGATTCTCGAGGCGGAAGGTTCGCGCTCGGCGGCGATCCTCACCGCCGAAGGCCACAAGCAGGCGGAAATCCTCCGCGCCGAGGGCGAACGCGCCGCCGCCTTCCTCGAAGCCGAGGCTCGCGAACGCGCGGCCGCCGCCGAAGCCGAGGCGACCCGCGTGGTCTCCGAGGCGATCGCCAGCGGCAACGTGCAGGCGGTGAACTACTTCGTCGCGCAGAAATACATCGACGCTCTCGGCAAGCTGGCCAGCGCCAACAACAGCAAGGTGATCCTGATGCCGCTGGAAGCCAGCCAGGTGATCGGCGCGGTCGGCGGCATCGGCGAAATCGTCAAGGCCACCTTCGGCACCACGCCCGGCGACAAGCGGCCATGATCGAGTACCTGCAGCATCTCTCGCCCTGGCAATGGCTGGCCTTCGGCACGCTGCTGCTGATTCTCGAGGTGTTCGGCGCCGGCGGTTACCTGCTCTGGATCGGCGTCGCCGCGGCCGGCGTGGCGCTGGCCGGCTTCCTCTTCCCGGCGCTGCCGTGGGCGCTGCAGTTCGTGCTGTTCGGTGTGCTGTCGATCCTCACCGCGGTGTACTGGTGGCGCCGCCAGCGCAGCGGCAAGTCGCCGTCGGAGCAGCCGGGGCTGAATCAGCGCGGTCAGGAATTCCTCGGCCGGCGCTTCGCCCTGCACGAGGCGATCGTCGACGGACGCGGCAAGATCAGGGCCGGCGACAGCCTCTGGCTGGTGATCGGTCCGGACCTGCCGCAAGGCAGCGAGGTGCGCGTGGTCGGCCAGGATGGCGTGCTGCTCAGGGTCGAGGCGGCCTGAAGCCCGGCGCGGCGAACGGAACTGTTTGCCGCGCGACGCTTTCTGATGAGCAGGGCCCTCACGAACGGGCCGTCCAAAAGGAGCCACACCATGCGCACTAAACTGATCATCGCCTCGCTCGCGCTTTGCCTGCCCGTTACCGCGGCCATGGCCGCCGGAGTGCGGGACTACGCCACTTCCGCCGGTATCTCCGCCTCGCTCTACTCGACCTTCAAGGACGACAAGATCGTCTACGCCGCTCAGGACGATGCCAGCAGCTTCGTCGCCAGCAACGGCGCGATCCGCGGCCCCTACCTGGAAGCCGCCCTGCAGCAGGTGCGCGGCAACAATCCGGACCTGCAGGCCGACGACATGGCCCTGGCCACCGCGATCCTGACCGCCGAGCAACAGCCGGCGCAGTGATCCGGCAGCCACGAGGAAGCCGCCCCCGGGCGGCTTTTTCATGCGTGTCATTTGCCGCCACCCATGCGATGGGCAACAAAAAGGCCGCCCGTGGGCGGCCTTTTCAGGTGATGCGGCTTCAGCCGAAAACGCGGGTGGCGGTCCAGAACAGCAGCGCCGCCAGCGCCATCGAGATCGGCAGGGTCAGCACCCAGGCCAGCAGGATGTTGCGGATGGTGTTGCCCTGCAGACCACTCTTGTTCGCCACCATGGTCCCGGCCACGCCGGACGACAGCACGTGGGTGGTCGACACCGGCAGGCTGAAGACGTTGGCCAGGCCGATGGCGCAGGCGGCGGTGATCTGCGCGGACATGCCCTGCGCATAGGTCATGCCCTGCTTGCCGATCTTCTCGCCCACGGTAAAGACCACCCGTTTCCAGCCGATCATGGTGCCCATGCCGAGCGCCAGTGCCACGGCCAGGATCACCCAGAACGGCGAGTATTCGGTGGTGGTGGTGAGGTCGCTGCGCAGCTTGTCGAGGTCCGACTTGTCGCGCGCCGAGAGCACGTTCAACTTGCCGACCAGCTTCGCCGAGTCGTCCAGGCAGAGCAGATAGCGGCGCACTTCGATGCGCTTGGTTTCGCTCAGCGTGCGGTAGTCGTCGACGCCTTCGAGGTTGGTCTTCAGCGCGGCGATGGTCGGCACCGTCAGCTTCGGATCGCAGCGATACTCCGGCGGCAGGTCGACGTCGCGACGCTTCAGCGCGAGGAAATCGCCCAGCGAATCGGCGTTGCGCTCGTAGAACATGCTCAGGTGGGTCGCCGCGTCGCGGGTCCGCTCGATCTCGTAGGTACTGGCGTTGAGGTCGAGAACGAACTTGGCCGGCACCAGACCGATCAGCACCAGCATGATCAGGCCGATGCCCTTCTGCCCGTCGTTGGAGCCGTGGACGAAGCTCATCGCCATCGCCGACAGCACTAGCACCAGGCGATTCCAGAACGGCGGGTGCTTCTTGTTGCGGCGCTGTTCGGGCGTGCGGTGCATCTTCGACAGCGGCCGCCACCATTTCAGGCCGAGCAGCACCAGGCCGGCGACGACGAAGCCGACCATCGGCGAGAGGATCAGCGACAGGCCGATGTCGATCGCCTTCTGCCAGTTGATGCCCTCGCCCACCGGAATCCCGGTGATCAGCGCGTTGGCCAGGCCGACGCCGAGGATCGAGCCGATCAAGGTGTGCGAGCTGGACGCCGGAATCCCCAGGTACCAGGTGCCGAGGTTCCAGGCGATGGCCGCGGCCAGCAGCGAGAACACCATCGACAGACCGTGAGCGGTGTTGACGTTGATCAGCAGCTCGACCGGCAGCAGGTGAACGATGGCATAGGCCACGCCCACGCCGCCGAGCAGCACACCGAGGAAATTGAACACCCCCGAGGCGAAGACGGCGAGGTGCGGCGGCATCGCCTTGGTGTAGATCACCGTGGCGACCGCGTTCGCAGTGTCATGGAAACCGTTGATGAATTCGAAGGTGAGGACGAATGCCAGAGCGAGCACCAGGCTCAGCACCAGCCAGGCATCGAGCCCGCTGAAAAGTTCGAACATGAAGGTTCAGGACCACTCTTGAGGGGGCGCGATTATGACAGAAAAGCCACCATGCTCCCCTAGGCGTTTATTGATGCAGCGCACCTGACACCGACCAGCGGAACGCCGCGGACGTTCCCGACGGCGGACGCGACGCACTGCCCGGAAACGCGAAACCGGCGCGAACGCCGGTTTCGATGGAGCGGTGACCGCCGTTTCGGGCGCGCGGACTCAGGCTTCTTCGGCGGCGGCGCGGTAGCCATCGGCGTCGAGCAGCTTGTCCAGCTCGCTGGCATCGCTGGGCTGCAGCTTGAAGAACCAGCTGCCGTAGGGATCATTGTTGACGCCTTCCGGGCCGTCGGCGAGGGCGCCGTTCACCGCGATGACTTCGCCGCCCACCGGCGCGTAGATGTCGGAAGCGGCCTTCACCGATTCGACGACACCGGCTTCCTGGCCGGCAGCCAGTTGCGCGCCGACTTCCGGCAGCTCGATGAAGACCACGTCGCCGAGGGCTTCCTGGGCATGATCGGAGATGCCCACGGTGACCGTGCCGTCGGCTTCCAGGCGGGCCCATTCGTGGCTGGCGGCGTAACGCAGGTCGGCACGGATATCACTCATCTTCTTGGTCTCCACAGTTGGCAAAAAAAGGCTGTCGGTAAATTTAGCAGCCCCGCGCGGCTTTTCGGCGGAAAACCTGCGGGGCGGATAGCCGGGGGCGATCAGATCAGCGCTTTGCCGTGGCGCACGAAGCTCGGCTGGACCACGCGCACCGGATACCACTTGCCGCGAATCTCCACCTCGGCGCGCACGCCGGTGGCCGCCGGAACGCGGGCCAGCGCGATCGACTTGCCCAGCGTCGGCGAGTAGCTGCCGCTGGTGATCTCGCCGTCGCCGACGCCGACCACGCGCACCACCTGATGCGCACGCAGCACGCCGCGCTCTTCCAGTACCAGCCCGACCAGGCGTGGCAGCTCGCCGTGCGCGCGCTGCGCCTCGAGCGCCGCGCGGCCCATGAACTGGCGCTCGGCGGGCTCCCAGGCCAGCGTCCAGGCCAGGTTCGCCACCAACGGCGTGGTGTCGTCGTCCATGTCCTGGCCGTAGAGGTTCATCCCTGCCTCCAGGCGCAGGGTGTCGCGCGCACCGAAGCCGATCGGCGAAATGCCGGCG
>DIEE01000007.1 GCA_002418465.1 Pseudomonas sp. UBA5782 | reverse complement strand
CCGAGCAGGGCGCGCAGGTCGACCAGTTGGCGTAGCCAGTCTTCCAGCAGCTTCCAGTGACCGTTGAAGCGGTACTGCTCGGCGAGGCGCTGGCTGCTGCCGAGCAGTTGCCAGGCGAGCGCGGCGAAGGCGTCGTCCAGCGCCATCAGGCCATTGAGCTCCGCCGGCGGCAGGCTGACGGCGTAGCTTTCCGGATCGAACAGGCGATAGCCGCGCTCGGCCTTGCTGATGTCGCAGGGCATCAGCGGCAGGCTCGCGGCCAGCTCGGCGGCCAGCTCCAGCAGGGCTTCGGGTTCGCCCTGGCGCAGCTCCAGTTCCAATTCGCAGATCTCTTCCTGCTTGCCGTCGGCGAGCACCTGGCCGAGGTCCAGCGCAGCTTCGATCACCACCTTGGTCTTGCCGCGGCCCCAGGCGATTTCCGCCCGTTCGCGAACGAAATCGGTGGTGAACAGCGGCTTGATGGCCTTCTTGTCGAGGCCGGCCAGGCTCTCCGGCCAGCAGTCGTCGCCGAGCAGCTTGATATCCAGCTTGGCTTTGGGCAGGTTCCATTCCCACTCGTTGCGTTCGGACAGGCCGGCAACGCTGCGGCCGCGGCTTTTCAGGGTCTGGATGAACAGTTCGCCGTCGCGGCGCACGCGCAGGGCGACCTTGGCCTGAGCCAAATCGCGATTCGGCGTGTCGTAATACTGGTTGAGCAGTTCGCTGCGCTCCCAGCCGGACTTGTTGCGCTTCTTCAGCAGAGGATGCTCGCGCAGGGCGGCGAGGGTTTCGCGGCTGGCGCGCAATTTGATTTCGGTTTCTTTGTGCATGGCCGTAGCGTTCGACGCAGCGCGGGACGGCTGCCGGAAGCGGAAAGTCTACAGGACGCGCCCGCCGCCCGCTTTCACGATGCAGAAACGCTGGAGCATTCATGTCGCCGCCATCCCTGAAAGAGCGCTTCGCCGCGCTGATCGCAGCCCCTTCGGTGAGCTGCACCCAGCCGCACTGGGACCAGACCAATCGCCCGGTGATCGAGCTGCTGGCCAACTGGCTTGGCGACCTGGGNNTTCATCTGCGAAACCCAGGAAGTCAGCCCCGGCAAGTTCAACCTGCTGGCCAGCTATGGCAGCGGCCCCGGCGGCCTGGTGCTGGCCGGGCACAGCGATACCGTGCCGTTCGACGCGCCGCTGTGGAGCAGCGACCCGCTGCAGCTGCGCGAGGACGACGGCCGCTGGTACGGCCTCGGCGTGTGCGACATGAAGGGCTTCTTCGCACTGATCATCGAGGCCGTGCTGCCGCTGCTGCAGCAGCCGTTCCGCCAGCCGCTGCTGATCCTCGCCACCTGCGACGAGGAAAGCTCGATGTCCGGCGCCCGCGCGCTGGCCCAGGCCGGACGGCCACTGGGGCGCGCCGCGGTGATCGGCGAACCGACCGGGTTGCGGCCGATCCGCCTGCACAAGGGCGTGATGATGGAGCGCATCGACATCCTCGGCCAAAGCGGCCATTCCTCCGACCCGAGCTTCGGCCACAGCGCTCTGGAGGCGATGCAGGCGGCCATGCACGAGCTGTTGCTGCTGCGCGGCGAATGGCAGCGCGAGTACCAGAACCCGCTGTTCAACGTGCCGCAGCCGACCCTCAACCTCGGCTGCATCCACGGCGGCGACAACCCGAATCGCATCTGCGGGCAATGCTCGCTGGAATTCGACCTGCGCCCGCTGCCGGGGATGGACCCGCAGCAACTGCGCGCGGCGATCCGCGAGAAGCTGCAGCCGCTGGCCGAGGCGCGCCAGGTGCAGATCGACTTCGCCCCGCTGTTCCCCGAAGTGCCGCCGTTCGAGCAGGCCGCCGATGCCGAGCTGGTGCGCCTGGCCGAGCGCCTCACCGGGCATGCCGCCGAGGCGGTGGCATTCGGCACCGAAGCGCCTTATCTTCAGCAGCTTGGCTGCGAGACCCTGGTGCTCGGCCCCGGCGACATCGCCTGCGCGCACCAGCCGGACGAATACCTGCAGCTGTCGCGGCTGGAACCCAGCGTGAACCTGCTGCGTGAACTGATCACCCATTACTGCCTGAACCCCGCCCGCTGAAGGCCGACAACGGAGTACCCCGTGCTACGACGATGAGTCCCTCCCCCGAGGACCGAGAGGCCGCCACCCAGGGCCTCTCCGCGACCCCGCGGCCGATCGCTGCGGGGAGTTATCAGATCGACAGCGGTTCTTTCATGCACGACTACGTCAACTGGCTGCGCCACGCTTCGCCCTACATCAACTCCCACCGGGAACGCACCTTCGTGGTGATGCTGCCCGGCGAGGGCGTTGCCCATCCCAACTTCGGCAACATCGTCCACGACCTGGTGCTGCTGCACAGCCTCGGCGTGCGCCTGGTGCTGGTGCACGGCTCGCGCCCGCAGATCGAGGCACGGCTGTCGGCGCGCGGGCTGACCCCGCACTTCCACCGCGACCTGCGGATCACCGATGCGCAGACCCTGGACTGCGTGATCGACGCCGTCGGCCACCTGCGCGTGGCCATCGAGGCGCGCCTGTCGATGGACATGGCTGCCTCGCCGATGCAGGGCGCGCGGCTGCGCGTGTCCAGCGGCAACTACGTCACCGCGCGGCCGATCGGCGTGCTCGACGGCGTCGACTACCACCACACCGGCGAAGTGCGGCGCATCGACCGCAAGGGCATCGGCCGCCAGCTCGACGAGCGCAACATCGTGCTGCTCTCCCCGCTGGGCTACTCGCCGACCGGGGAAATCTTCAACCTCGCCTGCGAGGACGTGGCGATGCGCGCGGCCATCGACCTGGCGGCCGACAAGCTGATCCTGTTCGGCGCCGAACACGGCCTGCTCGACGACGACGGCAAGCTGATCCGCGAGCTGCGGCCGCAGCAGGTGCCGGCGCATCTGCAGCGCCTGGGCAGCAACTACCAGGCCGAACTGCTGGACGCCGCCGCGCACGCCTGCCGCGCCGGGGTCAAACGCAGCCACATCGTCAGCTACGCCGAGGACGGCGCGCTGCTCACCGAACTGTTCACCCGCGACGGCGGCGGCACGCTGGTCGACCAGGAGCAGTTCGAGCAGCTGCGCGAGGCGAGCATCAAGGACGTCGGCGGGCTGATCGACCTGATCACCCCGCTGGAGGAGCAGGGCATCCTGGTGCGCCGTTCGCGCGAAGTGCTGGAGCGTGAGATCGAGCAGTTCAGCCTGGTCGAGCGCGACGGCCTGATCATCGCCTGCGCGGCGCTCTACCCGATCGCCGATTCCGACGCCGGCGAGCTGGCCTGCCTGGCGGTGAACCCGGATTACCGCCACGGCGGGCGCGGCGACGAGCTGCTCGAACGCATCGAGGAACGCGCCCGCGCCGCCGGTCTGAAGACCCTGTTCGTGCTCACCACGCGCACCGCGCACTGGTTCCGTGAGCGCGGCTTCGAGCCCAGCGGCGTCGAACGCCTGCCGGCGGCGCGGGCCTCGCTGTACAACTTCCAGCGCAACTCGAAAATCTTCGAGAAGACGCTGTAGGAGATGCAGCGGTGCGCGCGGCGCACCCTACGCAAGCGAGCCGCAGGGGTAAGCCGTAGGGTGCGCCATTCGCACCAGCCCGTAGGGTGGATGACGCTCCATCCACCCACCAGGCGGACTCTGTGGGTTACGCGCATGCCCCCACCGGTCTGGAGGTTTCCTCAGCCGCGCCAGACGTCGAGCAGGTCTTGCGACTCCATCACCAGCCCCAGGTGCAGCGAGACCATCGAGAAGGCCGCGGACTCCAGGTGTTCGTCGGTGCCGCGCACCAAGTCGCGCAGGACGATCACCCGGTAGTTGAGGTTGTTCGCCTCGAAGGCACTGTTGAGCACGCAGCAGTCAGCGAAGCCGCCGTTGAACACCAGGGTGTCGATGCGCTGGTTGCGCAGCAGGAAGTCCAGGTCTGTGGGGTAGAAGGCCGACAGCCGGCGCTTGTTCGAGACCGTCAGGTCGCCCGGCTCCACGCGCGTCACCCATTCGGTCCAGATCGAGCCTTCCAGCGCGTGTTCGGCGTGGTTGGGAATCTCCCCGACGTGCAGCGGAAAGGTCCGCCGCCAGGCCGCCGGAATCCCGTTCATGTCGTCCGAGCCGTCGGCGCGCAGCACCGAGCGGATGTGCACGACACGCACGCCCAGCGCGCGGGCCTGATCGTGGAAGGCGTCCACCGGTTCCACCAGCTCGCGCGCGCGCGGCGCCGGGCAGGGGCATTCCGGCGAGTCGTCGAGGTGGCCGCGGTGCAGGTCGATGGAGATGATCGCGGTGCGGCTGGGGTCGAGGTAGTCGGCGAATTGCGCCGCATCCAGCTCGCGGGGTTGTTCATAGACGAAGGTGCGCATGCGGGCTCCTGGGAAGTGGGTAATGGGCGGTCTGGCAGAGGCGTGTGCGGTGCCTGTGGTGGAAAGCGACATCCACCCTNNATCGCGTCTCATCGATCCACCGGGCGATGCCGCGCTGACGGCGAAGAAAAGGCGCGCTCCGTTCCGTCGTTCAGCGCCGCTCCTCGCGCACATAGGGCTCGCCCAGCGCGCCGGGCTGAGCATTGTTCTGGCGGCCGCTCAGGGCGACCCAGATCATCACGCCGAGGGTCACCGCGTAGGGCGTCATCAGCACGAAATACTGCGGCAGGCGCACGCCGGCGGCGGCCAGTTGCGGGATCAGCGCCTCGATGCAGCCGAACAGCACCGCGCCGGCCAGCGCCTTCCACGGCGACCAGCGGGCGAAGATCACCAGCGCCACCGCGATCCAGC
>DIEE01000008.1:3657-3825 GCA_002418465.1 Pseudomonas sp. UBA5782 | reverse complement strand
CTGGCGTCGGGCGCGGTCGGCTTTCTCCTGCTCGCCGGCGGCAACGGCGGCGTGACCCTGGCCGAGCACGGTGGCGTGGCGTCCGGCGTGGCGGCCCTGGCGGTGGCCACGGTGCCGCTGTTCACCCTGCTGTTCGGGTTGTTCTGGGGGCATCGCAACACGCGCCTG
>DIEE01000008.1:0-3512 GCA_002418465.1 Pseudomonas sp. UBA5782 | reverse complement strand
GGGCTGATCGGCATCGGCCTGCTCAACCTCGGCTGCAACCTGCAGGCCAGCCCGTTGGGCGCAGCGCTGGTACTGTTCGCCGCGGCGTCCTGGTCGTTCGGTTCGGTGTGGAGCAAGCACCTCTCGCAGCCGGCCGGGCCGATGGCCAGCGCCGCGCAGATGCTGGTCGGCGGCGCAGTGCTGCTGATCGGCAGCGTCGCCAGCGGCGAACGCATGACCCAGACGCCGACGCCGGCGGGCTGGGCCGCGCTGGCCTATCTGGTGGTGTTCGGCTCGATCGTCGCCTTCAGCGCCTACATCTACCTGCTGAAGACCGTGCGCCCGGCGGCGGCCACCAGCTACGCCTACGTCAACCCGGTGGTCGCCGTACTGCTCGGCATCGCCTTCGCCGGCGAACACATTGGCCACGAGGAATGGCTGGCAATGGCGGTGATCGTCGGCGCGGTGGTGCTGATCGGCCTGCCGCAGTGGCGGCGGGCGTAGTCGCCCCTCGGGGATACTGACGGGGCGCGCGGCGCACCCTACGGCACCTCTGGGGTTAAACTGCGCGCCTCGTCCCGTTTCCCGGTTTTCCCCATGACCTTCGCTTCCCTCGGCCTGATCGAACCCCTGCTCCGCACCCTCGAGGCGCTCGATTACCAGACTCCCACGCCGGTGCAGGCCGAGGCGATTCCCGCCGTGCTCAAGGGCCGCGACCTGATGGCGGCGGCGCAGACCGGCACCGGCAAGACCGCCGGCTTCGCCCTGCCGCTGTTGCAGCGACTGACCCTGGAAGGTCCGCAGGTGGCGCCCAATTCGATCCGCGCGCTGGTGCTGGTGCCGACCCGCGAGCTGGCCGAGCAGGTGCAGCAGAGTTTCCTCATCTACGGCGAGCACCTGCCGCTGCGCAGCTACGCGGTGTACGGCGGAGTCAGCATCAACCCGCAGATGATGAGGCTGCGCAAGGGCATCGACGTGCTGGTGGCGACACCCGGGCGGCTGCTCGACCTGTACCGGCAGAACGCAGTGAAGTTCGCCCAGTTGCAGACGCTGATCCTCGATGAAGCCGACCGCATGCTCGACCTCGGCTTCTCCCGCGAGCTCGACGACCTGTTCGCCGCGCTGCCATCGAGACGCCAGACCCTGCTGTTCTCCGCGACCTTCTCCGAGGCGATCCGGCAGATGGCCGGCGAGTTGCTGCGCGATCCGCTGCTGATCGAGGTCAGCCCGCGCAACGCGGCGGCCAAGAGCGTGCGCCAGTGGCTGGTGACGGTGGACAAGAAGCGCAAGGCCGAGCTGTTCCTGCACCTGCTGCGCAAGAACCGCTGGGGCCAGGTGCTGGTGTTCGCCAAGACCCGCAAGGGCGTCGACGAACTGGAGGGCGAACTGCAGCGCAACGGCTTCAGCGCCGACGCGATCCACGGCGACAAGCCGCAGCCGACGCGCCTGCGCGCGCTGCAGCGGTTCAAGGACGGCGAGGTGCAGATCCTCGTCGCCACCGACGTCGCGGCGCGCGGCCTGGACATCGACGACCTGCCGCTGGTGGTCAACTTCGACCTGCCGATCGTCGCCGAGGATTACGTGCACCGCATCGGCCGCACTGGCCGCGCCGGGGCCTCGGGGGAGGCGCTGTCGCTGGTCTGCGCCGACGAGGTGCAACTGCTCGCGGCCATCGAAGTGCTGACCAGGCAGACCCTCAAACGCGTCGACGAAGCCGGTTTCGAGCCGGATCACCGGGTCCCGGCGACCGACGCCAGCGGCCAGGTGCTGAAGAAACCGAAGAAGCCCAAGCAGAAGAAAGACCCCGGCCCCGGCGGCAAGGTCCACCTCGGGCGCTGGTTCGACAACGACGAAAAACCCGCCGCCAAGGCCGTGCGCAAGGCCCCGGCCTTCGGCAAAGGCCCGGCGAAGGGCAGCAAGCCGAAGAAGCCGTAAAGCGTGCGTAGGGTGGGTCAGGCGTACTGCGTGGGTACGGGCACTCGCGGTGATTCGCGCCGTAACCCGCCGCTGGGGACAGTCGCGTTACCGTGGATGGGGTCGAATGACCCAAAGCGGTGCGTAGATTCGTCGCGGCGAAAGGGCGGATCACGCTGCCACGGGGCTTGCGGAGGACTGGCGCAGATCGTGCATTTTTTCGGCGCACCTTCGTCCAGCGGCCGAGCGAGACTGCCATGCCCCATAAATTCCTCAAGCACTGGAGCTGCGGCATCGCCCACCTGTTGTCGCTGGAGCCCGGCCGCGCGCGCCTTCGCGGGCTGAGCCAGTGGCTGCGGCAGGTCTGCCCGGTGGATCACTTCGTGCTGTTCGTCTACGAGGGCAATCACCGGCCGCTGGCGCTGTTCGACACCTTTCCCGCCGATACCCGGCACATCTACGTCGAGGATTACCAGGCCGGTCCCTACCTGCTCGATCCCTTCTACCTGGCCTGCACGCGCAACCAGCCGGCCGGGCTGTGGCGGCTGCGGCAGCTGGCGCCGGACCACTTCTACCTCGGCGAGTACTACCTGACCTACTACCAGCAGACCGGGCAGACCGAGGAAATCGCCTTCTTCGTCGACCTCGACTGCGGCGCCAAGGCGGTGCTCTCGCTGATGCGCAGCGTGTCCAGCCCGGCCTATTCGCGCGACGAGATGCAGATACTGGAATGCGCCCGGCCGGTGGTCGAACAGGTCGTCCGCGAAGCCTGGCAGTTGCAGCGCGCCGAGCGGCCGCGCCCGGCGCAGGACCTCGACTACAGCGTCCACGAAGCCTTCGCCCGCTTCGGCGCCGGGGTGCTCACCGCGCGCGAGCAGGAGATCGTGCGTCTGCTGCTGCGCGGGCACTCCAGCGCGTCCATCGCCGAGCAACTGGCGATCAGCCCCGGCACGGTGAAGATCCATCGCAAGAACCTCTACGCGCGCCTCGGCATCGGCAGCCAGTCGGAGCTGCTCGGCCTGTTCATCCGCGAGCTGACGCTGCCCGAGCGTGCGGCGGAGCTGCGCGCCACCGGCTGATCGCCTCTATCCCCCGGGGGATATATACGCGGCGCGAAGCCGGTTGATAGCGTGAACCCTGCAATGCAACCGCAGGGGAAGAAGCGTGAGCGAGTACGGGCAGTCCTTCGATATCGAGTTCCATGGCGTGGTCAAGCGCTACGGCAGCGTCACCGCCGTCGACGGCCTGAACTTCCGTGTCGCGCGCGGCGCCTTCCATACCTTTCTCGGCGGCTCCGGCTGCGGCAAGACCACCACCCTGCGGATGATCGCCGGCTTCGAGCAGCCCAGCGAAGGCCAGGTGCTGCTGGCCGGTCGCGACGTGGTCGGCGTGCCGGCGTTCCAGCGCCCGGTGAACATGGTGTTCCAGCAGTACGCGCTGTTCCCGCACCTGTCGGTGGCGCAGAACATCGCCTACGGCCTGCGCTATCGCACGCCGCGCCCGGACCGCGCCGAGCAGCGCCGTCTGGCCGACGAGGCGCTGGAGATGGTGCGCCTGTCCGGCTTCGGCGCGCGCAAGCCGCACGAACTGTCCGGCGGCCAGCAGCAACGCGTGGCGCT
>DIEE01000003.1:4794-5031 GCA_002418465.1 Pseudomonas sp. UBA5782 | reverse complement strand
GAGCGCCAACCTGCGCCACCTGCTGCGCGGCGCGCCGCGGTCGGTGGCCGCCGCCGGCTTGTCCGGGCTGGCGCTCGGCGCGTTCTGGGGCATGGCGCCGGTGTACGCCAATCTGCAGGGCTTCGATGCCCGCGGCGTCGGCCTGCTGATGACCAGTACCATCCTCGGCGGCGCGCTGCTGCAATGGCCGATCGGGCGCTTTTCCGACAGTCACGACCGGCGCCTGGTGCTGACCTG
>DIEE01000003.1:0-4559 GCA_002418465.1 Pseudomonas sp. UBA5782 | reverse complement strand
TCGCCTTCACCCTGGCCCTGCTCGGCGCCTATGCGCTGTACCGGCTGCGGCATGTCAGCGACCTGGTCAGCGAGCCGGCCGGGCACTTCATGCCGATGCTGCGCACCAGCCACACGGTGCTGGAGCTGATGCCCGACGCGCCGGCCGCGGACGGCGAAGACCCGCAAGCCCCGCCGCCGCCAGGCGCGCCCCCCGCGAGCGAGGGACACACACACTGATTTTCGTCGCCCAGCGACCCCACCCGGCTGTTTCGGCAAGGCCCTGAGCCTATCCCAAACAGCCAGTCAGCCAGTCCAAGCCGGACTGGCCACCTGCACAAGGAGACTGCGCATGCTACTTGCCACCGACCTCGATGGAACCTTTCTCGCCGGCGATCCGGAAGACCGCCTGAGCCTTTACCAGACCATCGCCGCCCACCCGGAAATCCGCCTCGCCTACGTCACCGGGCGCAGCCTGGAAGCGGTGCTGCCGCTGCTCGCCGACCCGACCCTGCCGCAACCGGACTACATAGTCGCGGACGTCGGCGCGAGCCTCTACCACGGCGAGACCCTGCAACCGATCCAGCCGCTGCAGAGCGACATCGACGCCCTCTGGCCGGGCGAGTCGCAGGTCGCCCAGGCGCTCGCCGACTTCCCCGACATGGAGCGCCAGGACGTACCGCAGGCGCGCCGCTGCTCGTATTTCTGCGCGCCCGAACGCGCCGCCGACCCGGCGCTGAAAGCCATCGCCGAGGCACTCGACTGCGACCTGCTGTACTCCGCCGATCTGTACCTGGACTTCCTCCCGCGCGGCGTGAACAAGGGCAGCAGCCTGCTCAAGCTGGCCGATCACCTGGGCCTCGACCGCGATCAGGTGCTGGTCGCCGGCGACACCATGAACGACCTGTCGATGCTCAGCTGCGGGCTCAAGGGCGTGTGCGTCGGCGCCTCCGAGCCGGCACTGCTGGAAGCCACGCAGACCTGCACACGCACCCTGCACGCCACCCGCCCTGGCTGCGGCGGGATTCTTCAGGCGTTCGCCCATTTCGGCTTCCTCGGCGAGCACGGCATCGCCGCCGAACGCCGCGAAGCGGCGCAACCGGGCCAGGCGGAACTGGTCATCGTCTATCACCGCCTGCCCTACGAGGAGCACCGGGTCAACGGCCACATCCAGCGCCGCCGGCCCAGCTCGCCGAACGGCATCATCCCGACCCTGCTGAGTTTCTTCGGCGACGGGCGCAAGGGTTCCTGGGTCGCCTGGGCGGTCAACGAGGACGGCGACGAGCCCTTCGAGCGGCACACCACGGTGGACGCCGAGCACTACCCGCGGCTGACCGCGACCCGTGTCGGGCTGAGCAAGGAGCAGGTCGACATCTTCTACAAGCGTTTTTCCAAGGAAGCCTTCTGGCCGACCCTGCACACCTTCTGGGAACGCGCGATCTTCCGTGAGGAAGACTGGCAGGTTTACCTGGAGGTGAACCGCGCCTTCGCCGAGCACACCGCCCGCGAGGCGGCGGTCGGCGCCACCGTCTGGCTGCACGACTACAACCTGTGGATGGTCCCGGCCTACCTGCGCGAATTGCGCCCGGACCTGGTGATCGCCTTCTTCCATCACACCTACTTCCCCTCGGCCGACGTGTTCAACGTGCTGCCGTGGCGCCGGCAGATCGTCGGCAGTCTGCTGCAGTGCGACTACGTGGCCTTCCACATCCCGCGCCAGGTGGAGAACTTCGTCGATGTGGCACGCGGGGTGACGCCGCTGCGCACCGTCAGCCGGCAGAACTGCGCGCCGCGCTTCATCACCTACGGCTGCGCGGTGGGGCTGGAGCGGATGACCACCGCGGTGGACACCGGCACCCGCGTGGTCAAGCTCGGCGCCCATCCGGTCGGCCTCGACGTCGAACGGGTACGCACCATCGTCGCCCAGGAGAAGACCCGCACGCAGATGGCGCAACTGCGCAAGGAGCTGGCCGGGGTCAAGCTGATCCTCTCGGTGGAACGCCTCGACTACACCAAGGGCACGCTGGAAAAGCTGCTGGCCTACGAACGCATGCTGGCGGCCAACCCGGAGCTGCACGGCAAGGTCACCCTGGCCTGCGTCTGCGTGCCAGCGGCGCGCGAGATGACCATCTACGACGAACTGCAGACGCAGATCGAACAGGTGGTCGGGCGGATCAACGGCGGCTTCGCCAAGGTCGGCTGGACGCCGCTGCAGTTCTATTTCCGCGCGCTGCCGTTCGAGGAAGTGGTGGCCTGGTACGCGATGGCCGACGTCATGTGGATCACCCCGCTGCGTGACGGCCTGAACCTGGTGGCCAAGGAGTTCGTCGCCACCCAGGGCGTGCTCGATGGTTGCGGCGTGCTGGTGCTCTCGGAGTTCGCCGGCGCCGCCGCCGAACTGAAGGGCGCACTGCTGACCAACCCGCACGACCCCGCCGACCTCGCCAGCACCTGCTACCTGGCGTTGAACCTGCCCAAGGCCGAGGCCCAGGCGCGCCTGCGCCAGCTGTTCGACGTGGTCAGCTACAACGACATCACGCGCTGGGGCGAGGAGTTCCTCGATGCGGTGAAGCCGGACGCGGAGATGCCCGAGGCCGGAACCCACTTCCTGCCGGGCACCCTGCAACCGGTAGCCAAGGCCAGCTGAGGAAGCCGGCGCCGCGTGCCAGCACGCGGTGCCGCTAGCTGCCGATGCTCAGGCCATTGGCCGGCAGCGGCAGTGCGGTCTTGTAGAGCACCTGCTTGAGCGCAAAGCTCGAGCGGATATTGGCCACGCCCGGCACCTTGGTCAGGTGATCGAGGATGAAGCGTTCCAGCGCCTGGATGGTCGGCACCAGCACGCGCAGCAGGTAGTCGGCGTCGCCGGTCATCAGGTAGCACTCCATCACCTCCGGCCGCTCGGCGACCGCCCGCTCGAAGCGCTGCAGCGCGTCCTCCACCTGTTTCTCCAGGCTGACGTGGATGAACACGTTGACGTGCAGCCCGAGCAATTCGGGCGCCAGCAGCGTCACCTGCTGGCGGATCAGGCCCATCTCCTCCATCGCCCTGACCCGGTTGAAGCACGGCGTCGCCGACAGGTTCACCGAGCGGGCCAGCTCGGCGTTGGTGATGCGGGCGTTCTCCTGCAGCCGGTTGAGAATGCCGATATCGGTGCGATCGAGCTGGCGCATGGGATAGATATTCTCCAGAAGTCCGATTTCATGGACTGAATATCTTCAAAATGCCGAGCGCGCAATCGATTAAGGAAAAATTCTCCCACCGCACAGTCATAAGATTTCTCCAACAACGCTCATCGACCCGCGCTGGAGAATATCCATGGCCGACTCTCGCAACGCCTGCCCCGCCGCCGCCCAGGACGCACGCCGCCCGTTGTTTTCGACGCAGACCAAGGGCATCGCCCTGCTGCTGGTGGCGATCCTGATCTGGGGCGCCAACTGGCCGGTGATGAAGACCGGCCTGGCGCACATCACGCCGATCTGGTTCTCCGCCACGCGCTTCGTCCTTGGCTGCCTGTGCCTGTTCGTCGTGCAGATCGTCACCGGCACGCTGCGCCTGCCGCGGCGCCGCGACCTGCCGCTGATCGCCAGCGTCGGCCTGCTGCAGATGCTCGCCTTCACCGTGCTCGGCGCCATCGCCATGCTCGACATCCCGGCCGGACGCTCGGCGGTGCTCGCCTACACCACGCCGCTGTGGGTGACGCCGGCGGCGATCCTGTTTTTCCGCGAACGGCTGTCGCCACGCCAGCTGGGCGGCACCCTGCTCGGCGTGCTCGGCGTTGCCGTGCTGTTCAACCCGCTGGCGCTGGACTGGGACGACGGCCGCCTGGTGAAGGCCAACCTGATGCTGCTCGCCGCCTCGTTCTGCTGGGCGCTGTGCATCCTTCACCTGCGTCACTCGAAAAACAGCTCCAGCGCCTACCAGCTGGCGCCCTGGCAGATGCTCACGGCCAGCGTGCCGCTGCTGGCGATCGCCTGGATCGTCGAGGGACCGTTCACGGGCGACGGTTCGCGGACGTTCTGGCAGGTGGCGCTGTTCGTCGGCCNNNNCCTGACGCTGGTCTCCGGGGTGCTGGCGATCATCGGCGGTATCCTGCTGGTGACCGTCGCGCCGCGTGCCGACGGCGCCCGCTGAGCGACGCCATGCGCAAACCGCGCTTCAGCGACGAGCAGATCGCCGCAATCCTCGCCGAAGCCGCTGCCGGCGTGCCGGCCGCCGAGCTGTGCCGGCGCCACGGCATCTCCGATACCACCTTCTATACCTGGCGCAGCCGGCGCTGGCGGCAGGACGAGCGCAAATCCGGCTGCGCCGAACTGCGCCGCGCCCTGGCCGAGCAGCAGGAACAGATCCGCCGCCTGCAGGCACGCCTCGAAGGCGTCGCAGGCGGCGAATCGACCGGCGGTTGAGCGCCGCGCCTCAGACGCGGAAGTGGCTGACCATGGTCTGCAGCTGACCGCCGAGGCGCGCCAGTTCGACGCTCGACTTGGCGATCTCCTCGCCGGCGGTGGCGGTCTGCTCGGAGATGTCGCGCACGTTGATCACGCTGCGGCTGATCTCCTCGGCCACCGCGCTCTGCTGCTCGGC
>DIEE01000177.1 GCA_002418465.1 Pseudomonas sp. UBA5782 | reverse complement strand
TCAGGCTCGGCGAACAGCACGTCGAAGACGATCGCCGCCGCGCCGGCCTGCTGCAGACGCGTCACCAGCTCCGCCACCCGCGTGCGCGGCCAGGGCCACTGGCCGATCCGCGCCAGGCTCTGCTCGTCGAGGTCGACGATGCGCACCGGCACCTCGCGATAGACCCGCGGCTGCCAGCGCTGGTACTGGTCGAACAACGCATTGCGCAGCGCTTGCAGCGACAGTGGCTGGCTCAGTTGAAGCGCCAGCACCGCGGCGATCGCCAGCAACGGCAACCAGAGCAGCGCCCGACTCGGTTGGAAAGACGGCACCTGCGTTCACTCCTGGCGTTGAAGGCGTCCTTGCCGCTGGGCGCAGGGCCCGCACGGCGCTCGCGTCGGCGTGGCTCAGCCGCAGGAGGCGCGGGTGATCACGTCGGCGTCGTCGGTATCCAGGTTGAGCCGCTGCGAGTCATATTCGAGCGTCACCGCGGTGCCGGGCCTGAGTACCCGCGCGCGCTGCGCGCCGGCCTGCAGGCGAGCCTGTTCGAGGACGCCGGGATTGACCGGATGACCGATCAGCGATTGCACCGCGCTGGCCGTGCAGCCATCGCTGGGCAACGCGGCGATGGGTTCGGCGGGGGCTTTGGCTGCTTCGTCGTGGCTGGCGCAGCCGGCGAGCAAAAACACGGGCAGCAGCCAGGCGCGATGGATCTTCTTCGAAAACATGCAAGGTTCTCCGATGGACTGGAGGCCGAACCATACCAGCTCGGGGCGCCGCCGACAGCCGCGCAACGACCGCCGCCGGAAACCAAAAAGCCCGCGCGAGGCGGGCTTTTTGGTCATGCAGGTGGATCAGCGCGAGGCCGAAGTGAGCATCCCCGCTTCGCTGGCGGAGGCGTGCTCGAAAGCCCGCGAGTAGGTGTCGTAGTAACCCTCGAGGATGCGCATGCAGGACTTGATGTTCATGTTCGCCACGCAATGCGCGCGTGCGGCAGCGCCGAAGGCCGTGGCCAGCGCGTCGTCGAGGAGGATTTCCTTCAGGTAGCCCTTGATCGCCTCGACGTCCTTCTCCGCATGGGCGAAGCCGGTCTTGCCGTGCTGGATGCCCTCGGTCGCGCCGCCACGTGCCGAGGTGATCACCGGAACCCCGGACGACTGAGCCTCCAGCAGAACGATACCGAGGCCCTCGGCATCGCCGTTCTCCGCAGTGATGCTCGGCATGCACAGCACCCGCGAGCTGTTCAGCAGGCTGCGGATCTGCTCGCTGGGCAGCGCGCCGAGAAAACGCGCACGCGCGCCGCGCTCGGCAGCGAGGGCTTTCAGCGAGGCCTCGAGCGGGCCGTTGCCGACGATCAGCAGCTCGCTCTCGGGGCAGGCATCCTGGATATCGGCGAACGCCTTGAGCAAATACTCGCAGCCCTTCTTCTCGACCATCCGCCCGACGAACAGCACCTGCTTGCGCTCGGCGATCGGCATCGGCCCCGGCACGAACTGGTCGGTGTCGATGCCGATGTAGCTAACGCTGATCTTGTGCTCGGGAATCCCGTACTCGATGGCGCTTTTCCTGATCGATTCGGACACCGCGAGGAAATGGACCTTTTCGTAGTCGGCCAGCTTCAGCAGCCGCTGCGGATAATTCTTCAACTGCCGGCCGCCGTGTCCGGCTTCCCAGTACTCGCGATACACGTTGATATCGAAGCCGTGCAGGGTCACCAGCGTCGGCAACTGAAGCGCACGGATCAGCGGCCAGATACGCACCGCCTCGGTGGCGAAATGAACGTGCAGCAGTTGGGCGTTCTCGCGGCGCAGGCGACTCACCGCGGTTTGCGATGGCCGATCGAGCAATTCGTGGATGGTGTTATCGATCTTGCGAACTACACGGTTCTTTTTACCCAGTACGCGGACATCGAGTCCGTCGAGGGAAAGACCTTTTTCCATGACCTGGTCTCCGACCAGAACTCCTCTCCAACTTTCCAGGCACCGGGTTTGTTCACGAATAAAGGTTTCGGAATAAGGCAACAGTTGAGACTTATATACCAGTACCTTTTTACGGGGGACGCTTTCGGGGCTCATAGACGGGTCCAATTGCAGAGGGAAGTAACTACTTCGATACCAAACAGCCACCAGCTAGATAAACAGCAGCGCGTTACAACCAGTGGATTTCGGAAATCAGAATGAAGCGATAGTTCGCCGCTCGGTAGAACAGCAATCACTTATCGAACGAATCGAGGGAATTCAACGAAAAAGAATAAGAAGATGTAACAGGATGTAATTAAAAAGCCCGCTCATTGGCGGGCCTTTTGCGCTTCGCGGATATCGGCGATACCGGAAACTTCGATCTGGCGCACCAGGCGGGATTCGAACCCACGACCCCTGCCTTCGGAGGGCAGTACTCTATCCAGCTGAGCTACTGGTGCGTTGCGGTGCGCATGATACGCATGCGAGCGCGCAACGTCCATGCCAAGCGCCCGGCGCGGCGCAAGTGGTCACTGGTCGACAATACCGGGGTAGAAGAAGGCAAATGGCCATATAAAGATGGCATCGCTTCCGGCCTTCCCTGCACAATAAAAAAAACATTTTCCTGCCGAGATATCCCCTGTTTATGCCTCAGCCCTCTCAAGTTCTCGAACGCTGCATCCTTGGCGCTCTGCTCCTGCTTCTGGTCTGGCTGCCGCTGCCGCTGGGCAGCAATCGCGACTGGTCGATGGCCTTCTTCTGCCTCGCTACCGCCCTGCTGGCCGCGTCTTGGGCCGCGCTGCAACTGAAACGTCAGCGCCCGCTGGGCTCGGCGTTCCGGCATGCGCTGTTGCCGCTCGGGCTGCTCGCGCTGGTGCAACTGTGGGTAGCCATCCAGTGGCTGGGCGGGCTCAGCCGCGATGCCGGGGCCTCGGCGCAGTATTTCCTGCTGGGCTGCACCTACTGCCTGCTGTACCTGCTGGTGATCGGCTTGTTCCGCACCCGCAAGCGCCTGACGCTTCTGATCGGCGTGCTGGTCATCAGTGGCACCTTCCAGGCCTTCTTCGGTTCGGCGATGACCCTGTCGGGCACCGAGCGCCTGCTGTTCGGGGCGAAGGACTATCACATCGGCCACGCCACCGGCACCTTCGTCAACCGCAACCACCTGGCAGGCTATCTGGAAATGACCCTGGCCATCGGCATCGGCCTGCTGTTGGCGCTGCGCCAGGCCGGCAAGTTCCACTGGGTTGGCGTGCTGGAAACCCTGATGGGCCCCAAGGCGCGCCTGCGCCTGGCGCTGGTGATCATGGTCATCGGCCTGGTGATGAGCCACTCGCGCATGGGCAACACCGCATTCTTCGCCAGCCTGATGCTGGTCGGCGCGCTGTTCCTGCTGCTGCACAAGGAGAACCGGCTGCGTAACGGGCTGATCTTCGCCAGCCTGGTGCTGGTCGACGTGCTGGTGGTAAGCCAGTATTTCGGTCTCGACGAACTCAAGGACCGCCTGGTGAACACGCGGCTCAACGACGTGGTGGAGCAGGGGGAAGTGGTCGCCAAGGCGAACGAGCTACGCGACGACGTCTACATCCTGGCGCTGCCGCTGGCCAAGGATCGCCCGATCATCGGGCAGGGTGCGGGAAGCTTCGAGTCGGTCTTCCCGCCATACGCCGCGGGCATTCCGCTGCATTTCGACCATGCCCACAACGACTACCTGCAATTCTTCATCGAGTACGGCGCGATCGGCAGCCTGCCGCTGGCGCTGTTCGTGCTGATTTCGCTGTATTACGCGTTGAAAGCCATGCGCCACAAGGATTCGCTGTATCGCAACGGCATCGGCTTCGGGGCGGGGATGGGCATTCTCGCGCTGCTCATTCACTCAAGCACCGACTTCAACCTGCAGATTCCATCGAACGCAGCCACCTTCGTGGTGCTCTGCGCGATCGCCGTGCTGGCCAACCATCATCTGGTGAACCGCCGGCAGAAGCCGCGCCCGGCCTGAGGGGTCTGGAACATCTCTGACGACGCGACCACCCCTCAGGACTGGCGCTTCAGCACTTGTCCGCCGTCATGTGGCTTTGCACCGAAGCTGTTGCGCGCCACGTAGTAGAAGAACAGCGGAATGCCCACCGCATAGCGGCGGAACAGGCGGCGTGGCTCCATCAGCAGGCGATAGAGCCACTCCAGCCCGAACTTGCGGAAGAAGTCCGGCGCGCGCTCGAAACGCTCGGCGGAGAAGTCCACGATGGCACCGCCGCAGACGAACAGGGCCGGCATCTCCAGCTCGTTTTTCAGGCGCACGGCCACCGCTTCCTGCTTCGGCATGCCCATCGCGAGGACGATGATCGGCATCGCTCCTTGCCGATAAACGGTCTTAAAGAACTCAACGTACTCGTCGATAGTTTTGAAGCCATCGATGGCATGGAACGGCTGGCCGCGAAATAGCTTGTCCGCCCCCTTGCTCAGCCAGGGCTCTTGAGTACCCATGGCGAAATACTGGCAATCAACGGTGTCGTCGTTGATGAAGAAGTCCAGCAGTTTCGGAATGAAGTCCGTTCCATTCAAGTTGGCCTTTGGCTCGACACCGTTAACCTTGCAGGCCAATTTGATGCCGATACCGTCACGCAGGAGGTAATCGACCTTCAGGAAGCTTTTACGGGCAGACAGGTTCTGCTGCGTAATGTTGTACCCATGCTGATTGAGGAAACCCAGAATGCTGGGCCTCTTTACCTGACGCAGGTTCCGGAGGAAATCATCGGTTTCATTTTCCTCGAGCAACATCAATCGCCGAACGAGTAAATCTTCTTTCCTAAAAATCGGATTTTTCATGAAGAATTATCTCTAGATTTCTCGGTTATGGAATTGAAACTGGATTTCACTGTTCATTTACGCTTTTACCCCGACTTATTGTTAGTTCAATTAATAAAAGCGTGAACCAGTTAACCCATCAGCGACACCAGAAAACTATCATGGATTTTACAACTAACTCCAGGGAGCTCACCCATCCACCATTTAGGAACCTACCCATGAACGCAACGAATCGCCCGTTTCACAAGCTCAAGACAGTTCTTCCGCTGGCAGCCCTTCTGATCGGCACCGCCGTCCAGGCTCAGGAGAAGCTCCCCCTCGTTTCGATCAACGTCGCTGGCGCCGAATTCTCGTCGGGTGCAATCCCCGGGAAAAACGGCACCAACTACTTCTTTCCCGATAAAACCTATTTCGCCAAGTGGAAAGACCGTGGCATCACCCTGATCCGCTTCCCCCTCAAGTGGGAGCGCCTGCAGCCCAAGCTGTACGGCCCGCTGGATCCTGCCTACACCAAGCTCCTCGACGACATGCTCGCGCAGGCCAACGTCTACGGCGTGAAGGTGATCCTCGATATCCACAACTATGCACGCTACAACGGAAACCCCATCGGCTCGGCCAAGGTTACCTATTCCGACTTCCGCAAGCTCGGCGAACTGATCGGTAACCGCTACAAGAACAACCCCGCCGTTTATGGCTACGACATCATGAACGAACCTTACGGCGAAGCCGATGCGAACTGGCCGCAGGCGGCCCAGGCCGGCATCAACGGCATCCGGGTTTATGACAAGAAGAAACCGCTTTTTGTCGAAGGTCGCTCCTACTCCGGCGCCTACACCTGGCCCTGGTACAACGACGCGATGGCATCGCTGACCGATCCCAAGGCCGACAACATCATTTACTCGGCCCACGCCTACATCGACGACAACGGCAGCGGCCAGTACAAGACGCCGCCGGCAAAATTCGATCCGATGATCGGCGTGAAGCGCATCGAACCCTTCGTCAACTGGCTGAAGAAGAACGGCAAGAAAGGCCACATCGGCGAGTTCGGCATTCCGAACGACGATCCCCGCTACCTGGAAGCCATGGACAACACCCTGGCCTACCTGCAGAAGAACTGCATCACCATGACCTACTGGGCAGCCGGCCCGTCGTGGGGTACCTACAAGCTGTCCGTCGAGCCGACCAAGGCCGGCCTCGACCAACCGCAGTGGGCCATCCTGAAGAAGTACATCAACGGCGGCAACTGCACCAAACCCGGTCCGAACTGACCGGTCTCACCATCCCGGGCGCAACGGATGCGCCCAGGAGCGGTGACTTTCGCCGCGGCACTCGTCCTCAGCTTCAGGGGTCCGGCAAAAGGCTCAACTCGATACCAACGTTTCCACGACCACCGGGGCCACCCGGCCGTACTTGTCGGAGAAGCGCACGATGTCGTCCTCGCCCAGATACGCACCCGATTGCACCTCGATCAGCTCCAGCGGAATCACGCCCGGGTTTTCCAGCGCGTGCACCTGGCCGATCGGAATGTAGGTCGACTGGTTCTCGGTGACCATGTAGGTCTCCTCGCCGTTGGTCACCTTGGCGGTGCCGCTGACGACGATCCAGTGTTCCGCGCGGTGGTGGTGCATCTGCACCGACAGCTTGGCGCCCGGCTTCACGGTGATGTGCTTGACCTGATAGCGGGGCCCCTGGTCGACGGAGTCGTAGACGCCCCACGGCCGATAGACCTCGCGATTGTTCTTGAACTCGCTGCGCTGCTCGCGCTGCAGTTGCTCGACGATGCGCTTGACGTGCTGCGCCTCGTCCTTGTGCGCCACCAGCACCGCATCCTTGGTTTCCACGATCACCAGGTCCTCGACGCCGACGGTCGCCACCAGGCGGTTGTCCGCATGCACGTAGGTGTTGCTGCTGCCGTGGTTGAGCACGTCGCCGCGGAACACGTTGCCTTCGGCGTTCTTGCCGCTCACGTCCCACAGCGCGGACCAGGAACCGATGTCGCTCCAGCCGGCGTCCAGCGGCACCATCACGGCATCGCGGGTCTTTTCCATCACGGCGTAGTCGATGGAGTCTTCCGGGCAGGCGGTGAACGCATCACGGCCGACGCGGGTGAAGAGCATGTCCTGCTCGCTGCTAGCCATCGCCTCACGGCAGGCTTCAAGGATGTCCGGACGGAATTCCTGCAGCTCGGCGATGTAACGGCTGGCGCGGAACAGGAACATGCCGCTGTTCCAGAAGTGCTTGCCGCTGGCCAGGTAGGTCTCGGCGGTTTGCAGATCGGGCTTCTCGACGAAGCGGCTGACCGCATAGGCGCCCTCGCCCTCGGCGTCGCCGCGCTCCAGATAGCCGTAACCGGTTTCCGCGTGGGTCGGCAGGATGCCGAAGGTCACCAGCTTGCCGTCCTCGGCCAGCGGGATCGCGGTACGGATGCCGGCGTGGAACGCCGCGGTGTCCTGGATCAGGTGATCGGCGGCAAGGATCAGCAGCAGCGGGTCCTGCGCTTCGCTGAGCGCCTGCAGGGCAACCAGCGCCACCGCCGGCGCGGTGTTGCGGCCAACCGGTTCGAGCACGATGCCGGCGTTGTCCATGCCCAGCTGGCGCAGTTGCTCGGCCGCGAGGAAACGGTGTTCCTCGTTGCAGATCAGCCGCGGCAGATGCATGTCCAGGCCTTCCAGGCGCTTGATGGTCGCTTGCAGCATCGACAGCGAGCCCTCACCGAGGTTGAGGAACTGCTTCGGATTGAGTTGACGCGAAAGCGGCCACAGACGCGAACCGCTACCACCGGACATGATCACTGGAATCATTGCTGAGCCCTCCCCACATAGAGCGATTGTTTGTTCTTGAACTGCCTAACGATGATCGGGAACACCTTGTAGGCGTCGACCAGATAGCGTTTCACCAGCCGCTTAGGCTCCATGCAGATGCGATGCAGCCACTCCAGCGAGAGGTGCTGTATCCACTCCGGCGCGCGCTGGATCTTCCCGGACAGGAAGTTCAGCGAAGCACCGACGCACAGACCCACGCCCACCGCCTGCTCGCACTCGTGAACCTTGAGCGCCAGCGCTTCCTGACGCGGGCAGCCGACCGAGAAGAAGATCAGCCGCGCCGGGTGTTCGACGATGAACGACACGCAGCGCTCCACTTCCACCGGGTTGTCGATGAAGCCCATCGGCGGATTGTGATGATTGAAGACGATGTTCGGATACATCTCTTTCAGCGTGGCGACGACGTCGTCCTCGCAACCGATCACGGTGATCGTCCAGCCCTCGCGGTTGGCGACCTCCACCAGCGACTCGGTCAGCGTGCTGCCCGGAATCGCCTCGGCGACGTTGGCCTTGAGCCGGTTCAGCAGCGGCAGCAGGATCTTGCTGTCGCAGATGCGCAGGCTGGCGTGGTTGTAGGCGCGGCGCAGTTCCTTGTTGTGCTCCAGCTGAACGATGTGGTTCACGTTGGGGGTGACGATATAGCTGTAATCGTTCTGACTGGCTTCGGTGAGCTCTTTGACCAGACTGGCCTTGTCACCACGATAGAAATCAATGTCGAAGACTTTCATATTACCTCCTTGCAAAGCTGAATCTTTTCCACGTACGCCCGAAAAACCACAACACTGATAAAAGAGTGTGAACTCGCAGTGTGACAGCGGTTGTTCTTATCGGCCGAGTGCCGCCCTCACCAACTTGGTGTGGGTATGTACGTAGTGCAGAAGGTAAAGAGCGGATACTTTGGCGGAAGACAACTTCATATAATTACGCCGTATCTGCATATCTTCCTTCAGCGCATCGAAACGTCGCTGCTGGGAGATACCGGTGGTGTCGAAAACGCACAACGGCGTCTTCAGTTGCAGGACGGCCTTGGACAGGTCCAGGCCGTGGAGGAACTCCACGATCATGCAGTAGTCCGCGGAGAGCTTGTAGTTCTCGCGAAAGCGCACGGTACGCAGGTGTTCGTTCTCGAAGTACATCGCCTGGTGACTGGACGGCATGCCCATCATCAGCCGGTCGATCTTCTTCGCCGAGGCGGCGCGCAGCACGCCCGTGGCATTTTGCAGATAGTAGTCGCCGTAGACGTATTTCGGCGGGTGCTCGGCCGCGGAAACGGCTTGCGCCACCTTCTCCAGTACCGACTCGTCATAGAAGGTGTCGCCGCTGTTGAGGAACAGGGTGTAGCCCGGCGTTTCGCTGGCCTTGACCAGCCCCTTGTTCATCGCGTCGTAGATACCCTTGTCGCGCTCGGAAGTGATTTCGGCGTGATCGTCCTTGAGTTCCTTCAGCCATTCGACGCTGCCATCGTTGGAAGCGCCATCGATTACGATCCAGCGGAAGTTCCTGTAGGTCTGCGCCGCGACACTTTCATAGGTCTTGGCCAGGCCAGCGAGGTTGTTCCAATTAATGGTAACGATGCTGAAACTTGTCATAACTGATCCGCTCGTTTTGCGTGATAGACGGTGCCGGTGCCTTAGCTCTGACTCTAGAGAAATACAAGAAACAGGCCGCTGAAATGCCTAGGAGATCTCCCCCATACATAATTGAGTTGGAAAGAAACATATTGATCAGGCCAAATACGAAAGGCAGTTTCATGGCACTCAATAGATCGCCCTTGTTTTTGCAGTCCTTCATGATGCTCAGAAAACCGCCATAGAACACCAGGGCGATAAACGGAGTTAGGAACCCGAAGCGGTAATACACGCCGACGATGCCGACGTCGGACAGGTAGAACCAGGGGTTGTAAAGGGTCGAGAAGCCGCCGTTCCACTGCAGGGACAGCGCGCCCATGCCGATGTACCAGTTCTTCGCCACTTCCTGCAGGATGATTCCGGTGGTGATGTTGCGCACGCCCGGGCCTGCGGTGGCCTCGTTGAGCAAGGCATCGAAACGCTCGAACTGGGCGACGTAGAAATCCGGAACGATGAAGTAGGAACCGACCAGGATCACCGAGGCGACCACGCCCAGCTTCAGCAGCGAACCCACCCGATCGCGGAAGATCCACAGCCCGGCCAGTGCCCAGACCACCATCGTCGAACGGGTCTGCAGCACCAGCCACAGGTAGGCGGTGAACAGCATCAGCAGCAGCACCCGCGCCACGCTGACCTGGCGGCGCAGGCTGTACATGATCATGAACGCGCAGATGCTCACGTAGCCGGAGCCGATCCGGTAGCGGTTGGGTCGCAGCATGCTGTCTTCGCTGCCCAGATCCTTGGCGTCCACCTCGAAGGCGAAACCGGTGTTCTGCGGGATGATCTTGAAGTAGTAGAGAAAGCCGACGGTCACGCAGAACAGCCCGGAGACCAGAAAGAAGCGCTCCAGCTGCGGCTCGCTCGGCTTGGCCTTGTGCAGCAGGAACAGCGTCGGGAAGAAGATCAGGAAGTAGAAGCTGCGCCGCTCTTCGAGCAGGCCGTAGACGATCGGCTGGCCGAAGTTGAGCTTGGCCAGGATCGACGACATCACCGGCAGGCAGATGCCGATGAAGACCACCCACAGGCAAGCCTTGGACTGATAGAGACGCTTCCAGGTGACCAGCAACAGCGCCGACGCCGCCATGATCGCCAGCAGGAACAGCTCGCGCAGGTAGGGGATACCGGCCTTCTTGTCATCCGTGAGGAAGAAGCAGGCCGAGTTCGCCAGCACGAGCACGAACAACAGGTTCTGGTAAGAAAGAAGCTTCCTCAATGTTCGAACTTCCCTTTGAGTGTTCCAGTTGATCGCTCGAAGCCAGGGGTGGATCCGCCACCGCCATCGACTTCAGCTGCGAAAGCATCAAACCAGTGCGCGCAAATAGGCCCGCGTGTTGTCGTGTACCTGCTCGCTGTCGCGCATTTCGCCCGGCGACCACCAGCGGTAGTGGCCATGCTGCTCGCGCGGCGGATCGAGCGCCAGACCGGCCGGTAATTCCAGCAAATAGCCGGCCACTACGTAATGCGTGTCCGGTGCGGAAGGGTCCGCGCCAAACACGCTGTCTTCGTAGAAGTGTTCGTAGATGTCCAGCAACCGCGCCTGGGAGCGCTCGAACGGGATGCCCAGCTCGCCCATGGTGAGGCGACGGAAGGCGGCGTCGAGCGTTTCGTTCTTCTGGATGCGTCCCCCCGGGACGAACCAGAAACCTTGCGCCGGTCGGTTGAGACGTTCCCCCAGGAGAATGGTTCCCTCGGCGCTGCGCACGACGAGGTCCAGAGAGATGAGCGGTGTCGCTCCGACTACCCGGCGGAAGTCCTCGGCATCGAGAAACATCCGCTCAGCCCCGAACGTCGTCCAGGTGCTCGACGAACCAGCGGTAGGCGTCCTGCAACCCTTCTTCCAGGCCGATCTTCGACTTCCAGCCCAGTGCTTCCAGGCGCGAGACGTCCATCAGCTTGCGCGGCGTGCCGTCCGGTTTGCTCGCGTCGAACGCCAGACGACCCTGGAACTCGGTGACCTTGACCAGGGTTTCCGCCAGTTCGCGGATGGTGCAGTCCTGCCCGGTACCGACGTTGATGTGCGAGAGCATCGGCTGGGTGTTGGCCTGGTAGGTGGCCTCGTCCAGGTTCATCACGTGGACGCTGGCCGCGGCCATGTCGTCGACATGGAGGAACTCGCGCATCGGCGTGCCGCTACCCCAGATCAGCACTTCCTCGTCGCCGCGCAGGGTGGCTTCGTGGAAACGGCGCAGCAGCGCCGGGATCACGTGGCTGTTTTCCGGGTGGTAGTTGTCGTGCGGGCCGTAGAGGTTGGTCGGCATCACGCTGCGGTAGTCACGCCCGTACTGGCGGTTATAGCTCTCGCAGAGCTTGATCCCGGCTATCTTGGCGATCGCGTAGGGCTCGTTGGTCGCTTCCAGCACGCCGGTGAGCAGCGCCTCTTCCTTCATCGGTTGCTCGGCATGCTTGGGATAGATGCACGAGGAACCGAGGAACAGCAGCTTCTGCACGCCGTTGGCGTGGGCGGCGTGGATGATGTTCGCCTCGATCATCAGGTTCTGGTAGATGAACTCAGCCGGGTAGGTGTTGTTGGCGTGGATGCCGCCGACCTTGGCCGAGGCCAGATACACCTGGTCGATGTTCTCGGCGGCGAAGAACGCCTGCACGGCGGCCTGGTCGACCAGGTCCAGCTCGTCGCGACCACGGGTGACGATTTCCACGTCACCCTGCTGGCGCAGGAGCCGGACGATCGCCGAGCCGACCATGCCGCGATGGCCGGCGACGAAGATGCGTTGAGGCTGCTGCATGCTCAGTTCTCCACGGAGACCGGAACGTCATGGCCGTGCCGCTTCAGCAGGGCGTGGCGCTGGGCGACCTTGAGGTCTTCGCGGACCATCTCGGCGCACATTTCCTGCACAGTGATTTCCGGCGTCCAGCCGAGCTTCTGCTTGGCCTTGCTCGGATCGCCGAGCAGGGTTTCCACTTCGGCCGGACGGAAGTAGCGCGGGTCAACGCGCACGATGGTGTCGCCGACCTTCAGCGCCGGAGCAGCGTCACCCTCGATGCGCTCGACGATGGCCTGCTCATCGACGCCCTGCCCTTCGAAGCGCAGGGTGATGCCCAGCTCGGCGGCGGACCAGCTGATGAACTCACGCACCGAGTACTGCACGCCGGTGGCGATGACGAAGTCGTCCGGAGTTTCCTGCTGCAGCATCATCCACTGCATGCGCACGTAGTCCTTGGCGTGGCCCCAGTCGCGCAGCGAATCCATGTTGCCCATGAACAGGCAGGACTCCAGGCCCTGGGCGATGTTGGCCAGGCCGCGGGTGATCTTGCGGGTCACGAAGGTCTCGCCACGGCGTGGCGACTCGTGGTTGAAGAGGATGCCGTTGCAGGCGTACATGCCGTAGGCCTCGCGGTAGTTCACCGTGATCCAGTAGGCGTACAGCTTGGCGACCGCATAGGGCGAGCGCGGGTAGAAGGGGGTGGTTTCCTTCTGCGGGATTTCCTGCACCAGGCCGTACAGCTCGGAGGTGGAGGCCTGGTAGAAGCGGGTCTTTTTCTCCAGCCCGAGCAGGCGGATCGCCTCGAGGATGCGCAGGGTGCCCATGCCGTCGACGTCGGCGGTGTATTCGGGTGCTTCGAAGCTCACCGCCACGTGGGATTGCGCGCCGAGGTTGTAGACCTCATCCGGCTGCACTTCCTGGATGATACGGGTGAGGTTGGACGAGTCGTTGAGGTCGCCGTAGTGGAGCACGAAGTTTTTGTTCTCCACGTGCGGGTCCTGGTAGATGTGATCCACCCGCTGCGTGTTGAACAACGAAGCGCGGCGTTTGATGCCGTGTACTTCATAGCCCTTCTCCAGAAGGAACTCGGCCAGGTAGGAACCATCCTGTCCGGTGATACCGGTTACCAACGCGCGTTTTTTTTCCATTTTTCGAAGCCTCATGCATCCAAGTCGATAGGTAAAAGAGGTAACTCGACGTGCGGACCGATCAACCCGGCCGCGCGCTTTTGATCAGCATCGTCAACCGTTCCATGACACCGAACAGGATCACGCGGACCGACGGAAACTTGTAGAAGAAGCGGTAGGCGTCGTACTCAGCCTTCGGGTCGGAGTGGCTGCCGGCCGTCAAGCTCGCCGCTTCGATGAGGGCGATGCCCTCGCCTTCGAGGTCATAAAGGATGCTCAGTTCCATCGGCTTCATCGACAGGCTGAAATTAAGCAGCCCGGCCTGCTTCGAGCGGGTCAGTTGCAGGCCGTTCACCGTTGGCTTGCAGCCGTACAGATTGACGCTGAAGTCGTAGCCGGCGAGCTTGCCGTTGAGCCGCTTGATGCTCGCCGGGAGCAGCTCGCAGTAGGCGTCGTACACCGCCAGGCTGTCGTCGTGGCGAGCGAAGCGGTAGTCGCAGGCCTTGAGCTGGATCGGCACCTGGAAGCGCGACGAGGCGACGTAGAAGTGCTCGCCCGGATCGCCGAAGTTGGTGCTCAGCGAGCGGTACGGGTACACGAAGTACAGGTCATGGGAAATGATGTAGGCGTTGTACAGCTTCAGCCACGATGACTCCGGCCAGGCGCGGATGTCTGCCGGGATGCCGTCGACGCCGGAGATGTCGGTGCCGTGTGCGCTCAGCCAGGTGCGAAAGCCCTGCCAGTGCCGACGCGACCACGCCTGTCCCCAGGACGCCGCCAGTTGCATGAAGTAGACGTCCGAGCCGCCGTCGTCGATCGGCGTGAACGGCAGCGCGGCGGTCTGGTTCTGCTGGTTGCCATACAGGCTGATGCCGGCCACCTGCGGGGCGTCGGCGTAGAAATCCAGCGCCTTGCAGGTGTAGTCGTAGAAGTGCGGGGAAACGAAGAGGTCGTCCTCGAGCACGATGATCTCGCCGTACTCCTCGGTGAGGTCGCCGCAACTGAGGATGTGCTGGCGCAGACCCAGGCGGGTTTCGCGCGCCATGATGCGCTTCTCGCCGAACGGCCAGTCGAAGGCCTCGGCGACTTTCAGCGGTTCCGGGTTACCCGAATTATCCAGGCTGATGACAAGGCGGACGCCCTCGGACGGATAGTGCGCCTTGCTCAGGGAGGTCAGCAGCCGGGCCAGGCTTTTCGGCCGGTTATAGCCGACAGCAACGATGGTGGGTGCACTCTGGGTCATTGGCGGAGCCTGTCTCTTTCTTGAGGAATACTGCTCAATGGTCCGCCGTGGGCGGCCGGTGATTTTTCGCGGCGATCAGCACCGAAACGATGAGCGCCGCGTAGATCAGAATGCTGGCGCCGGCGAAGGCCATCACCGTGATCAGCGCATCCTTCATCACCCAGGCGCCGACGAACAACGCACTGAGGCGCAGGGCGGTGCTGAGGATTTCGAAGATCAGGAAGCGGCCTTGCAGTTGCAGCGCGGGAATCGCCACCGTGCAGGGACGGGTGATCAGCACCACGTATTCGGACAGCGCCAGCCAGCGGGCGAATTCGCCGGCGGTGTGCCATTGCTCGCCGAAGACGAAGCCGAACAGCCAGGGCCCGGCGACGACCACGAAACCGAACGGCAGCAGACCGACCAGCGCCAGCCCGGCGGTGGCTTTGGCCAGCATCGCCGTGATCGGCTCGTGACGCTGGACCGCCTGGCTGATGCGCGGGTAGTAGACGTCCGCGACCGACTTGCCGATCAGGTTGGTGGGCATGCTCAACGCCTGCTTGCAGACCGTGAAGAAGCCCGCCGCCGCCGGCCCGAAGACCGACGCCAGAACCAGCGTCGGCAGGTTCTGCGAAACCGTGTTGATGAGCATCTGCGGGAAACGGAACAACGGGAAATCGCTGTAGCGTCGCGCCAGCTCGGCGCTGCTCATCGGTGGCTCGAGGTCGACCACCTCATCGGCCCTGCCGCGGGTGCGGCGGATGCCGATGGCCAGCATCACCGCCTGCAGCGCCGGGCCCAGCGCCGTGGTGATCACCAGCACCGCCGGTATCGCCATGAGAAAACCGCCCAGCGTACGGATGCTGTTGTGCAGCAGCGAATGGGCGATGGCGATACTGGCGGTGAGGCTGAAACGCTGCTGGCGGATCAGCCACTGCTGGACGACCTCCAGCGCCGCACCGAAGAACATCACCACCGGCAGCAGCATCAGGTACGGCGAAATTTCCTCGAGCCCCATCAGGTGCACGATGGGCTTACCGAACAGCCAGAGCACCAGCGCCATCAGCGAGGCCAGCAGCACGGCGATCATCAGCGACAGCTTCACCAGCCCGCGGGCGTCGGCATCGCGCTTGGGCAGCACGATGGCGACCGGGTAGGTCAGCGCGGCGATCGGGATGATCATCAGCGTCAGGCTCATGAACGCGCCGAGGATGCCGTAGGCTTCCGGCCCGTACAGGCGGGTGATCACCGGCATGAAGGCCATGGTCATGGCCTGCGCGCCGGCGGTACCCGAAACCACCGTGACGATGTTGCGCAACAGCTTGCTGCGCATGCTCTGCTGCAGGAAGCCGCGCAGTTTCCCGCGCGGTCTTCCGGCACCCCCTGCGGGGTCGGCAGCGGACATCAGCAGCTCGTTCTCAGGCGGCATTGATGGCCTTCCGCCCGATGCCGTAGTAGTCGAAGCCTTCGCGCTGCAGCTGGGCCGGGTCGTACTGGTTGCGTCCGTCGAGGATCAGCGGGCTCTTCAGCAGTTTTTTCAGGGCACGGAAATCCGGGTGGCGGAACGGCTTCCACTCGGTGACCAGCACCAGCGCGTCGGCATCGATGGCCGCTTCGTACTGGCCGTCGACGATTTCCAGATCGCCGTTGCTGAAAAACTCCGCGGGGAATTCCGCACGCGCGGTTTCCTGGGCGATCGGGTCGAACGCCTTCACCTTGGCGCCGGCGGCGATCAGGCTGTTGATCAGCACCACGCTGGGCGCTTCACGCATGTCGTCGGTGCCCGGCTTGAACGACAGGCCCCAGACGGCGAAGGTGCGCCCGGCCAGATCGCCGGAGTAGTGGGTGACGATCTTGTTGAACAGCGACTGTTTCTGCTGGTCGTTGCGCGCCTCCACCGCCTGCAGCAGCTTGGGCTCGAAGTCGTTCTGGTGGGCGATGCTGATCAGCGCCTTGACGTCCTTCGGGAAGCACGAGCCGCCGTAACCGCAGCCGGCGTAGATGAAGTGGTAGCCGATACGCTGGTCCGAGCCGATGCCCAGACGCACGTTTTCCACGTCCACATCCAGGCGCTCGCAGAGGCTGGCTACTTCGTTCATGAAGGAGATCTTCGTCGCCAGCATGGCGTTGGCCGCGTACTTGGTCATCTCCGCGTCGCGGATGCCCATGTACATGATCCGCGGATGGTTGCGCACGAAGGGCGCGTAGAGCTCGCCCATCACGCGCTTGGCGTATTCGCTGCTGGTGCCGATGATGATCCGGTCCGGGTGCATGAAATCGTCCACCGCCGCGCCTTCCTTGAGGAACTCGGGGTTGGAGACCACCTCGAACTCGACCTCGACGCCGCGCTGCTGCAGCTGCTCGGCCACCGCCGCGCGCACCTTGTCGCCGGTGCCGACCGGCACCGTGGACTTGTTCACCACGATCGCCGGACGGGTCAGGTTGGAACCGATCTGCTTCGCCACTTCCAGCACGTAGCGCAGGTCGGCGGAACCGTCCTCGCCGGGCGGCGTGCCGACGGCGATGAAGAACACGTCGGAAGTCTTCATCGCTTCGACCAGCGAGGTGGTGAACAGCAGGCGACCGGATTCGAAGTTGCTGCTGACGACGTTCTCCAGGCCCGGCTCGTAAATCGGCAGGATGCCCTTCTTGAGGTTCTCGATCTTTTTCGGATCGACGTCGACACAGACGACGGTGTTACCCATTTCCGCGATGCAAGCGCCGGTGACGAGGCCTACATAGCCGGTTCCGATGACGGTGATGTTCATGGAGAGGTCCCTGATTTAGACAAGATGTAGTCGGGGCTGGCGCCGTGCGAGCGGCGCCGCGAAGCGACGAGGCGGCCCTTGGGACCGCCGCGGTTCAGTAGATGTTCCGCGAGAACAGCGTGAAGGGCGTCTTGATCAGGATCTTGATGTCCAGCCAGAGCGACCAGTGATTGATGTAGGCGAGGTCTTTCTCGACCCGCTGCTGCATTTTTTCGACGGTCTCGGTTTCGCCACGGTGGCCGGTGACCTGGGCCAGGCCGGTGATGCCCGGCTTGATCCGGTGGCGAGCCATGTAGGCCATGATCTTGTCGCTGTAGTACTGGTTGTGGGTGACCGCGTGCGGACGCGGACCGACCAGCGCCATCTCGCCGCGCAGCACGTTGAACAGCTGCGGCAGCTCGTCGATCGAGGTGCGCCGCAGGAAGGCGCCGACGCGGGTGATGCGCGGGTCGTCGCGCGAGGCCTGGCGCACCACCTTGTCGTCCTGGTGGATGAACATGGAGCGGAATTTCCACACCTTGATCACTTCGCCGTTCCAGCCATGCCGCGGCTGCAGGAAGAACACCGGGCCGGGCGAGGACAGCTTGACCGCGATCGCCGCGGTGATCAGCACCGGGCTGAGCAGCACGATGGCCAGCAGCGCCAGGCTGCGGTCGAGCAGTTCCTTGCTGAACACCGCCGCCGGGTGCGAGCTGAGCGGGCTTTCGTTGAGGTAGATGGCCGGCAGCTGCTCGATCTGCGAGATCGACTGGTTGAGCAGCATCATGCTCCCGAAGTCCGGCACCCAGACCACGTCCACGCTCATGTCGAGCAGGTCGATGTAGAGGCTTTCGATCTGCGCGATCTTGTCCAGGTTGAGGGCGATGTAGACCCGGCGAACGCCGTTGCGATCGATGATGTTGCGCAGCTCAGAGAGACCGGAGAGCACGGGGAACTGGCCTTCCTGATGCGGCTCGGCTTCGGCTTCCGGGGCGATCAGGCCGATCAGCGGGACGCGGTTGGACACGCTCAGGCGCTCGGCCAGGGTCAGCGCCAGCGGGCAGGTGCCGATGATCACCGAGGTGCGCTCGTTGCGCAGCTTGCGCGAGTGCAGCGAGGCCAGGTAGCGCAGCGGGATGAAGCTCAGCGCCTGCACGGCCAGGCCGAGCACGCCCCACATCAGCACCAGCTCGCGGGAGAACATCTCGGTGCTGCCACTGACGAAGGCGATGAACATCAGCCCGCTGAGCAGGGTGAACCAGCCGGCTGCGAGGCGGCCGAGGCCGGAGCGGTAGCTGTCGCGCTTGTGGTAGACGCGCCACAGCGTGTACGCCGGCACCGAGCCGAGCACCGTGAGGATCATCAGCACGCGGTACTCGGTGGGGATCTGCCCGTAACGCTGGTCGACCATCACGTAGAGCAGCAGGTTGGCCAGGGTAATGCCGCACAGCCATTGACCCCAGAAGGTAAGACCACGCCGGTTCACGGCTGGGTTGGTACGTTCAGCGATCATGATGATCCCTCTTTTTTGCATATGTGCCGCTTTGCTCGGATGTCCTCGCTCAAGCTCCAGCAGAGCGGGACGTTCAGCCCTGCGCGCTGCGCAAGACCATATAAATTCTGTGCTTCGGGGTAGCTGTAACCGACGGTGCGGCCGGCTGCCTTGAGGGTCAGCACACGCTGTTCGGTGTTCAGCGACGACCAGCCCTCGAAGCCGATGCGGGCGATGTCGCGGTCCACCTCGATGCGGTTGACACCCAGCGCGCCGGAACGCGAAAGCGCCTCGGCGAACTCGTCATCGAAGGCCTGCTGGCTGAGCTTGGTGCTGGCCAGGCGCAGCCAGGTCCAAGGCCAGCCGGGGCGCACCGCCAGGGAAGCGCGGTAGGCGTCCAGTGCTTCCTGACGCGAGGCCTGGGCCTCGGCAGCGCCATAGGGCGCGGCGACGTTGTTCCAGCTGAGCACCCGGCCGAGACGGTCGAGGTATTCACCGTTCGGCGCCGGGAAGCGGTCGATGGCGTGCTGCGCGGCGGCGCGTCCGGCGGCCAGCGCCTCGGCGTCCGGCGCGCCCTTGCTTTCCCAGCGCTGAAGGAAACGTTCGGCGCGGTAACTGTCGATGCCGGCACGCATCATCGGCCAGGAAAGGCCGAGCACCAGCGCGGCGAGCGGAAGCATGCCGATGCAGATGGCGCGGTTGACGGGTGCCTGGCTGGTCGCCTCGGAACGGCGCGACCTGCGGGTTGCGGCGCGACCGTGCGCCGGAACAGGAGACTCGGTCATTGGCTTTGTCTCTGTGGGTCCGTTGGGATTGATCAAGCAGTGGAAAGTTCGGCTTGCAGGTCGGCGCTGCGCGCGGCGAAGTGGCCTTGCGCGATCAGCCAGGGCGTATCCAGCACCAGCGCCTCGGCCTTGCGTTCGCCGACGATGCGCGCCGCTTCGTCGCGCCCGCACGCCAGTTCGGGCGGGCGGTGCTGGAGGTTGTGCGCGTCGCTGGCGATGATCGTCGCCAGATCTTCCTCGAGGATCGCGTGTGCCAGGCGCCGCGCCGGTTCGCCGAACTTGCCGGCGACCGATCCGGCGGTCAGTTGCAACAGGCAACCCTGCAGCAGGAACGGCTTGAGCTTCGACGGCATCTGCATCAACGCCTTGTTGCGCTCCGGGTGGGCGATCAGCGGGACGATGCCCTTGCCGATCAGCCACTGGGTCATGCGCTCGGCACCGAACGGAATTTCCGCATGCGGGAATTCCAGCAGCAGCACGCGCTTGCCCTGCCATTCGCCGAGGAACGGGATGCTGCCGTCGCAGACGCCCTTCATCATTTCGCTGCCGAAACGCACTTCGGCGGCGGCACTCACCCGCAGGGCGATGCCGGCGCCATTCAGCGCGTCGGCGAACGCCTTGCAGACCTGCCGGATGTTGCCGGCTTCGTTGTCGTAACGACCGGGATGCATGTGCGGCGTGCAGACCATGTGCGTGATGCCATTGCCCACGGCCACGCGGGCCAGGGTCAGGGCGGTCGGCATGTCCGGTGCGCCGTCGTCGATTCCGGGAAGCAGATGACTGTGCAGGTCGATCATGATGAGTGCGCTACGTTGTGAATCGCCCGAGGAAAAATCCTTACGCTTTCTCTTCGCCGTTGCTGTAGCCGTAGTGGTCGTAGTAGCCGCTGTAGCTGCCGTGCTTGGCGGCTTTCTGCACGTCCACCTGGTTGAGCACCACGCCGGTCAGCGGCGCGCCGCTCTGCAGCAGTTGGCCGATGCCTTTCTGCGCCAGCGGGATCGCCGTGCTTTCCGACTTGATCACGTAGATCACCGCGTTGGCGAAGGTCGACAGCAGCGTCGCGTCGCTGACCGCCTGGCTCGGCGGCGAATCGACGATGATGCGGTCGTAGCGTTCCTTGGTGACTTCGAGGAACTTGGCGAAACGCGGCGAGGCCAGCAGTTCCAGCGGGTTCGGCGGCACCACGCCGGCGGGCAGCATGTCCACCTTGCCGACGGTCTGGATGCAGTCTTCGGCCTTGGCGGTGCCGGCGATCAGGTTGGCCAGGCCAGGCGCGCCGACCGGGAAGTCGAAGCTCTTGGCCAGAGTCGGCCGGCGCAGGTCGGCGTCGATCAGCAGCACGCGCTCCAGCTGGCCCATGGCGAACGCCAGGTTGGCGGCCACGGCACTCTTGCCTTCGCCGGGAACGGACGAGGTGATCACCACGACCTTGTGCGGCTGGCTCATGTCGCTGAGCATCACGCTGGTACGGATAGTGCGGATCGCCTCGCAGAAGCGCTTGTCCTGGCTCTGCTCGAACTGGTGGGCGATCTGGATGCGGCTCTTCTTCGGGATCAGCGGAACGATGCCGAGAACCGGCAGGTTCAGCTTGGTCTCGACGTCTTCCGGCGACTTGAAGGTGTTGTTGATCACGTCCAGCAGCAGCGCCAGGCCGATACCGACGACCAGCGACATGAACGCCGCGATGACGATGATCAGGCGCTTGTTCGGCGCGCTCGGCTCGATCGGCGCGATGGCGGTGTCGACGATGCGCGCGTTGGACGAGTTCATGTCCGAGGTCGCCGCGGTTTCCTGCATGCGGGTCATGAAGGTGTCGTACAGCGTGCGGTTGCTGTCGACGTCGCGCTGCAGTTCACGCAGCTTGAATTCCTTGCGCGAAATGTCCTGGATCTGCGCCTTGTTCTTGTTGAACGAGGAATCCAGCGAGCTTTCGTTGGCCACCGCCAGCTGATAGTTGCGCTCGATACCGGCGACTACCTGGTCGACCTGAGTCTGCAGGCTGGCTTTCGCCGCGCTGAGGTCGGAACGGGCGGCGATCATCGACGGGTGGTTGTCGCCATAACGACGCGACAGCTCCTCGACCTTGGCCCGGGCGCGCGCCTCTTCCGACTTGAACTGCTGGATCAGCGGGTTGCTGAGCACGGCAGGTACGCTGGTCAGGCGATCGAGCCCGGCCTTGCGCATGGTCTCGACCTGGCGGAACTGGCTTTCGGCCTCGGCACGCAGACGACGGGCATCGATCATGCGGTCGCCGGTGACCGACAGGGTGTTGGCGCTGATGGTGGAAACACCGCCAACATCCACAAGGCCTTCCGCTTCGCGGTAGGCCTGCAGCTTGTCCTCGGCGCTCTGCAGCGTGGCGCGCAGCTCGGTCAAGCGGGTGTTCATCCAATTGGTCGAAGCCAGCGACATTTCCATCTGCGATTCGAGCTGCTTCTCGATGTAGCTCTGCGCCAGGGCGTTGGCGACCATCGCGGCGGTCAGCCGGTCAGGCATTTCCACGGCGACGTTGACCAGCTGGCTCTTGCCTTCGGCCCAGACCTCGGTGCGCTGCATCAGGCCCTGGGTCACGGCGTCGAAGATTTCCGCGTCGGTCATCGGCTTCTCTTCGTTGTCCCCGCTGGGGACAGCACCGGGAATCAGGCTGTCGATGCTGAAGCGCTTGATCAGGCCGGCGATGTTGATCAGCGGCTGCGGCTGCTGGCGCGGGTCGAAATCCGGGTGCTCGGTGAGGCGCAGGTCGCGCACGACCTTCTCCGCCACGCCGCGGCTCTGGATCAGGCTCAGCTGGGTCTGCAGGAATTCGCTGATGCCATTGCTCTGGTCGCTGATCGGCTGGAAGGTCAGCGGCTGATTGCCCTTGGGCTCGATCATCACCGTGGCCGAGGCCTTGTACAGCGGCTTGATGCTCATCATCAGCAGCGAGGTCAGCAGCGTGATGACCACCACCAGGGTCAGGATGCCCCACTTGCGCGACCAGATGGCGCGCCAGATGCGTCGCAGGTCGATGAAGTCGTTGTCGTCATCCATCGAGGCATGCGGCAACGCGCGGTCCTTCTGGCTAATGCTTTCCAAGATCATCAGAAGAATCCCTGCTCAATGTTGATGGTGTCACCCGGATTGACCAGGGTGTCCAGGGTCGCCTTCTCGGGTTTGCGGGTGCTATCGGCGCCACGAATGATGGTCATGCGCTTGGTCGAGGCACGCTCGCTGAGGCCGCCGGCCAGAGCGATCGCGCGGTCCAGGGTGAGGCCGGGCTGGAACGGATAGCCGCCGGGCAGCTTCACTTCGCCGCTGATGTAGAACTCGCGGTAGTTGATCACGCTGACCGAGACGCGCGGATCGACCAGGTAGCCGTCCTTGAGTTTCTGCGTCAGCAGCTTCTCGATCTCGCCGGTGGTCTTGCCTTTGGCCTGGACCTCACCGACGAAGGGGTAGGAGAAGGTGCCGGCGTCGTTCAGGCGGATCTCGGCGAAGCTCAGATCGGGCTCGCTGAACACGTTCACCTTGATCACGTCGCCCGAGCTGAGCCGATAACCGGCGTCGGCGGCGCTGGCGATGGCGCCGTAGCCGAACAGCAGGAGCAGGGTGAAGAACTTCAAAGCATTGCGAATGGACATACGCGCGATTCCCTTGGCGAACTGATTGTTTCCGGCGTTGAGCGCCACCCAGGCTTCAGAGGCTGACATCGAAACTCACCATGTAGATGTTGCGGACGTAACCCTCGGTATCGAGGCTGGAATCGTTCTTCAGGTGGCGGTAGCCGAGCCCGATGTCCAGCCAGCGGGACATGGCGTAGGTGACACCCACGCCGTAGGAACTGCGTTTGTCGGTACGGTCGACCGCCTCGTACTTGCGGTCGGAGTAGCGGTAGTTGAGGTCGGTGGCGATGCGCGAGGTCCACTCGTGCTTCCAGGCCAGCGTGCTGGTGGTGTCGTGCACGGTGGTGGCGCCGTCGTCGCCTTCGTCGAACGCGCGGCGCGTGTCCAGGCTGAAGGTCGAATAGGTACGCGGCTTGTAGGCGACGCCGACTTCCCACATCGGGCTGGTGTAGTCCTTGACGTCGCTGGAATCGAAATTCTTGCGTTCGGCACCGAAGCGGATCGCGCCGGAAGTCTTCTTGGTGGCTTCCCAGGTCGCACCGGCGAGCGCCGCGGTGTCGGTGCTGTCGCGTTCGCTGTTCTGCTGCAGGTAGTCGAAGGTCGCGTGGCGCAGTTCGGCGAGGACGCGGGTGCGCGCGCCAAGGCGGTGATACCAGGTGCCCACCAGCGCGGTGGAGTCGTATTCCTGGTCATCGTTGAGCGTGCCGCTGTTCTGGTAGCGGCGCTCCAGGTAGTTGGCGCCAAAGTCCAGCTGGTTGCGTGCGGTCAGCGCACCGTAGGTGTAGCCGACGCCGACGTTCTTCAGCGTGTACTTGTCGTTTTCATCGATGTCGGCGGTGTCCGAGGTCTCTTCGACCTTGTGGTAGCCGGCATCCCAGCGCAGGCGGTTGCGCGCGGTGAACTCCATGACGCTCTTGAGCGTCAGGTGGTGATCGGTATGGCTGACTTGCGAATCCGAGTGGTAATTCTTGTCGTCCAGTTCGTACTTGAGCTGGTAGCCGCTTTTGCCAGTTTCCGCGCTGAGCAGGAAGGTCGGATTGATGTTGGTGATCCAGGAGGACTCCTCATCGTTCTTGCGCCCGCGGATGTTGTCGTCGTAGCTCTCGCTGACGAACAGGGTCGGCGTGAAGTCGAAGCCGGCCAGGTCGATGCTCTGAGGCTCGGTGGCAGCGGCGTTGAACGACATGGAACCGGCGAAGGTGGCAGCCATTACCTTGGGTATTTTCATATTTGCTCGAATCCATTCTCACGAAGGAATAAGGGACGATTGGAAAGCTGATGGGCCGCGACCCCGGGTCTGGGCCCGGGTGTCGCGGCCATCACTCAACTTGCGCTAGCCACCGGGCCACCCGGGGCGCAGCCGCCGGGTGTAGTGCCTGGATGTCCGTTCCCGTTGCCGTGCGAGGGCAGCGAGGGCGCATTCTTCAACTTGTCATAGGCCGCCGCGAGGGTCAGACGCGCGAGCGCGTTGAGGTCTGCGAGGCTTTTCAGCGTTACGCGATCGTTCACCGGGCTGGACCACGGACTGCTGTAGTTCTTGCTCACGATCAATTTGGAACCGAGGTCGATCCGGCCCAGATTGAGGCCACCGAAATTGGTGGCCGAAGCGTTGAACGACAGCGACGCAGCACAGGTAAATGCCAGGATCTTTAGCGTTTTCATCATGTTTGGAGATTCCATTCACACGTTTTTATTAGAAGCACGCTGGCAAAACTGACCGCTCCGTGCATCGAGTCGGCCCCATGCCTCCTCCGACCTCAGCTAGCACTTGCTACAGGACCAGAAGACCCATTGCCTCCTGGTGTTCTGTCTGGCGATCCACCTGAACCAGGCGATGGAATCGAATTCGACGGACTCGGACCGTTCGAGTTCCCCGGCGTGAACAAATTGCCACTACTCGCATCGGGAACCCCCGCTGCGGTGGGCAATTGCTCGGTGACATAACTGACGATCAGCTCGGCATCCTCGGGCGACGCATCGATGGCGGCGGCGATGATCGCGTCGACGTTGGCCGGGCAGGCCTCGACCAGATCGCTGATCACCTGCAGCTGAACCTGGTCGTCCACCCGGGTCATCTGCTGGATCTGCTGCGCGCCGAGGACGTCGCAATCGACGTCTACAGGCTTGCTGGCAGGGTTGGCGGCGAGCGCGGCACTCGCGCTGAAGCCGAGGAAAATGGCCGTCACAATCATTGTCTGGCGCATGCAAAACATCCTTATCGGTAATACTGGCACTTCGCCCCAAGGCATACGGCAGGGAAAGGCGGGGCCGACCAAGCGCATGGCAAAAAGGGTTTTGTGCGTGATGGTTTCTTGGAATTAGAGGTACAGCGAGATTGCCCTTCACTGGAACGTTCCCTGGAGGAAACGCAGCATTACAGTGCAGGGCCGCCCTTGGGGGGCGAAGAAGACAGCTGCTGGAGCCAGGTGGCCGACGGGGACCGTCAGGCACGCTACCGCCCCAAGGTTCGTCGATTCCTTGAGAACGAGGTGGCGGCTCTAGCACTTTCTGGGTGGGACAAATCAATGAAACCTTGTCCCTAATCAATGCACCGATCCTACAGGAGGATCAATGACAGTGACGTTAATCAGGCAATATGTATGCCCATAGTCAAAAATTCGTCACGCAGACAGATGTGAAAGCTTCACCCTGACCTGCTGCTCGCGATGAAGGATGTTGAGTAGCAGCACCACGCGCTCATCTCCGTCCATCGCCAGGAAAATAGCGTCCATATCTGCCAATGGGCCGGCCTTGATATGCACCTTGTCACCGGGATTGAAAATCACCCCACCCGCGTCCGCGGCGCAGCGAGCCCGCAATTGCTCGACTATCGCGTCGTCGACCTGACACGGATGCCCACAGAATCCGATGACCCGACTCACTCCCCGCGTGGAACGTAATGCCGTCCAGTTACCGTCCGCAGCGATGCGCGCGAAAAGATAGCCCGGGAACAGCGGTTGCTCACTACGGCACAGCTTGTTCGCCTTGACGCTTTCAACGGTGAGAGTCGGTCCGAAACAGTCGAAACCCTGACGATTCAGGTGCTCGAGAGCCCGGGCGTCCTGCCGCGGTTTGCACTGAATCAGGTACCAGGCGATATCCGGCATCGCAACGCACTTATCCATAAGCTTCATCCAGTAAGTTCAGCTCTCGAAGCCAATCAGATCGTCAGGTGCTTCCGCCTCCGCGCAGGAGGCAGCCGCCAACAGGTTCAAGACCTGCCACCACTTGACCCTGTTTTCTTCGAGAAAGTTCTCGGTGTTTGATATATCGAACGGAAAATTGACCGACGGTTGCGCACCTTCGCATTTCCGTCCTCTGTTTGCGCCGAGGATTGCTCTTTTGCGTGAGTGGCCCTAGCATTCGTTTGAGATTTCAAACGCATACTTTTATGCTCTGGCGCCATCGCCGAACGCTGTCTGTTCCTTGGATTCCAAAGGGGTGAGGCCCCATCGTATACGCGCGCCGCGCGCACGATTTGCCACCCTGATCCCCAAGCGGGGCGCTACGAAACCCATGCCGGTTACCCCTCTGATACCGGCCCGCAGGAGACCGCCATGCAACTCAAAGACTCCACGCTGTTCCGTCAGAAGGCCTACATCGACGGAGCCTGGCTGGATGCGGACAACGGCCAGACCATCTCGGTGAACAACCCGGCGACCAACAAAGTCATCGGCAGCGTGCCGAAGATGGGCAAGGCGGAAACCCGCCGCGCCATCGAAGCCGCCGAGCGCGCACTGCCGGCCTGGCGCGCACTGACCGCCAAGGAACGCTCGATCAAACTGCGTCGCTGGTTCGAGCTGATGATGGAAAACCAGGAAGACCTCGGCCGCCTGATGACCCTCGAGCAAGGCAAGCCGCTGGCCGAAGCCAAGGGCGAGATCGCCTACGCCGCCTCGTTCATCGAGTGGTTCGCCGAGGAAGCCAAGCGCATCTACGGCGACACCATTCCCGGCCATCAGCCGGACAAGCGCATCATCGTGATCAAGCAGCCGATCGGCGTCACCGCGGCGATCACGCCGTGGAACTTCCCCACCGCGATGATCACCCGCAAGGCCGGCCCGGCCCTCGCCGCCGGCTGCACCATGGTGATCAAGCCCGCGTCGCAGACGCCCTATTCTGCCCTCGCCCTGGCCGAACTGGCCGAGCGCGCCGGCATCCCCAAAGGCGTGCTCAGCGTCGTCACCGGCAGCGCCGGCGACATCGGCGGCGAGCTGACCAGCAACCCGGTGGTGCGCAAACTGTCGTTCACCGGCTCGACCGAAATCGGTCGCCAGCTGATGGCCGAATGCGCCAAGGACATCAAGAAGGTCTCGCTGGAACTGGGCGGCAACGCGCCCTTCATCGTCTTCGACGATGCCGACCTGGACGCCGCCGTCGAGGGCGCGCTGATCTCCAAGTACCGCAACAACGGCCAGACCTGCGTCTGCGCCAACCGCCTGTACATCCAGGACGGTGTCTACGACGCCTTCGTCGAGAAGCTGAAAGTGGCGGTGGCCAAGCTCAAGGTCGGCAACGGCATGGACGAGGGCGTGACCACCGGCCCGCTGATCGACGACAAGGCCGTGGCCAAGGTCCAGGAACACATCGAGGACGCGCTGAGCAAGGGCGCCCAGGTGGTCAGTGGCGGCAAGGCGCACAGCCTCGGCGGCAGCTTCTTCGAGCCGACCATCCTGGTCAACGTGCCGAAGGATGCCAAGGTGTCCAAGGAAGAGACCTTCGGCCCGCTGGCGCCGCTGTTCCGCTTCAAGGATGAAGCCGAAGTGATCGCCATGGCCAACGACACCGAATTCGGCCTGGCCTCGTATTTCTACGCCCGCGACCTTTCCCGCGTGTTCCGCGTGGCCGAAGCGCTGGAGTACGGCATGGTCGGCATCAACACCGGACTGATCTCCACCGAGGTCGCGCCGTTCGGCGGCGTGAAAGCCTCCGGCCTCGGCCGCGAAGGCTCCAAGTACGGCATCGAAGACTATCTGGAACTGAAATACCTCTGCCTCGGCGGCGTATAAGCCCCGCGGTCGCGCGCCCGGCAGAGGCCGGTCGCGCCAACGAACACCCCCAAGGCGCCCGGAAGCGCTGTGGCAGTCGATCATCGTATGCTGCCAGCAGTGATTCCGGGCGCGTTTCATCCTTGACCCGGTCCGCACGATGAGCGGCCAAGAGGAGATCATGAGCAAGACCAACGAATCACTGATGCAACGTCGCATGTCCGCCGTTCCCCGCGGCGTCGGCCAGATCCACCCGATCTTCGCCGAGAAGGCCGAGAACGCCACGGTCACCGACGTCGAAGGCCGCGAGTTCATCGATTTCGCCGGCGGCATCGCCGTGCTCAACACCGGCCACCTGCATCCCAAGGTCGTCGCCGCGGTGCAGGAACAGCTGACCAAGCTGTCGCACACCTGCTTCCAGGTGCTCGCCTACGAGCCCTACGTCGAGCTCTGCGAAGAGATCAACAAGCGCGTGCCCGGCGACTTCGCGAAGAAGACCCTGCTGGTCACCAGCGGCTCGGAGGCGGTGGAAAACGCCGTCAAGATCGCCCGTGCCGCCACCGGCCGCGCCGGCGTAATCGCCTTCACCGGCGCCTACCACGGCCGCACCATGATGACCCTCGGCCTGACCGGCAAAGTGGTGCCCTACTCGGCCGGCATGGGCCTGATGCCCGGCGGCATCTTCCGTGCCCTGGCGCCCTGCCCGCTGCATGACGTCAGCGAAGACGAGTCGATCGCCAGCATCGAACGCATCTTCAAGAACGACGCCCAGCCGCAGGACATCGCCGCGATCATCATCGAACCGGTGCAGGGCGAAGGCGGTTTCTACGTCAACTCGGCGGCCTTCATGAAGCGCCTGCGCGCGCTCTGCGATGCGCACGGCATCCTGTTGATCGCCGACGAAGTGCAGACCGGCGCCGGGCGCACCGGTACCTTCTTCGCCACCGAACAGCTGGGCGTGGTGCCGGACCTGACCACCTTCGCCAAATCGGTCGGCGGCGGCTTCCCGATCTCCGGCGTCTGCGGCAAGGCCGAGATCATGGACGTGATCGCCCCCGGAGGCCTCGGCGGCACCTACGCCGGCAGCCCGATCGCCTGCGCCGCGGCCCTGGCCGTGCTCAAGGTGTTCGACGAAGAGAAACTGCTGGACCGCTCCAACGCCCTCGGCGAGCGCGTCAAGGCCGGGCTGCGCGAGATCCAGGCCAAGCACAAGGTGATCGGCGACGTTCGCGGCCTCGGCTCGATGATCGCCATCGAGCTGTTCGAGGGTGGCGACGTGCACAAGCCGGCCGCCGAACTGGTCGGCAAGATCGTCGTTCGCGCCCGCGAGAAAGGCCTGATCCTGCTGTCCTGCGGGACCTACTACAACGTCATCCGCTTCCTCATGCCGGTCACCATTCCCGATGCCCAGCTGGACCGCGGCCTGGCGATCGTCGCCGAATGCTTCGACGAACTCGCCTGAGTTTTGCGCTACAGCAAAAGACCCGCCTCGGCGGGTCTTTTTTTGCCGCAAAAATGTCGCATTCCATGCCACGATAGGCACAACGCCACCGCGCAGAAGCCTGGAATAGACGCGGTACGGCATGGATGCCCCACCGGTATCGGCAGACGTCGCTAGACTGAACGACTCGCCCAGTCGCTTCGCCGTCCGGAACCGTTTCGATAACAGGAATACCGATGTCCGATGCGCGCAAACCACCCACCATACTGATCGCCGAAGACGATCGCTGGACCGCCGACCTTCTCGCTCAACTGGTCCGCAGCGCACGCTGCGATGCCGATATCCAGCGCTTCGAAGACGGCCAGCAGGTGCTCGACCTGTGCCGCCGGCGGACGCCGAGCCTGGTGATCGCCAGCTCGCAGCTGCGCGGGCTGGATGGCCTGGAACTGCTGCGCCAGCTGCGCCGCGACAAGTCCAAGCCGCTGCTGCCGTTCTTCCTCATCGGCGCCAATGCCGACACCGCCAGCGTGCGCGCGGCGCTGCCGCTGCAACCCACCGCCTACCTGACCAAGCCCTTCG
>DIEE01000232.1:4229-6687 GCA_002418465.1 Pseudomonas sp. UBA5782 | reverse complement strand
TGCCTCGCTGCGTGGCAACACGCCGACCGCCGACCAGGACGAAAACCGCGTGATCGTCAGCTACACCCTGTCGCTGCTCTGACCGACAGCCCGCGGGCGGTTCGCCGCCCGCACCTTGCCTGCAACGACCTGACTCGCCCGCCAACGGGAAAGAAGGCACCAACCCCAAGATGAGGAGAAGACCCATGGGTCTGAAAACCTTGCGTCGGGGGCTGACTGCCGTTCTGGCAGCGCTCCTGTCCGTCGGCGCCCACGCCGAGAAACTCGACGAGATCCGCCTCGACTACGCCTTCTATTCGCCGGAAAGCCTGGTGGTCAAACACAACGGCTGGCTGGAAGACACCTTCGGCAAGCAGGGCACGCAGGTGCGCTGGGTGCTTTCACGCGGCAGCAACAACTCCCTGGAATTCCTCAACAGCGGCGCCTCCAACTTCGCCCTCACCTCGAGCATTTCCGCATTCGTCAGCCGCGCCAACGGCCAGCCGGTGAAGGCCGTCTACAGCTACCTGTGGTACGTGCCCAGCGCGCTGCTGGTACAGAAGGACTCGCCGCTGAAAAGCATCGCCGAGCTGAAGGGCAAGCACGTCGCCGCTACCAAGGGCACCGACCCCTACTTCTTCCTGCTGCGTTCGTTGCAGGCCAACGGCCTGAAGCCGGCGGACATCAAGATCGTCCACCTGCAGCACCCCGAAGGCCGCACCGCGCTGGAACAGGGCCGCGTCGACGCCTGGGCCGGGCTCGACCCGCACATGGCGGCCGCCGAACTGGCCGGGGCGCGCTTCCTCTATCAGAACGACAGCTTCGGCCTCGGCGCCTTCCTCAACACCAGCGAGGGCTTCCTCGCCGAGCATCCGGCTGCCGTCACCCAGGTGATCGAGGCCTACGAGCGCGCGCGGCGCTGGATCGTCGCCAATCCGGAGGAGGCGGCCACGCTGATCGCCGGCGAAACCCAGCTGCCGGTGGAGGTCATCCGCCTGCAACTGGGGCGCTACGACCTCAGCCGACCGCTGCCCGGCCAGGTACACCTGGACGCCATCAAGCCGGTGATTCCGCTGCTGCAGGCCGATGGCATCCTGCGCCGCGGCGCCGATGTCGATGGCGCGCTGAACAGCCTGATCGACGCGCGGCTGGCCAAGCCGCTGATCGAGGCCCGCTGAGATGCAGCGAGCGGACACCGGCGATACGCCGCGGCTGGCCGAGCGCTCGGCGACAGCGCCGTGGCGGGCGGCGCTGATCGGCCGTGTCGGCAGCCTGCGTGGGCTGCTGGTGCCGGCGTTGCTGCTGGCGCTGCTGGAAGCCGTTGTGCGTGTCGGCTGGATTCCGGCCTACCTGATGCCGGCGCCCAGCGAGCTGTTCGTCACTCTGCTGGAGCTGGCCGAAGGGCCGCTCTGGCAGCACATCTTCGCCAGCACGCTGCGCGTGCTGCTGGGTTTCGCCATCGGCGCCTCGCTGGCGCTGATACTTGGCTCGGCGGTCGGCATCAGCCGGCGCCTGGAGGCCTATCTCGACCCCACCTTCCAGGCGCTGCGTGCGGTGCCGGGGCTGGCCTGGGTGCCGCTGCTGCTGATCTGGCTGGGCATCGACGAAACCTCCAAGGTCACCCTGATCGCCATCGGCTCGTTCTTCCCCATGTACATGAACCTGGTGGCTGGCATCCGTAACGTCGACCGCAAGCTGGTCGAACTCGGCGAGCTCTATCGCCTGCCGCGCCTGCAGCAGATCCGCCGGATCTTCGTTCCGGCCGCCCAGCCCTACCTGTTCACCGGCCTGCGCAACGGCCTGTCGATGGCCTGGTTGTGCGTGGTGGCGGCGGAACTGCTGGCCGCCACCGAGGGCATCGGCTACCTGCTCACCGACGGCCGGGAAACCTCGCGTCCGGACCTGGTGCTGGTGGCCATCGTCGTCCTCGCACTGATGGGCAAGCTCAGCGACAGCCTGCTCAAGGCGCTGGAAAACCGCGCGCTGCGCTGGCGCGACAACTTCGACGGCGCCGGAGGTGGCACATGAGCGCACTGCTCGCCCTGCAACGCATCCACAAATCCTTCGCCGGCCTGCGCGTTCTGGAAGACGTCAGCCTGAGCCTGGCGCCGGGCGAGATCGTCAGCCTGCTCGGCCCCAGCGGTTGCGGCAAGAGCACCCTGCTGCGCATCGCCGCCGGGCTCGACCGCGACTTCCAGGGCCATCTCGAACGCAGCCCGCTGCTGGATTTCGGCAGCGCCAGCGGCATCGGCGTGGTGTTCCAGGAGCCGCGCCTGCTGCCCTGGCTGAAGGTGGCGCAGAACGTGGCGTTCGCCGATGGCCGGGCCGGCGACGAGAAATGGGTGCGGCAACTGCTGCGCGATGTCGGCCTGGAAGGGCGTGGCGAGGCGCTGCCCAAGCAGCTTTCCGGCGGCATGGCGCAGCGCGCAGCGATCGCCCGTGGGCTGTACGGCCGGCCGCAGCTGCTGCTGCTCGACGA
>DIEE01000232.1:1303-4160 GCA_002418465.1 Pseudomonas sp. UBA5782 | reverse complement strand
GCCGAGCTGGCCGGCCTGCGCGGCCAGGCGCTGACCGAGCTGTACCAGTCGCACGCGCTCTAGATTGCCTCCTCGGGCAACTTTCGCCGGGCCCAGCGCCCGGCTTTTTTTCGCGCGAAGTGTTCGTCGTTGGAGGGGCAGCCCGGTGGGCTGCATGGCGAACGAGTTCGCCCCTGCAAAAAGCCACTCACCTGTGGGGCGAACTACAAATCCACGCACCCGTAGGGGCGAAGCCGTTCGCCAGCCATCGTTAAACGTTTCATCAGTGTTTTTAACTCTTTATCGAATAACAAAATTCATATTTATTCTTTTTCATTTAGCTCGAGCCTGAGCATAGTGCTCCCACGTAGCCGCTCAATCAGGAGAAACAGCATGAGCATCCGACTCGGCGATATCGCCCCCGACTTCGAACAGGAATCCAGCGAAGGCCGCATTCGTTTCCACGAATGGCTCGGCGACAGCTGGGGCGTGCTGTTCTCCCATCCGGCCGACTTCACCCCGGTGTGCACCACCGAACTGGGCTTCACCGCCAAGCTGAAAGACGAGTTCGCCAGGCGCGGGGTCAAGGCCATCGCCCTGTCGGTGGACCCGGTGGACTCCCACGTGAAGTGGATCGACGACATCAACGAAACGCAGAACACCCGCGTCAACTTCCCGATCCTCGCCGACGCCGACCGCAAGGTCTCCGGCCTTTACGACCTGATCCACCCGAATGCCAGCGACACCCTCACCGTGCGTTCGCTGTTCGTCATCGACCCGAACAAGAAGGTGCGCCTGACCATCACCTACCCGGCCAGCACCGGGCGCAACTTCAACGAGATTCTCCGCGTCATCGACTCGCTGCAGCTCACCGACAGCCACAAGGTCGCCACCCCGGCCAATTGGCAGGACGGCGACGAAGTGGTGATCGTGCCGTCGCTCAAGGACGAAGACGAAATCAAACAGCGCTTCCCGAAAGGCTATCGCGCCGTGAAGCCCTACCTGCGGCTCACCCCGCAACCGAACAAGTGAGCCGCGCCGATGTTGATCGTTTCCCTGGCCGGCAGTCCCAGCCTGAGGTCGCGCTCCGGCGTGTTGCTGGAACGGGCCCGGCACTGGTTGCACGGGCGCGGCCATGAAGTGGTGAGCTACGGCGTGCGCGATTTCTCCGCCGAGGAATTGCTTCACGCCCAGTTCGACAGCCCGCGGGTCCGCGAGCTGGTCGAGCAGGTCGAGCGCGCCGATGGCCTGCTGGTGGCGACGCCCGTTTACAAGGCGTCGTTCTCCGGCGCGCTGAAGGTGATCCTCGATCTGCTGCCCGAACGCGCCCTGCAGCACAAGGTGGTGCTGCCACTGGCCACCGCCGGCAGCGCCGCGCACATGCTCGCGCTGGATTACGCGCTGAAGCCGGTGCTCGCCGCGCTGAAGGCCCAGGACATGCTGCACGGGGTGTTCGCCGAGGACGGTCAGATCGCCTATGGCGATGGCCATCCGCAGCTGGCTCCGGCGCTCGAACAGCGTCTGCAGGATGCCCTCGAGCAGTTTTCCGCGGCGCTGGCCCGACGCCCGCGACCGATCGATCCGAATCTGTTGAACGACCGGCTGGTGAATGCCCGCTGGAGTATCTGAAACCCTTTTCCCAACACCCCGCCTTACTCGCCCGCCAACGGGCAAGCAGGTAGCCAATCAAGAACATCGCCAAGGAGAGCGCCATGCGCACTGTCACCTTGCGTCGAGGTCTGGCCGCCCTGTTTGCCGCGGCCATCACCTTCGGCGCCATTACCCAGGCTCAGGCCGACGCCCTGCGCATCGGTTATCAGAAGTACGGCACTCTGGTGCTGCTCAAGGCCAAGGGCTCGCTGGAGAAGCGTCTCGCGGCCGAGGGCATCGAGGTCAAGTGGACCGAATTCCCCGGCGGCCCGCAGCTGCTCGAAGGGCTCAACGTCGGTGCCATCGATTTCGGCGTGACCGGCGAGACGCCGCCGGTGTTCGCCCAGGCGGCCGGTGCCGACCTGCTCTACGTCGCCCACGAACCGCCGGCGCCGAGCAGCGAGGCGATCCTGGTGCAGAAGGATTCGCCGATCCGCTCGGTCGCCGAGCTGAGGGGCAAGAAGGTCGCGCTTAACAAGGGCTCCAACGTGCATTACCTGCTGGTGCGCGCACTGCAGGACGCCGGCCTGCAATACGGCGACATCCAGTCCGTCTACCTGCCGCCGGCCGACGCCCGCGCCGCCTTCGAGCGCGGCAGCGTGGATGCCTGGGTGATCTGGGACCCCTTCCAGGCCGCCGCCGAACAGCAACTGCAGGCGCGCACCCTGCGTGACGGCAAGGGCCTGGTGGACAACCACCAGTTCTACCTCGCCGCGCGGCCCTTCGCCGAAAAACACCCGCAGGTGCTGAGCACGCTGATCGACGAGATCCGCCAGGTCGGTGAAGAGGCCAAGGCCGATCCGCAGTCCGTCGCCAAGCAGGTCGCGCCGCTGCTCGGTCTGCCCGAAGACATCGCGCTGATCACCGTCAAGCGCCAGGGCTTCGGTGCCCTGCCGCTGTCGCCGGAGGTGGTCGCTGCGCAGCAGAAGATCGCCGACGCCTTCAGCGACCTGAAGCTGATCCCGAAACGCCTGCGCATCGCCGACGTGATCTGGAATCCCCCGGCGAAAGTCGTCCAGCAGTGAGCGAACCCCTCTCCTGCGGGAGAGGGGATACGAATTTTCTAGGAGACCACTCCATGAGCTTGAACATCTTCTGGTTCCTGCCGACCCACGGCGACGGCCATTACCTGGGCACCAGCGAGGGCGCACGCGCCGTCGATCACGGCTACCTGCAGCAGATCGCCCAGGCCGCCGATCGGCTCGGCTACGGCGGCGTGCTGATTCCC
>DIEE01000232.1:0-1277 GCA_002418465.1 Pseudomonas sp. UBA5782 | reverse complement strand
GCGCCTGAAATTCCTCGTCGCCCTGCGTCCCGGAATCATTTCGCCGACCGTGGCCGCGCGCCAGGCGGCGACCCTGGACCGGTTGTCCAACGGCCGCGCACTGTTCAACCTGGTCACCGGCGGCGATCCCGACGAACTGGCCGGTGACGGCCTCAATCTGAACCACGCCGAACGCTACGAAGCGTCGGTGGAGTTCACCCGCATCTGGCGTCGCGTGCTGGAAGGCGAAACCGTCGACTACGCCGGCAAGCACATCCAGGTGAAGGGCGCCAAGCTGCTCTACCCGCCGATCCAGCAACCGCGGCCGCCGCTGTATTTTGGCGGCTCCTCGGAGGCAGCCCAAGACCTCGCCGCCGAGCAGGTCGAGCTGTACCTGACCTGGGGCGAACCGCCGGCCGCGGTGGCCGAGAAGATCGCCCAGGTGCGCGAGAAAGCCGCGGCCCAGGGCCGTGAGGTGCGCTTCGGCATCCGCCTGCACGTGATCGTCCGCNNCGACGACGACACCATCGCCCGTGCCCAGGCCTCCCTGGCGCGCTTCGATTCGGTCGGCCAGCAACGCATGGCCGCCCTGCACGGCGGCAGCAAGGACAACCTGGAAGTCTCGCCAAACCTCTGGGCCGGCGTCGGCCTGGTGCGTGGCGGTGCCGGCACCGCGCTGGTCGGCGATGGCCCGACCGTCGCCGCGCGGGTCAAGGAGTACGCCGAGCTGGGCATCGACACCTTCATCTTCTCCGGCTATCCGCACCTGGAGGAGTCCTACCGGGTTGCCGAACTGCTGTTCCCGCACTTGGACGTGGCCCGGCCACAGCAACCGGAGGCGCGCGGCTTCGTCAGCCCCTTCGGTGAAATGGTCGCCAACGACATCCTGCCGAAGGCGGCTGCGGCGGCGAGCTGAAGAACCCCTGTTCCCAGCCCTCTGCCATGAATGGGCGAGGGCGCTTTCTCCCCTCTGCCGCTCGCGGGAGAGGGCCGGAGGAGGGGACAAACGGTGCGCACTTTTTTCGAGGTACACATGAGCAACACGACCCTCAACACCCTGGCCTCGCGGGCCGCGCCCTGGGCATTGCCCATCGCGCTGCTGGCCGCCTGGCAGATCGCCGTGCAGGCCGGCTGGCTGTCCAGCCGCATCCTGCCGGCGCCCAGTGCCGTCGTCACCGCCGGCTGGCAGCTGGTACGCAGCGGCGAGCTCTGGCAGCACCTGGCGATCAGCGGCTGGCGCGCCAGCATCGGCTTCGCCATCGGCGGTGGCATCGGCCTGCTGCTGGGGTTCATCACCG
>DIEE01000269.1:2928-7106 GCA_002418465.1 Pseudomonas sp. UBA5782 | reverse complement strand
CCGCCTGCGCACTGCTGGTGCTCGGCGTGCTGCTGCAGCCGCTGGCCAGCCTGCACTGGCGCGCGGATTACCTGACCGGCATCGGCGAAACCCGCGAGGTGCAGCTGGAGGATGGCTCCAGGGTGCTGCTCGGCCCGGACAGCGCCTTGCGCACGCGCTTCGGCGACAGCCGCCGCGCCGAGCTGCTGCGTGGCCAGGCGTTCTTCCAGATCGCGCCGGACGCGCAGCACCCCTTCATCACCCGCGCCGGCAACCTGTCGGTGCGCGTGCTCGGCACCGCCTTCGATCTGCAGCGCAACGAGGGCAGCGCCGAAGTCGCCCTGCAGCACGGCTCGGTGCTTGCCGAAAGCATCGACGCGAGCGACGGCCTCAAGCTCAGCGAACAGCTCAAGCCGGGGGATCGCCTGCGCCTCGACTGGGCACATGGCGACGTCAGCCGCTCGCGTCTCGACCCCGCGCGCATCGCCGCCTGGCGCGACGGTTCGCTGTTCGTCGAGAACCTGCCGGTGGCGGAGATCGTCGACCAGCTGCGCCGCGTGACTCCAGGCTGGATCGTCATCGCCGACTCGAGCCTGGCGCAGCGGCGCCTGAGCGGCGTATTCGACCTGCGCGACCCGGACCGCGCGCTGAACGCCCTGGCCCAGTCGCTGGCGGTGGACAGCCGGCGGCTGACGCCGTGGCTGCGGACACTGGGCTCGCCCTGACTGTTTTTTGTGCCTGGCAGGACCCGGCTCGCGAGCCATCAGGCAGGTCCTAAACAAATTTTTTCTTTTTTTTCGCTTTGGCTGGAAAAAAACTGGGAGCTGGTCGTCTTTCTTCGTCGGTTTGGGAATTCTTCTCAAATGTGAACCATACGTAGAAAGGAACAAATGCCATGCAGGTGTCGCGTTTTCGTTGGTCCCGTGCGGTTTCGCCTCCCCGCGGTTTTGCCTGCCTGATCGGCTGTGCGCTGCTGCTGCCGTTGCAACCGGTGCTGGCGCAAAGCGCCGAGAGCAGCGCCCAGGCCGAAGACCGCCAGCACGACTACGCCATCGCCGGGCAATCGCTGGCCGCCGCGCTGGGCGAATTCGGCCGGCAGAGCGACATCCAGGTCAGCTTCGATGCCGAACTCGCCCAGGACCAGCAGGCGCCGGCCGTGCGCGGCCGCTACAGCGAATCCCAGGCGCTGCAACTGCTGCTGCGCGACTCCGGCCTGGGCTGGACGCTCACCCCGGAACGCACGCTGCTGCTGTACCGCCTGCCGCAAAACGGCGCCCTGACGCTCGCTCCGGCGCATGTGAGCACCAGCGGCGTCGTTGCCGAAGTCGCCGACGGCCCGGTGCAGGGCTACCGCGCCACGCGCAGCGCCACCGGCACCAAGACCGACACCGCACTGCGCGACATTCCGCAGTCGATCCAGGTGATCCCGCGCCAGGTGCTCGACGACCAGCAGATCAATCAGCTCTCCGACGCGCTGAGCAACGTCAGCTCTGTGCAGCGCGGCAACACCCACGGCGGTTCTACGGAGAGCTTCGTGGTGCGCGGTTTCCATTCGCGCACCTACGCGGGCGACGGCATGCTGATGAACCCGCTGGTGTCGCGCCCGGAAGTGGTCAGCGACATGGTCAACGTCGAACGCGTCGAAGTGCTCAAGGGGCCGGCCTCGGTGCTCTATGGTCAGGGCGATCCCGGTGGGCTGATCAACCTGGTCACGCGCAAGCCGTCGTTCACCCCCGAGGCGCAGGTCAAGGCGCAGGCCGGCTCCAACGATTTCTACCGTCTGGAAGCCAACGCCAGCGGCCCGCTCGACCCAGCCAAGACCCTCGCCGGGCGCATCGCCGTCGCCGGCCAGACCGATGCCGGCTTCCGCGACACCTTCCGCGATAATCGCCACACCTACGTCTCGCCCTCGCTGCGCTGGGAGCCGTCCGAGCTGACCACGGTGGATGTCGGCCTGGAGTACACCGACCTGACCAGCCAGTTCGACCGCGGCGTACTGCCGCAGAACGGCGGGATCAGCATGAACCCCAAGCGTTTCCTCCACGAGCCGTGGTCCCACGATGACGCCGACAAGCTGGCCGCGTGGTTCAGGGTGGAACATCAGGTAAACGACTGGCTGACCCTGCGCCAGTCGACCCGCTGGGACGACTCGCACAAGCAGCGCTACGTCGTCGATCTGCGTGGCCTGCGCGAAGATGGCCGTAGCCTGCAGCGCCGCGCCACCGATGGCGACGAGAAGATCCGCACCCTGGACATGCAGTTCGAGGCCATCGCCACTTTCGCCACCGGCGGCCTGCGGCACACAGCGCTGGTCGGCGTGGAATACCTCAAGGGTGATCGCAAGGTGGTCAGCTACCGGGGCGATCTGGCCGACATCGACATCTACGAACCGGTCTACGGCGCCCTCCCCACCAACTTCCGGTTCAACGAAATCGCCGATTACGAACTGGAAACCCAAAGTCTCTATCTGCAGGACCAGATCGACCTGAGCGAGCAGTGGAAGCTGTTGCTGGGCGCGCGCTACGACAGCACCAAACAGGACAACCTGAGCACCAATGCCAACTACGTGGAGACGCCGACCAAGCTCGATCCGGAAAAAATCTCGCCACGCGTCGGCCTTGTCTATCAGCCCACCGACTGGCTCTCGCTGTATGCCAGCTACAGCACTTCCTTCGTGCCGCAGGGCGACATCGACCGAAACCGCCGCCCGCTCGACCCGGAAGAAGGCAAACAGTACGAGGTGGGCGCCAAGTTCGACCTGATTCCGGATCGGCTGAGCGCCACCCTCTCGGTATTCGAGCTGACCCGCGAAAACGTCGCCAGCGAAGACCCCATCGACGATTCGTTTTCGATCCAGACCGGCGAACAACGCGTGCGCGGCGTAGAGTTGGACATCAGCGGCCAGCCCCTCGACGGCTGGCAGATCATCGCCAATGCCAGCGTGCTTAACGCCGAGCTGACCAAGCACACCCCGACCGAGGATTCTCCCCTCGCAGAAGGCAACAAGCTCGAAGGCGTGCCGACGCTCAGCGGTTCGCTGTGGAGCAGTTACCAGCTGCAGTCCGGGCGCTTCAAGGGCCTCGGCTTCGGCGCCGGGGTAATCGCGGTTGGCTCCCGCGAGGGCGACCTCGGCAATACCTACGACGTGTCCGGCTACACGCGCATCGACGCCAGCGTCTTCTACGACATCAACGACAAACTCCGCATCGCCCTCAACGGCCGCAACCTCACCGACCGTGAGTACTTGGAAACCGTTGCCGGCACCGACGGCAACTACTACGGCGAGCCGGCCTCGGTGCTTGCCAGCGTCAGCGCGAAGTTCTGAACGTGGCCGAGCTGACTGCCCAGGCCCTGGGCGAAGCGTACGCGCGGGTCCTGCGCAAACGTCTGCTGCTGTGCCTGCTGCTGGGGCTGGCACTGCTCGCCAGCCTGGTCACCGACATCGCCACCGGCGCCACCCCGTTCGCTTTCGGCGAGGTGCTCGGCGCGCTGTTCCGCCCGGAGTCGGTGGACCCGGACAGCCTGGTGATCGTCCGCGAACTGCGCCTGCCGTTCGCCCTGATGGCGGTACTGGTGGGCGTCGCCCTGGCGCTGGCCGGGGCGGAGATGCAGACCATCCTCGACAACCCGCTGGCCAGCCCCTTCACCCTTGGCGTGTCCTCCGCCGCCTCGCTCGGCGCGGCGCTGGCCATCGTCCTCGGCTTCGGCATTCCCGGCGTGCCGGACAGCTGGCTGGTGAGCCTCAACGCCTTCGTCTTCGCCTTCGCCTCGGTGCTCCTGCTGCAGGCGGTGGCGAGTTTCGCCGGCGGCGTGCAGACCCTTCTGCTGTTCGGCATCGCCCTGGTGTTCTGCTACAACGCGCTGGTCGCGCTGCTGCAGTACCTGGCCTCGGCGGATGCCCTGCAGCAACTGGTGTTCTGGAGCCTCGGCAGCCGGACCCGCTCGAGCTGGCCGGCGGTGCAGACGCTGACGATTGTGGTGCTGCTGGTGCTGCCCTTCAGCCTGCGCGCGGCCTGGCCGATGACCGCGCTGCGCCTGGGCGAGGAACGCGCGCTGACGCTGGGCATCGACGTCGGCCGGCTGCGCTTCGGCGCGCTGCTGCGGATCAGCCTGCTGGCCGCCACCGCCGTGGCCTTCGTCGGCACCATCGGTTTCATCGGCCTGGTCGGGCCGCACATCGCGCGCCTGCTGATCGGCGA
>DIEE01000269.1:0-2730 GCA_002418465.1 Pseudomonas sp. UBA5782 | reverse complement strand
AAGTCGACTCTGCTGCGCACCCTCGCCGGTCTGCTGCCGGCCAGCGGGCAGATCCACCTGGGCGACCTCGATCTGCTCGGCTGCTCGCGCCGTGAACGTGCGCGGCAGCTCGGCTTCATGCCGCAGGCGCTGCCCGACGGCATCGCCCTCAGCGTGCTGGAAACCCTGCTCGGCGCGCTGCATGCCGGCAGCGGCGGCATCGGCCGCGATGGCGTCGAACGGGCCCACGCGGTGCTCGCGCAACTGGGCATCGCCGAGTTGGCCATGCGCCCGCTGGAGCAGCTTTCCGGCGGCCAGCGGCAGATGGTCAGCCTGGCCCAAGCGGTGATCCGCGACCCGGCGCTGCTGCTGCTCGACGAACCCACCAGCGCCCTCGACCTGCGCCACCAGAACGACGTGATGAGCCTGGTGCGCGGATTGGCCGACCAGGGCCGGATCGTCGTCGTGGTGCTGCACGACCTCGGCCTCGCGGCGCGCTGGGCCGACAGTCTGGTGGTGCTCGACGGCGGCCGGGTAAAAGCCGCCGGCAGCCCGCAGGAGACCCTGACCCCGGCGCTGCTGGCCGAGGTCTACCGGGTGCGCGCGCGGGTCGAACGCTGCAGTCTGGGCCGCCTGCTGATCGCCGTCGACGGGCCGCTGGCATGAAGTTTTCGTCGTGGATCATCGGCCTGACGATGCTGCTGACGGGCGTCGCCCACGCCGCCGACTATCCGCGCACGCTGGTCGACCTGGCCGGTCGTGAAGTGCGAATCGCCGCCGCGCCGCAGCGCATCCTGCTGCAGGACAGCAACGACCTGCTGGCCCTGGCGCTGCTCGAACGCGACGACCCGCTACGCCGGGTCATCGCCTGGAACAACAACTTGCGCAGCTCCGATCCGAGCCTGTGGAAGCTGCTGGTGCAGCGCTGGCCACAGGCCGAACAGGTGAAGAACCTGACCTTCAGCAACGGCGGCGAGGTGGATATCGAAGGCATCCTGCGCGCTCGTCCCGACCTGATCGTCGCGCGCCTGGAGTCGCGCGCCGCGGTGGACAACAGCGTGCTCGGCGCGCTGCTCGAGCGCCTCGGCATCCCGCTGATCTACGTCGACAGCGAGAGCGATCCGCTGCACCACGTACCGCGCAGCATCGCGCTGCTCGGCCAGGTGCTCGGCCACGAAGACAGGGCCGACGCCTACCTGCAGGCGTACCGGAGCCGTCTGCAGGCATTGCTGGATCGCACCGCCGGCCTGCCCGCGCGGCGGGTGTTCGTCGAGGCACGCGCCGGCCAGGCCGGTGGCGGCGCCTGCTGCCATACCCAGGCGGACAGCGGCTGGGGGCTGATGGTGCAGGCGCTGGGCGGGATCAACCTCGGCTCGCGCCTGCTGGTCAGCGAATCCGGCGACGTGGCCCTGGAAACCCTGGTACGCAGCAAGCCGGACCTCTACCTGATGACCGGCACCCAGCGGGTGCGCAACGGCGTCGCCACCATCCCCTTCGGCTACGGCGTATCCGACCAGGCGATCCAGGCCGAACTGGCGCGACTGATGGCACGCCCCGGCTTCGCCAACGTCGCGCAGACGCCGCAGTCCTGCGTGCAGGGGCTCTATCACCAGTTCTACAACAGCGTGTTCAACATCGTCGGCCTGGAATACCTGGCGCAGATGCTCTGGCCCGAGCGCTTCGCCGACCTCGACCCGGCCGCCGACTACCGCCGGCTGGTCGCCGACTTCACCCAACTGCCCGACGCGCCCTTCGCGTTCCAGGCGCACCGCTGCTTCGCCGAGGACTCGCCGTGACCGCCGTAGCCCGACTCAAAGCCTGGGCCAAGCGCCTGAAGACGCAGCTGATTTTGCTCTGGCTCTGCTGCCGGCAGGCGGACATGCCGCTGGCGCCGAAGCTGGTGGCACTGACCACCGTGGCCTACGCCTTCAGCCCGATCGACCTGATCCCGGATTTCATCCCGCTGCTTGGCTACCTGGACGACCTTATGCTGGTGCCGCTGGGCATTTTATTGGCCCTGCGCCTGACCCCAGCGGCGCTGCTCGACCGCTGCCAGGCGGAGGCGCAACGCCTCGCCGGCACGCGCATCGCGTTCAATGGACGCTGGTTGGCCGCCGCGCTGGTCGTACTGCTCTGGGCAGGCGCGCTGGGTACAGGGGTTTATCTATGGATTAGACCAGGCTGAGCCGTACTCCCGCCTAACTGCCAGCTTGGCTTCGGCTGGCGAACAAGTTCGCCCCTACAGGTAGGCCATCCCAACCCCTCACGCCGGATCGCGGCCCCTATAGGTGGCCTTCCCATCCACTCACTCCGGTTTACGGTACAGCTCGATGATCGCGGAGAAGTCCAGGCCGCCGTGGCCCTGCAGGCTGAAGCCCTGGTAGAGCTGCTGCGCCAGCGCGCCGAGCAGTACCGGCTGGCGTACCGCACGTGCCGCTTCGGTGGCCAGGCCGAGGTCCTTGAGCATCAGGTCGCTGCCGAAGCCGCCGCTGTAGCCGCGCGAGGCCGGGGCGTTTTCCAGCACGCCGGGGAACGGGTTGTAGGTGTCCGAACTCCAGCAGCGTCCGCTGGAGGTGTTGATGATCCCGGCCAGCACCTTGGCGTCCATGCCCAGCGCCACGCCCAGGCTCATCGCCTCGGCCACGCCGATCATCGAGATGCCCAGCAGCATGTTGTTGGCCACCTTGGCGACCTGGCCGTTACCGCTGTCGCCGCAGTGGACGATGTTCTTGCCCATCGCCGCCAGCAGCG
>DIEE01000259.1 GCA_002418465.1 Pseudomonas sp. UBA5782 | reverse complement strand
CTGTTCGGCCACGAGAAGGGCTCCTTCACCGGCGCCGTCAGCGCCCAGCCCGGCAAGTTCGAGTTGGCGGAAGGCGGGACCATCCTGCTCGACGAGATTTCCGAGATGCCGCTGGCGCTGCAGGCCAAGCTGCTGCGCNNTGCTGCAGGAGCGCGAAGTGGAGCGGGTCGGCGCGCGCAAGCCGATTGCCCTGGACATCCGCGTGCTCGCCACCAGCAACCGCGACCTGCTGGCGGAAGTGGCGGCAGGGCGTTTCCGCGAAGACCTCTACTACCGGCTTTCGGTATTCCCGCTGGCCTGGCGACCGCTGCGCGAGCGTACCGCCGACATTCTGCCGCTGGCCGAACGCCTGCTCGGCAAGCACGTCAAGAAAATGAACCACGCCGCAGTGCGGTTCTCGGAGCAGGCGCAGGCCTGCCTGACCGCGCACCCGTGGCCGGGCAACGTGCGCGAGCTGGACAACGCCATCCAGCGCGCGCTGATCCTCCAGCAGGGCGGGGTGATCCAGCCCCACGACCTGTGCCTGACCTCGCCCATCGGCTTCGCGCCGATGCCGGCTCCGCTGCCGCTGCCGGTGGCTGCGCCTTCGCTGGTCAGCACTCCACCAGCCGCCGTGGAAGCCGCTGGCGACCTGGGTGAAGACCTGCGCCGGAGGGAATTCCAGATGATCATCGAGACGCTGCGCTGCGAGCGCGGTCGGCGCAAGGAAGCCGCCGAGCGACTCGGTATCAGCCCGCGTACGCTGCGCTACAAGCTGGCGCAGATGCGCGACGCCGGGATGGATGTGGAGGCTTATCTGTACGCGAGCTGACCGGAGCGGCTCGAGCGGTGCTCGTAGGGGCGAACTTGTTCGCCTGGTCCTGACATCGCTGGCGAACAAGTTCGCCCCCTACACGGGATTCGCCAGCTGCCGGTAATCCGCCAGCGCTCCCGCTCGGCATGGAATTCCGTCGGCAAGGCCGTCGACTGTCTTCTGAATTTTCCCCGCGACGCAGCCTCCAGCATTTCGCCTGATCGCTGCAAGCCACGCCATCCGGGCACTTCAGCCCGTCCGCCAAGGCCATTCCGATTTTGGCACCCTAGTTGCAACCTCCTACTGCAAGAGCCGCCAAGCGTCAAAAAAGCTGCGGAAGCCGGAGAGTGCGATGAGCCAGGGTATTGAATTCAATCGACTGATGCTGGAAATGCGTTCCATGCAGACGGAAGCGATGGCCCGGGCCAAACCGGTTGCCAGCGAACCGGCCGCAGTGGGTGCGCCAAGCTTCGCCGACATGCTCGGTCAGGCGGTCGGCAAGGTGAATGACGTCCAGCAGGCTTCCGCACAGCTTTCCACCGCGTTCGAGATGGGTAAGAGCGGGGTGGACATCACCGACGTGATGATCGCTTCGCAAAAGGCGAGTGTTTCCTTCCAGGCCATGACCCAGGTGCGTAACAAGCTGGTTCAGGCGTATCAAGACATCATGCAGATGCCGGTTTAAGGGCAGGTAGGATCAAGAAATGGCCGATGCTGTTATGAACGTTCCCGCTCGTACCCCCGCCGACGCTTCGGACTCGAAGAAGCCGCTGCTGGGCCTCGCCTTCCTCGGCAACCTGTCGCAGATGAGCATGCTGCGCCAGATCGGCCTGCTGGTCGGCCTGGCCGCCAGCGTGGCGATCGGTTTCGCCGTGGTGCTCTGGTCGCAACAGCCGGACTACCGTCCGCTGTACGGCAGCCTGACCGGTATGGACGCAAACCAGGTGATCGAGGCGCTGACCACGGCCGACATCCCCTACAAGATCGAGCCGAACTCCGGCGCGCTGCTGGTCAAGGCCGATGACGTTGCCCGTGCGCGCATCAAGCTGGCCGGCGCCGGCATCCAGCAGAACGACGGCAACGTCGGCTTCGAGATCCTCGACAAGGAGCAGGCGCTGGGTACCAGCCAGTTCATGGAAGCGACCAACTACCGTCGCGGCCTGGAAGGTGAACTCGGCCGTACCGTCGCCAGCCTGAACAACATCAAGGCCGCCCGCGTGCACCTGGCGATCCCGAAGAGCTCGGTGTTCGTTCGTGACGACCGCAAGCCGACCGCATCGGTACTGGTCGAGCTGTATCCGGGCCGCACCCTGGAGCCGAGCCAGGTGATGGCGATCGTCAACCTGGTCGCCACCAGCGTGCCGGAACTGAACAAGTCGCAAGTTACCGTCGTGGATCAGAAGGGCAACCTGCTGTCCGACCAGCAGGAGCTGTCCGAGCTGTCGATGGCCGGCAAGCAGTACGACTACAGCCGCCGCATGGAAACCATGTTCACCCAGCGCGTGCAGAACATCCTGCAGCCGGTTGTCGGCAACGGCCGCTACAAGGCCGAAGTCTCCGCCGACGTCGATTTCAGCGCGGTCGAATCCACCTCGGAAACCTTCAACCCGGATCAGCCGGCGCTGCGCAGCGAGCAGTCGGTCAACGAACAACGCAGCAGCAGCTCCAGCACCGGTGGAGTTCCGGGTGCACTGTCCAACCAGCCTCCGGGCGCTGCCAGCGCTCCGGCGCAGACCGGCCAGGCCGCTCCTGCTGCACCCGCTGGCCCGATCGCCGCTGGCCAGCCGCTGCTCGACGCCAATGGCGCGCAGATCATGGACCCGGCCACCGGCCAACCGATGCTGGCGCCGTACCCGTCCGACAAGCGCGAGCAGGCTACCCGCAACTACGAGCTGGACCGTTCCGTCAGCTACACCAAGCAGCAGCAGGGCCGTCTGCGCCGTCTGTCGGTTGCGGTGGTACTGGACGACCAGATCAAGGTCAACCCTGAGAATGGCGAAGTCACCCACACGCCGTGGAGCGCCGACGAACTGGCCCGCTTCACCCGTCTGGTACAGGATGCCGTGGGCTTCGACGCCAGCCGCGGCGACAGCGTCAGCGTGATCAACAACGCCTTCGCTCCGGACACCGGCGTCGAGGCCATCGACGTGCCGTGGTACGAGCAGACCTGGTTCAGCATGCTGCTGAGCACGCTCAAGCAACTGTTCCCGGCGCTGCTGATCATGATCCTGGTGTGGTTCGTCCTGCGTCCGGTGCTGAACAACATCAGCGGCGGCGGCAAGGGCAAGGAGCTGGCTGTCGCTGGCGCGGCTGGCGGCATGGGCGGTGCCCTGGGTGGCGGGCTGGAAGGCGAGCTGTCGGATGACCGGGTCAGCCTCGGCGGCCCGCAGAGCATCATGTTGCCGAGTCCGTCCGAGGGTTATGATGCGCAACTCAACGCCATCAAGAGTCTTGTGGCCGAAGATCCGGGCCGTGTCGCCCAGGTCGTGAAAGATTGGATCAACGCTGATGAATGACCGAGCCCCCACCAAGCTGAACAAGGTCGACAAAGCCGCCATTCTGCTGCTCTCCCTCGGCGAAACCGACGCCGCGCAGGTCCTGCGCCACCTCGGGCCGAAGGAAGTGCAGCGGGTCGGCATGGCCATGGCGCAGATGCGCAACGTGCATCGCGAGCAGGTCGAGAAGGTCATGGGCGAGTTCGTCGACATCGTCGGCGACCAGACCAGCCTGGGCGTCGGCGCCGACGGCTACATCCGCAAGATGCTTACCCAGGCGCTGGGCGAAGACAAAGCCGGCAGCCTGATCGACCGGATTCTTCTCGGCGGCAGCACCAGCGGTCTGGACAGCCTGAAGTGGATGGAGCCGCGCGCCGTGGCCGACGTGATCCGCTACGAGCACCCGCAGATCCAGGCCATCGTGGTCGCCTACCTCGACCCCGACCAGGCCGGCGAGGTACTCAGCCACTTCGATCACAAGGTGCGCCTGGACATCATCCTGCGCGTCTCCTCGCTGAACACCGTGCAACCGGCGGCGCTGAAGGAGCTCAACCAGATTCTCGAGAAGCAGTTCTCCGGCAGCTCGAACACCTCGCGCGCCACCATGGGCGGCGTGAAGCGCGCGGCCGACATCATGAACTACCTGGACAGCTCGTCCGAAGGCCAGCTGATGGATTCGATCCGCGAGATGGACGAAGACCTCTCGGCGCAGATCGAGGACCTGATGTTTGTCTTCGACAATCTGGCCGATGTCGACGACCGCGGCATCCAGGCGCTGATGCGCGAAGTCTCCTCCGATGTGCTGGTGCTGGCGCTCAAGGGCTCCGACGAGGCGATCAAGGAAAAGGTCTTCAAGAACATGTCCAAACGCGCCGCCGAGCTGCTGCGCGACGACCTCGAAGCGAAGGGCCCGGTGCGCGTCAGCGACGTCGAGACCGCGCAGAAGGAAATTCTTACCATTGCTCGCCGGATGGCCGAAGCCGGGGAAATCGTCCTGGGTGGCAAGGGCGGCGAAGAGATGATCTAAATGGCGAAGGAAGAGCCCAGCGACCTGATCCGTGCGCGTGACGTACGCGGCAGCGGTTTCGAAAGTTGGTCGTTGCCCAGCTTCGACCCGCCGCCGCTGCCGGGCAGCGAGCCGCCGGCGCCGGAGCCGGCGGAGGATAACGCGCAGAACCTGATCGAGGACATTTCCGATCAGGCCGTCAAGCCGCTGACGCTCGATGAACTCGAGGCGATCCGCCAGGACGCCTACAACGAAGGCTTTGCCACCGGCGAGAAGGATGGTTTTCACTCCGGCCAGATCAAGGCCAAGCAGGAAGCCGACGCGCTGCTCAACATCAAGCTCGAACGCCTGGAACACCTGATGGCGCAGCTGTTCGAGCCGATCGGCGAGCAGGACCAGCAGCTCGAAGCTACCCTCGTGGAAATGGTCGGTCACATCGTTCGCCAGGTCATCCAGCGCGAGCTGGTCACCGATTCCAGCCAGCTGCGCCAGGTCGTGCGGGAATCGCTCAAATTGCTGCCGATGGGCGCGGAGAACGTGCGTATCCACGTCAATCCGCAGGACTTCGAACTGGTCAAGGCGCTGCGCGAGCGCAACGAAGAGAACTGGCGGATTCTGGAAGACGAAAACCTGCTGCCCGGAGGCTGCAAGGTGGAAAGCGAGCACAGCCAGATCGACGCCAGCATCGAAACCCGCCTGGCCCAGGCGATGAACCAGATCTTCGAGCACCAGCGCGAGCAGAAGGTGCATCCGCCGGCCGCGGACGTCGCCGTCGACCTGAGTACTCCCGATGCGCCTTGAGCGCACCAGTCTTGCCCGGCGTCTGGCCGGCTATGCCGAGGCCGTGCAGCTGCCGAGCCAGCCGCTGGTGGAAGGGCGACTGTTGCGCATGGTCGGCCTGACCCTCGAAGCCGAAGGCCTGCGCGCCGCGATCGGCAGCCGTTGCCTGGTGATCAACGACGGCAGCTACCAGCCGGTGCAGGTCGAAGCCGAAGTCATGGGCTTCTCCAACGGCAAGATCTACCTGATGCCGGTTGGCAGCCTGGCCGGCATCGCGCCCGGCGCCCGCGTGGTGCCGATGCCGGATACCGGCCGTTTGCCGATGGGCATGAGCATGCTCGGCCGCGTGCTCGACGGCGCCGGCAATGCCCTCGACGGCAAGGGCCGGATGAAGGCCGAGGACTGGGTGCCGATGGACGGCCCGATCATCAACCCGCTCAACCGCGAACCCATTCACGAACCGCTGGATGTCGGCATCCGCTGCATCAACGGCCTGCTCACCGTCGGCCGCGGTCAGCGCCTGGGCCTGTTCGCCGGTACCGGCGTGGGCAAGAGCGTGCTGCTGGGCATGATGACGCGCTTCACCGAGGCGGAAATCATCGTCGTCGGGCTGATCGGCGAGCGCGGCCGCGAGGTGAAGGAGTTCATCCAGGAAATCCTCGGCGAGGAAGGCCTCAAGCGTTCCGTGGTGGTCGCTTCGCCGGCCGACGAAGCGCCGCTGATGCGCCTGCGCGCGGCCATGTACTGCACGCGCATCGCCGAATATTTCCGCGACAAGGGCAAGAACGTCCTGCTGCTGATGGATTCGCTGACCCGTTTCGCCCAGGCCCAGCGCGAAATTGCCCTGGCCATCGGCGAACCGCCGGCGACCAAGGGTTACCCGCCGTCGGTGTTCGCCCGCCTGCCCAAGCTGGTCGAGCGCGCCGGCAACGCCGAGGCCGGTGGCGGCTCGATCACCGCGTTCTACACCGTGCTGTCCGAGGGCGACGACCAGCAGGACCCGATCGCCGACTCCGCGCGCGGGGTGCTCGACGGTCACTTCGTGTTGTCCCGCCGCCTGGCCGAAGAGGGCCACTACCCGGCGATCGACATCGAAGCCTCGATCAGCCGGGTGATGCCGCAGGTGGTCAGCCCCGAACACCTGCGCAACGCCCAGCGCTTCAAGCAGCTCTGGTCGCGCTACCAGCAGAGCCGCGATCTGATCAGCGTCGGCGCCTATGTCGCCGGCGGCGATCCCGAAACCGACATGGCCATCGCCAAGCAACCGCTGATGGTCGCCTACCTGCGCCAGGGGCTGCGCGAGAGCGAGAGCCTGGAGCAGGCTTCGGCGAACCTGGCGGCGGTGCTGCAGGCCGGCCCGGGTAAGGCCTGATAGATGGCGCAGAGCAGGGCGGCCCGGCTGGTGCCGGTGGTGGACATGGCGGAGAAGGCCGAGCGCGAGGCCGCGCGCATGCTTGGCCGCTGCCAGACGCAGCTCGGCCAGGTGGAAAACCAGCTCAACGAGTTGCATCGCTATCGCGGCGACTACCAGAAGCAGCTGGTCAACCAGGGCCAGCAGGGCGTTTCCGGGCAATGGCTGATCAACTACCAGCGCTTTCTCTCGCAACTGGAAACCGCCGTCGCCCAGCAGCAGCGCAACGTCGATTTCCACCGCGACAACCTGCGCAAGGCGCGCGAAGCCTGGCAGGCCTGCTACACGCGCCTGGAAGGGCTGCGCAAGCTGATCCAGCGCTACATCGAGGAAGCCCGCGCCGCCGACGAGAAGCGCGAGCAGAAGCAGCTCGACGAACTCGCGGCCCGACTCTCCGCGCGCCGCACGGAGTGATTGCGGTTGCCCCTGTAGCGACTCGGTGCTACATCTTCATCAGCGCTGTTCGCAGTCCTCCCCGGCGCTCAAGGAGAATTCATGGCTATAACTTCAACTTCGCAAGCCTCGGATGACGGTCAGGAGCTGACCATTCACATCCAGGGGCGTTTCGATTTCGGCGCGCACCAGGAGTTTCGCGATGCCTACGAGCGCATCAGCGTGTCGCCCAAGCGCTACGTGATCGACCTCAAGGGCGCGACCTACCTGGACAGTTCCGCGCTGGGCATGCTCCTGTTGCTGCGCGATCACGCCGGCGGCGAAAGCGCGGCGATCAGCCTGATCAACTGCAGCCCTGACGTGCGCAAGATCCTCACCATCTCCAATTTCGAACAGCTTTTCCGGATCAGTTGAGGTGGTATGTCTGAGCGGCTGTCGGTCCTGATCGCGGAAGACAACGCCGCCGACCGGCTGCTGCTGTCGGCCATCGTCACCCGCGAGGGCCACCGCGCACTCACCGCCGCCGATGGCCACGAAGCCGTCGAGCTGTTCCGCCAGGAGCACCCGCAGCTGGTGCTGATGGATGCGCTGATGCCGGTGATGGACGGCTTCGAAGCCGCCCGGCAGATCAAGCTGGCCGCCGGCGAAACCCTGGTCCCGATCATCTTCCTCACCTCGCTGACCGAGAACGACGCCCTGGTGCGCTGCCTCGAAGTGGGCGACGACTTCCTCGCCAAGCCCTACAACCGGGTAATCCTCGGCGCCAAGATCCGCGCCATGGATCGCCTGCGCCGCCTGCAGCAGACCGTGCTCGAACAACGCGACCTGATCGCCAAGCACAACGAGCACCTGCTCGCCGAGCAGCGCGTGGCCAAGGCGGTGTTCGACAAGGTCGCGCACTCCGGCTGCCTGAACGCGCCGAACATCCGCTACCTGCAGTCGCCCTTCGCGCTGTTCAACGGTGATCTGCTGCTCGCCGCCTACAAGCCGTCCGGTGGCATGCACGTGCTGCTCGGCGACTTCACCGGTCACGGTCTGCCCGCCGCGATCGGCGCGATGCCGCTGGCCGAGGTGTTCTATGGCATGACCACCAAGGGCTATGGCATGGCTGACATCCTTCGCGAGGTGAATGCCAAGCTCAAGCGCATCCTGCCGGTGGGCGTGTTCTGCTGCGCCACGTTGATCAACCTGAGTTTCCATCGCCGCGTGGTCGAGGTGTGGAACGGTGGCCTGCCGGACGGCTATCTCATCCGCGGTGGCAGCAACGAGCGCATCCCGCTGGTTTCCCGCCACCTGCCGCTCGGCGTGCTGGAGCCGGCGGTCTTCGACGAGAAGTACGAATCCTATCCGCTGCTCGAAGGTGATCGGCTGCTGCTGCTGTCCGACGGCCTGCTGGAGACCCGCAACCAGGCCGACGAGCTGTTCGGCGAGCAGCGCCTGCTCAACCTGATGGACGCCAACCAGCAGCGCGATCGGCTGTTCGACGAGATTCAGCGGGCGTTGAGCAGCTTCCGCGGCGAAACCCAGGACGACGTCAGCCTGATCGAGCTGAGCCTGATCGAGGAGGCGAAGTCCTCGCCGCTGACCTTCTCCAACGACGGCAGCAACACGCCACTGGATTGGTCCGCCTGTTTCGAGTTCCGCGCGCAAACCCTCAAGCACATGAACCCGCTGCCCTACCTGCTGCAACTGCTGCTCGAGGTGCAGGGGCTGCGCCCGCAGGTCAGCGCGCTGTACACGGTGCTCGTCGAGCTGTATTCCAATGCCCTGGAGCACGGCGTGTTGCGCCTCGATTCCTCGCTCAAGCGCGACGTGCGTGGCTTCACCCATTACTACAACGAACGGCGCGAACGCCTGGCCCGGCTGGAAGAGGGCTTCGTGCGCTTCCACCTGGAGCTGCGCCCGGAGCACGGCGGCGGGCGGCTGATCATGCGCGTCGAGGACAGCGGTGGCGGTTTCGACATGGCGGCGACCCGGGCGCGTCAACAATCCAGCGAGCAGTTGCACGGGCGCGGGCTGAAACTGGTCAGCCAGCTTGCAGAAAAGAGCAACTGGGAGACCGATGGACGCGGTGTCAGCGTGGAGTTTTCCTGGTCCGCTCAGGCATAATTCCGCGCCTCTTGATCATGGAGTGAGCAAGTGCAAGATCCCCACCTCGACAGCGCCGTCCTCGCGTCCCTGCAGGACCTGATGGAGGGCGAATATCCGGTTCTGCTGGATACCTTCCTGGCCGATTCGGATGAGCGCGTGCGCCTGCTGGCTGAGGCCTTGCATACGCAGAATGCGCAGCTCCTGCGGCTCACCGCCCACAGCTTCAAGGGCAGTTGCAGCAACATGGGCGCGCTGCTGCTGGCGGACCTGTGCAAACAGCTCGAAGACCTCGGCCACCGACAGGCGCTCGACGTCGCGGCGGCGGCCACGCTGATCGAGCATATCGACCGCGAGTTCGCCATCGTGCGCATCCTGATGAAGTCGGAGCGTCAACGTTTTCGCGGTTGATTCCGCGGAAAACTCGTCTCCTCCCCGCAAAGCCCCGTGAATCGAGGCTTTCGCAAAGCTGGCCCCCAACTTGCTTGTCTCTGGCACGACCCATCCGAGCGGAGAGTGCCCCATGTCCGTCGCACCCGACCTACTTCTTCAATCCGCCCCCGATGTGCGGATGAAGATGCCCGTGGTGAAAGCGCCGGTGAAAGCCGACGACACCAGCAAGAGCGAGGCTTCCAGCTTTGCCGACATGTACGCCAAGGAGCGTCAGAACAAGTCTGCCGAGCGCAGCGACGCACCGGCGAAGCCGCGTCATGAAAAGAACGCCAACAACAAACGCAGCGACGATCGCGACGACACCACCGCCAAGGCGAAGCCGGAGGTTGCCGATAGCGGCAAAGCCTTGCCGAGCGAGAAGAAGGCCGTGGACGACGCGCCCGCCGAAGAACAGGCGCAGAAAACCGACCAGCCGACCGATCAGCCGATCGACCCGCTGGTGCTGATGGGCCTGGTGCCGCAGCCGCTGGCGCCGACAGTGGTCGCGCAGCCGGCGGTCGAAGCGCCTTCGGCGCTGGCGCCGGATACCGCTGCCATCGATCTTGCTGCAATCCCGGCGGTCGTCGTCGGCGAGGGCGAGTTGCAGCCGCAGGTCACCGACAGCGTCGAAGACCTGCTGCCGCCCGGCCTGACCCTGCCGGACGACTTCCAGGCGGCCCAGGCCGTGGTGGCGCAGCAGGCCAAGGCCGTCGCCAGCCAGACGGTGAATGCCGAAGCCGCCAAGGCACCGCTCGATCCGGCGCTTGCCGCTCCGTTGCTCGACCAGCTGCCCGCCGACGGCGAGGCGGTGGCCGCGTTGAAGCTGGGCGATCTGGATGCCGACAGCGATGCTGGCGAGTTGAAGGACGGCATCGGCGAACTGCGCGCGGAGAACTTCGCCAACAAGCTGAATTCGCTCAACCAGGCGATGACCCAGCAGGTCAACGGCGCCCAGCGTGCCGCCCTGGTGCCGGGCCAGCCGGTGCCGATGCAGCAGAACGGCTGGACCGAGGCCGTGGTCGACCGGGTCATGTGGCTGTCCAGCCAGAACCTCAAGTCGGCCGAGATACAGCTCGACCCGCAGGACCTCGGTCGCCTGGACGTGAAGATCAGCCTCAACCAGGACCAGACCCAGATCGCCTTCGCCAGCCCGCACGCCGCGGTGCGCGAAGCGCTGGAAGGGCAGATGAACCGGCTGCGCGACATGTTCACCCAGCAGGGCATGAACCTGGCGGACGTCAACGTCTCCGACCAGTCGCTGGCGCGCGGCTGGCAGGGACAGGGTAGCGAAGGGCAGGGCCGTGGCGGCTCGTCGTCGCGCGGCGGCTCCGGTGGTGGCGATGACGAGGTGGTCATTGGCAGCGTCGAGCTTCCCAGTACGCCGAAGGCCGCTCGCGGCCTGGTCGACTACTACGCCTGACGCTGCGCTGCGCGCAGAGCCAAAGGCCCGATCGGCTTCGACCGCTCGGGCCTTTTTCGTTGGCGCGCGCCCACCGGCATCCGATCTTTCTCCACGGTCGGCCAACGAATGCTATGCAGGGCGCAGCGCGAGGCCGAAGATGCCAGGCGAAAGAGGTTTTCCGGGAAGGCCTTTGCTTATAAGCTGGCATAGCACTTGCTCCTAAGCCATTGATGGCTGTAAAGATCCCTGACGCGCGACGGAATATTGGCATGGCGAAGAAAGCTCCACCCCAGCCCGGCCCCGAAGGTGCCGAGAAACCTGCGGGCAAAAGCAAACTCAAACTGATCATCGTGATCGTTCTGGCACTGCTGCTGGCGATCGGCGGTTCCGTCGGCGCGACCTGGTTCCTTCTTAGCAAGAGCATGAAGAAGGAGGAGGCGCCGGCTGCCGAGGAGCACGCGGCACCGGTCAAGCAGGCGGCGATCTACGAGCCGCTGGCGCCGGCCTTCGTGGTCAACTTCAATTACAACGGCCGGCAGCGCTACATGCAGGTCACGGTGGCGCTGATGGCCCGCGACCAGGCGGCCCTTGACGCGCTCAAGGTGCACATGCCGGTGCTGCGGAACAACCTGGTGATGCTGTTCTCCAGCCAGGATTTCGAAAGTCTCACCAGCTCCGTCGGCAAGGAAATGCTGCGCCAGAAGGCCACCGCCAGCGTGCAGGAACTGGCGCAGAAGGAGGTCGGCAAGACCGTGATCGAACAGGTTCTCTTCACCAACTTCGTATTGCAGTAGGAGCCCGTCCATGGCTGTACAAGACCTGCTGTCGCAGGACGAGATCGACGCCCTCCTGCACGGCGTGGACGATGGCGCCGTCGAGACCGAGACCGACGTCGAACCCGGCAGCGTCAAGAGCTACGACCTCACCAGCCAGGACCGCATCGTCCGCGGCCGCATGCCGACGCTGGAGATGATCAACGAGCGCTTCGCCCGCTACACCCGGATCAGCATGTTCAACCTGCTGCGCCGCTCGGCGGACGTGGCGGTGGGCGGCGTGCAGGTGATGAAGTTCGGCGAGTACGTGCATTCGCTGTACGTACCGACCAGCCTCAACCTGGTGAAGATGAAGCCGCTGCGCGGCACCGCGCTGTTCATCCTCGACGCCAAGCTGGTGTTCAAGCTGGTCGACAACTTCTTCGGCGGCGACGGCCGTCACGCCAAAATCGAAGGCCGCGAGTTCACTCCGACCGAATTACGCGTGGTGCGCATGGTCATCGACCAGGCGTTCACGGATCTTCGCGAAGCCTGGCACGCGGTGCTCGACGTCAACTTCGAGTACATCAACTCCGAGGTCAACCCGGCGCTGGCGAACATCGTCAGCCCCAGCGAGGTAGTGGTGGTCTCGACCTTCCACATCGAGCTGGACGGCGGTGGCGGCGACCTGCACATCACCATGCCGTACGCGATGATCGAGCCGATCCGAGAAATGCTCGATGCCGGTTTCCAGTCCGACATGGACGACCAGGACGAGCGCTGGGTGAAGGCGCTGCGCGAGGACATCCTCGACGTCAGCGTGCCGCTGGGCGCCACCGTGGCACGGCGCCAGCTCAAGGTCCGCGACATCCTGCACATGCAGCCCGGCGACGTGATCCCGGTCGATCTGCCGGAGAACATCATCCTGCGCGCCAACGGCGTGCCGGCATTCAAGGTCAAGATCGGCGCGCACAAGGGCAACCTGTCGCTGCAGGTGCTCGCGCCGATCGGCCGCGTCCGCTGAGGCGGGCGACTTCACTTCTTCCTTTTCAGAGCCAGCCGAGGAACACCGATGGCAGACGATCAAGACACCTCCTCCGAGGAGAAAGCACTGGCCGACGAATGGGCCGCGGCACTCGCCGAGGCCGGCGACGCCGACCAGGACGACATCGACGCCATGCTCTCGCAGAGCGCGACGCCACCGGCGCCACGGGCGCAGATGGAGGAGTTCGGCAGCGTGCCGCGTTCCAACGCGCCGGTCAGCCTGGACGGTCCGAACCTGGATGTGATCCTCGACATCCCGGTGTCGATCTCGATGGAAGTCGGCAACACCGACATCACCATCCGCAACCTCCTGCAGCTCAACCAGGGCTCGGTGATCGAACTGGATCGCCTGGCCGGCGAGCCGCTCGACGTGCTGGTCAACGGCACGCTGATCGCGCATGGCGAAGTGGTGGTGGTCAACGAGAAGTTCGGCATCCGCCTGACCGACGTGATCAGCCCCAGCGAACGCATCAAGAAGCTGAGCTGAACATGAGCAGAGCCCCGTTGGCCCTGATCACGCTGCTCGGCCTGCCGTTCGCCGCACTGGCCGCCGAATCGGGCACCGCCGCGTTGCCGGCGAACGGCAACCTGGGCGCGCAGATCGGGCAGATGCTGCTCGGCCTGCTGCTGGTGATCGGCCTGATCTTCCTGCTCGCCTGGCTGCTGCGCCGGGTGCAGCAGATCGGCCCGCACAGCAATCAGGCGATCAAGCTGGTGTCCAGCCAGGCGCTCGGTCCGCGTGACCGCCTGCTGCTGGTCCAGGTCGGCCGCGAGCAGGTGCTGCTGGGGATCTCGCCCGGCCGCATCACGCCGCTGCACGTGCTCGCCGAGCCGGTGCTGGTCGCCGATGCCGAGCCGGCGTCGCCGGAGTTCGCACAGCGCCTGATGGAGCTGCTCGGAAAAGACAAGGACAAGGACAAGGATAAGAACTGATGTGGCGTTTGTTGCTGACCCTGTTCGTGCTGATCGCGGCGCCCATGGCGTTCGGTCAGGAGGCCGTGAATAGCGCCAATCCGCTGTCGGTCCCGGCGATCACGCTGTCGACCAACCCGGAAGGGCAGCAGGAGTATTCGGTCAGCCTGCAGATCCTGCTGATCATGACCGCGCTGAGCTTCATTCCGGCGTTCGTCATGCTGATGACCAGCTTCACCCGCATCATCATCGTCTTCTCGATCCTGCGTCAGGCGCTGGGCCTGCAGCAGACGCCGTCGAACCAGATCCTCATCGGCCTGGCGATGTTCCTCACCCTGTTCATCATGGCGCCGGTGTTCGACCAGGTGAACCGCGAGGCGCTGCAGCCCTACCTGAACGAGCAGATGAACGCGCAGGATGCGATCGCCAAGGCGCAGGGGCCGCTGAAGAACTTCATGCTCGGGCAGACCCGCGAGAGCGATCTCGACCTGTTCATGCGTCTGTCCAAGCGCACCGACATCGCCAGCCCGCAGGACGCACCGCTGACCATCCTGGTCCCGGCATTCGTTACCTCGGAGCTGAAGACCGCGTTCCAGATCGGCTTCATGATCTTCATTCCGTTCCTGATCATCGACATGGTGGTGGCCAGCGTGCTGATGGCGATGGGCATGATGATGCTGTCGCCGATGATCATCTCGCTGCCGTTCAAGATCATGCTGTTCGTCCTCATCGACGGCTGGGGCCTGATCATCGGCACCCTGGCCGGCAGCTTTGGCACGCTGTAGCGGCAGCGGCACATTTCGGCCGCCCGGCGGCCAGGAGGCAGACATGACACCCGAAGTGGCGGTGGACATCTTTCGTGAAGCGCTGTGGATGATCACGGTGATGGTCGGCATCCTGGTGCTGCCGAGCCTGGTGGTGGGGCTGATCGTCGCCATGTTCCAGGCGGCGACGCAGATCAACGAGCAGACCCTGAGCTTCCTGCCGCGCCTGCTGGTGATGCTGCTGACGCTGATCGTCGGCGGGCCGTGGATGGTGCGCCAGCTGATGGAGTACACCACCACGCTGATCCAGAACATCCCGCTGGTGATCGGCTAGCGATGCTCGAGCTTTCCAACGGTCAGATCGGCGCCTGGATCTCCAGCTTCCTGTTGCCGTTGTTCCGTATTGCCTCGTTGCTGATGGTGATGCCGATCTTCGGCACCCAGCTGGTTCCCACCCGCGTGCGCCTTTACCTGGCGCTGGCGATCACCGTGGTCATAGTGCCGACCCTGCCGCCGATGCCGGAAGTCGATGCGCTGAACCTGCGCTCGCTGCTGCTGATCGGCCAGGAAGTGCTGATCGGCGCCATGTTCGGCTTCATGCTGCAGCTGTTCTTCCATGTCTATTCGGTGGTCGGGCAGATCATCTCGATCCAGATGGGTATCGGCTTCGCCGCCATGGTCGACCCGGCCAACGGCATTTCCGTGCCGGTGCTGGGCCAGTTGATGACCATGTTGACCACGCTGCTGTTTCTCGCCATGAACGGCCATCTGGTGGTGTTCGAGGTGATCGCCGAAAGCTTCACTACGCTGCCGGTCGGCGGCGGCATGCTCGTCGGGCATTACTGGGAGCTGGCCGGCAAGCTCAGTTGGGTGCTCGCCGCCGGTCTGCTGATTTCCCTGCCGGTGGTCACCGCGTTGCTGGTGGTCAACCTGGCCTTCGGCGTGATGACACGTGCGGCGCCGCAGCTGAACATCTTTTCTGTCGGCTTCCCGCTGACCCTGACCTTCGGTCTGGTGGTGGTCTGGATCGGCATGGCCGATACCCTCAACCAGTACCAGAATCTCTCCAGCGTGGCCCTGGCCATGCTGCGCGACCTGGCGCAGGCGAGGTGAGCGATGGCTGAAAGCGAAAGCGGTGCCGACAAAAGCGAGGAACCCACCGAGAAACGCCTGCGCGAATCGCGGGAGGAGGGGCAGATCGCCCGTTCGCGGGAGCTGAGCACCCTGGTGGTGGTGATGTCCGGGGTGATCGCCGTGATGATCTACGGCGGCGACCTGGCCACCGCGCTGGTCGATCTGATGCGCGGCTGCTTCAGCCTCACCCGCGATACCCTGATGGACACCGGCAGCATGGCACTGCTGCTGCTCAAGGCCGGCAGCATGGCGATCAAGGCGCTGGCGCCGATCCTCGCCGTACTGGCGGCGGCCTCGATCGTCGGCAACATCGCCTTGGGTGGATGGATGTTCTCCGCCAAGACCATGGCGCCCAAGTTTGGCCGGATGAACCCGGGGCCGGGGTTGGTGCGGATGTTCTCGAAGAAGTCGGTGGTCGAGCTGGTCAAGGCGCTGGCCAAGTTCAGCATCATCCTCATGGTCGGCATCGTGGTGCTCTCCAACGACCGCGACGACCTGCTGGCGCTGTCCGGCCAGCCGCTGGAAACGGCGCTCGGGCATGCCATCGAGGTGCTTGGCAACAGCGCCTTGTGGATGGCTTCCGGGCTGATCCTGATCGCCGCTGCGGATGTGCCGTTCCAGCTCTGGGACAACAAGCAGAAAATGATGATGACCAAGCAGGAGGTCAAGGACGAGTACAAGGACAGCGAAGGCAAGCCCGAGGTCAAGGGCAAGATCCGCCAGATGCAGCGGCAGATGGCCGAGCGGCGGATGATGCAGGCGGTGCCCGAAGCGGACGTGGTGATCACCAACCCGACGCACTTCGCCGTCGCCCTAAAGTACGATCCGACCAAAGGCACCGCGCCGGTGGTGCTGGCCAAGGGCGGCGATTTCCTCGCCTTGAAGATTCGCGAGATCGCCCAGGAACACAAGGTGCTGCTACTGGAATCGCCGGCGCTGGCGCGGTCGGTGTACTACTCCACCGAGATCGACCAGGAAATTCCCGCCGGTCTCTACCTCGCGGTCGCTCAGGTGTTGGCCTACGTCTACCAGCTCAAGCAGTTCCGCTCCGGCAAGGGCAAGCGGCCGACGCCGTTGCCCGATCTGCCGATCCCGCCGGATCTTCGTCGCGACGAGTGACGCCGCGACCATTTCGGCGCTTGCGCACAGTTACTTGATGACCCCGCAGGCCATTCTCGCACCGCCACCGCCCAGCGGTTGCGGGTGATCGGAATGGTTGTCGCCGGCCTGGTGGATCATCAGCGCGTGGCCCTTGATCTCGTCCAGGCTCTTCAGGCGCGGCGCCAGCACCGGCTGCATCGCCTTGCCATCGGCGGTGACCAGCAGGGCAGGGAGGTCGCCGAGGTGGCCGTCGCCCCAGGGCGCGCCGTGCTTGCCGGTTTCCTTCGGGTCCCAGTGGCCGCCAGCGGCTTCGGCTGCCGACGGCTTGCCGTCCTTCATCGCGGCATCGCAACTCGCCTTGGCATGGATATGGAAACCGTGGATGCCCTGTGCCAGGCCCGCCAGCTGCGGGGTGAAAACCAGGCCATACTGGGTTTCCTCGACGCTCACCGTGCCGACCTGCTGACCGACGCCGTTGGCGCTGACGATGTTCATCGGGATCGAAAGGCTCTCCGCCTGGGCGCTGAGTACGCAGCCGCCGGCGAGTGCGGCAATCATCCAGTTCTTCATGAAGGTGGCTCCTTGCATCAGTGCGCCGGGCGCCGTTGCCCGCCGACAGTGTTCTGACTCCGCCTGGCCGAGGCGGTTCTGTCAGCCCGCCGCCAGCCCCCGAGCGCCACCTGCAATCCGCTGATCTCCGGTGTTTTTCCAAGTTGGCCGAGCTCTTGCACTGGCATTGGCGCGCGCCCTCGGCGCGTCAAAAGATTGTTTGGATCGGGCTAGGAGAATCGGGTGGAACGCACTCAGCTGTTCAACAACATGCGAATGAATGCGATCGGCGCGGGCCGTGGCAACCTCGGGGTGCCGCTGCTGGTGCTGGTGATGCTCGGCATGATGATCCTGCCGGTGCCCGCCTTCCTGCTCGACGTGTTCTTCACCTTCAACATCGCCCTGTCGATCGTCGTCCTGCTGGTCAGCGTCTACGCGCTGCGACCGCTGGATTTCGCGGTGTTCCCGACCATCCTGCTGGTCTCCACCCTGCTGCGCCTGGCGCTGAACGTGGCTTCCAGCCGCGTCGTGCTGCTCCACGGGCAGGATGGCCATGCCGCCGCTGGTAAGGTGATCCAGGCCTTCGGCGACGTGGTCGTCGGCGGCAACTACGTGGTCGGCGTGGTGGTCTTCGCGATCCTCATGATCATCAACTTCGTGGTGGTCACCAAGGGCGCCGGACGTATTTCCGAGGTGAGCGCGCGCTTCACCCTCGACGCCATGCCCGGTAAGCAGATGGCCATCGACGCCGACCTCAACGCCGGCATCATCGACCAGGCGCAAGCCAAGCTGCGCCGCCAGGAAGTGGGCCAGGAAGCCGACTTCTACGGCTCGATGGACGGTGCTAGCAAATTCGTTCGCGGTGACGCCGTCGCCGGCCTGCTGATCCTCTTCATCAACCTGATCGGCGGCATGGGCATCGGCATCCTCCAGCACGACCTGAGCTTCGGCGACGCCGGCCGCATCTATGCACTGCTGACCATCGGTGACGGCCTGGTCGCGCAGATCCCGTCGCTGCTGCTGTCCACCGCCGCCGCGATCATGGTGACCCGCGTGTCCAGCTCCGAAGATATGGGCCAGCAGGTCAACCGGCAGATGTTCACCTCGCCCAAGGCGCTGGCCGTATCGGCGCTGATCATGGTCGCCATGGGCCTGGTTCCCGGCATGCCCCACGTGCCCTTCATCGGCCTGGGCCTGATCGCCGCCGGCGGCGCCTACATGATCTGGAACAAGGCCAACAAGGCCAAGGAAGCCGAAGTCCAGGAAACCGCCCGCCAGCAGGAGCTGATCCCGGCCCAGCGCGCGCAGGAAACCAAGGAACTCGGCTGGGACGACGTGACCCCGGTGGACATGGTCGGCCTGGAAGTCGGCTACCGGCTGATTCCGCTGGTCGACCGCAACCAGGGCGGCCAGTTGTTGGCGCGGATCAAGGGCGTACGCAAGAAGCTCTCCCAGGAGATGGGCTTCCTGATGCCGTCGGTGCACATCCGCGACAACCTCGACCTGCTGCCCAACGCCTACCGCCTGACGCTGATGGGCGTCAGCGTCGCCGAGGCGGAGATCTACCCGGATCGCGAACTGGCGATCAACCCCGGCCAGGTGTTCGGCAGCCTCAACGGCATCGCCGCCAAAGATCCGGCGTTCGGCCTGGAGGCAGTCTGGATCGACGCCAGCCAGCGCGATCAGGCGCAATCGCTCGGCTACACGGTGGTGGACGCCAGCACCGTGGTCGCCACCCACCTCAATCAGATGTTGAACAAGCACGCCCACGAGCTGCTCGGCCACGAAGAAGTCCAGCAATTGCTGCAGCTGCTGGCGAAGAGCTCGCCGAAGCTGGCCGAAGAGCTGGTGCCAGGGATGATTTCGCTGTCCACGCTGCTCAAGGTGCTGCAGGCGCTGCTCAACGAGCAGGTCCCGGTTCGCGACATCCGGACCATCGCCGAAGCCATCGCGAACGTCGCTCCGAAGAGTCAAGATCCCGCCGCCATGGTCGCTGCGGTACGTGTGGCGCTGGCCCGCTCAATCGTGCAAACCGTTGTGGGACTAGAGCCGGAGATGCCTGTGATCACTCTGGACCCAAGGTTGGAACAGATATTGCTCAATAGTCTTCACAAGGCCGGTCAGGGCTCCGAGGATGGCATCCTCCTCGAACCTGGCATGGCCGAGAAGCTGCAGCGTTCCCTGGTGGAAGCGGCGCAGCGCCAGGAGATGATGGGCAAACCGGCGATCCTGCTGGTAGCCGGTCCGGTCCGGGCGATGCTCTCGCGGTTTGCTCGACTGGCAGTGCCGAACATGCACGTGCTGGCCTACCAGGAAATCCCGGACAACAAGCAGGTCACCATCGTCGCCACCGTGGGACAAAACTGAGGTTAACAGGCCATGCAAGTGAAACGCTTCTTCGCCGCCGACATGCGTCAAGCCATGAAGCTGGTTCGTGATGAGCTCGGGGCCGATGCCGCGATCATCGCCAACCGCCGGGTTGCCGGCGGCGTGGAGCTGACCGCTGCGCTCGACTACCAGATGCCGTCNNGCCGCCCGAGCCGGTTCGCCAGCCGAACGCCGAGCTTGAAGCCGAGCTGCGCAAGACCCAGGCGAAGATCGCCTCGGCGCATGCCGAGCTGGCCGTGCGTGCCAGTGGCGAAGTGGTCAAGGACCGCCAGCTGTTCGCCAACGAGCCGCTGGTCGCTCCCGAGCTGCCGACCTCGAAAGTCACCGCGCGTCCGCAGGCTCCGGTACAGCCGGCCGTGGCCGCCGCGCCGGCTGGCGACTCGCGTGCCCTGGATGCCATGCGCCACGAACTCAACGGCCTGCGCGAACTGATCGAAGTGCAGCTCGGTTCGTTCGCCTGGACCCAGATGCAGAATCAGCGTCCGCTGCAGGCCAACCTCTGGCGCCGCCTGCAACGCGTCGGCCTGCCGGCGGAAATCGCCCGCGCGCTGCTCGACAAGGTCGGTCAGGTGCAGGAGCCGCGTCAGGCCTGGCGCATGGTCCTCGCCTACCTGGCCCACGCGATCAAGACCCCGGCCCAGGAGCCGCTGGAAGATGGTGGCGTGATCGCCCTGGTCGGCCCGGCCGGCATGGGCAAGACCACCACCCTGGCGAAGATGGCTGCGCGCTACGTCCTCAAGTACGGCGCCCAGCACGTCGCGCTGGTGAGCATGGACAGCTACCGCATCGGTGCCCAGGAGCAGCTCAAGACCCTCGGCCGCATCCTCAACGTGTCGGTCACCCAGATCGATCCGGGCAGTTCGCTGACCCAGGCCATCGCCCCGCTGGCGAAGAAGCGCGTGATACTGATAGATACCGCTGGCCTGCCGAACAACGATCCGGCCCTGCGCATGCAACTCGAAGCGCTGGCCAGCCGCGGCCTGAAATCGAAGAATTACCTGGTCATGGCTGCCACCAGCCAGAGCCAGGTGCTCAAGGCCGCGTATCATAGCTACAAGCGTTGCGGCCTGGTCGGTTGCGTACTGACCAAGCTGGACGAAGCCGCCAGCCTCGGCGAAGTGCTGGGGCTGGCAATCAGCCAGCGTCTGCCGGTAGCCTATCTGGCTGATGGCCCGCGAATCCCGGATGATCTGCACGTTCCGCGCAGTCATCAGCTGGTGAGCCGCGCCGTCGCCCTGCAGGCCCCGGAAGAACCCAGTGAAGATGCGATGGCCGACATGTTCGCCGGCCTCTACAACAACTCGGCGCGTCGCGTCGGCTAATTGACCGTCGAGAGACAGTTGCCTGCCCTCAGTCGCAGACAAGGTGTGGAAAGAAATGGCTAGTTTGCATCCAGTTCAAGTGATCGCGGTGACCGGTGGGAAAGGCGGCGTTGGCAAGACCAACGTGTCGGTCAACCTGTCGCTGGCTCTGGCCGACCTCGGTCGCCGGGTGATGCTGCTCGACGCCGACCTGGGTCTGGCCAACGTCGACGTGCTCCTCGGCCTCTCGCCCAAGCGCACCCTCGCCGACGTCATCGACGGTCAGTGCGACCTGCGTGACGTGCTCCTGCAGGGGCCGGGCGGCGTGCGCATCGTGCCGGCCGCCTCCGGCACCCAGAGCATGGTGCAGCTGACGCCGATGCAGCACGCCGGTTTGATCCAGGCCTTCAGCGACATCAGCGACAACATCGACGTGCTGGTCATCGACACCGCGGCCGGGATCGGCGACGGCGTGGTCAGCTTCGTCCGCGCCGCCCAGGAAGTGCTGGTAGTGGTCTGCGACGAACCCACCTCGATCACCGACGCCTACGCACTGATCAAACTGCTCAACCGCGACTACGGCATGAACCGCTTCCGCGTCCTGGCGAACATGGCGCACAGCCCTCAGGAAGGTCGCAATCTGTTTGCTAAGCTGACCAAGGTTACCGACCGCTTCCTCGACGTCGCCCTGCAATACGTGGGCGCCGTGCCGTACGACGAGTCGGTGCGCAAGGCTGTACAGAAGCAGCGCGCCGTTTATGAAGCCTTCCCGCGTTCCAAGTGTGCGCTGGCGTTCAAGGCGATCGCGCAGAAAGTCGACACCTGGCCGTTGCCGGCCAACCCGCGCGGTCACCTCGAGTTTTTCGTCGAGCGTCTGGTTCAACCGACTACCGCAGACTCAGCCGTATGACAGCAGCCAGTGGACTTCGTATGTACAGCAAATCGCAGGCGAAGGACTCGCAAACTCAGCTCATCGAGCGTTATGCACCTTTGGTCAAGCGGATCGCCTACCACCTGTTGGCCCGGCTTCCGGCCAGCGTGCAGGTGGAAGATCTGATGCAGGCCGGCATGATCGGCCTGCTCGAAGCCGCCAAGAAATACGACTCGGGCAAGGGCGCCAGTTTCGAGACCTACGCCGGTATCCGTATCCGTGGGGCGATGCTCGACGAGGTGCGCAAGGGCGACTGGGCTCCACGCTCCGTGCATCGCAACAGCCGCATGGTCAGCGACGCCATCCGTGCCGTCGAGGCGAGAACGGGCAGAGACGCTAAAGATCAAGAGGTTGCGGCCGAACTTAAATTGAGTCTTGAAGAGTACTACGGCATCCTGAGCGACACTCAGGGCAGCCGCCTGTTCAGCTTCGACGACCTTTTGCAGGAAGGCGAGCACGGTTCGGGCCTGCACGAGGACGGTAGCTTTACCCATTACGAACCCGCTCGCGATCTGGAGGATGACCGCTTCCAGGGGGCCTTGGCCGATGCCATCGCCAATCTGCCGGAACGCGAGCGGCTGGTTCTTTCGCTGTATTACGACGAAGAACTGAACTTGAAGGAAATCGGCGAGGTGCTGGGGGTCAGCGAGTCGCGCGTCAGCCAGTTGCATAGCCAGTGTGCCGCACGTCTGCGGGCACGTCTGGGCGAATGGCGCGCGCACTGAGGCAGCCGGTTTCACGCTTGCGAGGCGCGCGCTGCGAAGCGGCGTTTGGGACTGTACGGAGGTCGACTTGGACAAGAACATGAAAATCCTCATCGTGGACGACTTCTCCACGATGAGACGGATCATCAAGAACCTCCTGCGTGACCTGGGGTTCACCAACACCGCGGAGGCCGACGACGGCACCACGGCACTACCGATGCTGCACAGCGGCAGCTTCGACTTCCTGGTCACCGACTGGAACATGCCCAACATGTCCGGTATCGATCTGCTGCGTGCGGTGCGCGCCGACGATCGACTCAAGCACCTTCCGGTGCTGATGGTTACCGCTGAAGCCAAGCGCGATCAGATCATCGAGGCAGCCCAGGCTGGCGTGAACGGGTATGTGGTCAAGCCTTTCACGGCCCAGGTACTGAAAGAGAAGATCGAAAAAATCTTCGAGCGGGTCAACGGCTGATGTTCGCCTCGAGGGCGCTATGGATCACGACAATTTCTCTATGGGCGATGACTTCGAGTCGAGCCTGAAGTCCCACGCCCGTCAGCTGACTGAAAGCCTCGAAAAGGGCAATTTCGGCGATGTGGTGCAGATCATCCATCAACTGAATCAGGTTCGCGATCGCGGTCTGTATCAGGAGGTCGGCAAGCTCACCCGCGAGCTGCACAACGCCATCGTCAACTTTCAGCTCGACCCCCGTCTTCCGCATGCGCAGGAAGTCTCGCAGATCTCCGATGCCACCGAGCGTCTCTCCTACGTGGTGACGATGACCGAGCGTGCGGCCAACCGCACCATGGATCTGGTGGAGGAGTGCGCGCCGGTAGTCAACAGCATGAGCGACGAGGCGCAGAGCCTCAGCGCCGAGTGGCAGCGCTTCATGCGCCGGGAAATCGGCGCCGACGCCTTCCGCGACCTGGCCAAGCGTGTCGACCTGTTCCTCGCCCAGAGCGAGCGTGACGGCGCCAAGCTTTCCGGCCATCTGAACGACATTCTTCTGGCGCAGGATTACCAGGACCTCACGGGTCAGGTGATCAAGCGCGTCACCGCCCTGGTCACCGAGGTCGAGAGCAATCTGCTCAAGCTGATGCTCATGGCCAGCCAGGTCGATCGTTTCGCCGGCATCAAGCATGACCACGACGGTTTGCGCGCCGAGCAAGAAAAACTGCAAAAAGAGTCTTCCCGGGGTGAAGGTCCGCAGATTCATGCCGATAAGCGTGATGACGTCGTATCCGGCCAGGACGATGTCGACGATCTGCTATCCAGTCTTGGATTCTAAGGGAAGGTGTAAATGAGCTTCGACGCCGATGAAGAGATCCTCCAGGACTTCCTGGTAGAGGCCGGCGAGATTCTCGAGCAGCTGTCGGAGCAGTTGGTGGAGCTGGAAAGCCGCCCGGACGACATGAACCTGCTCAACGCGATCTTTCGTGGTTTTCATACCGTCAAGGGCGGCGCGGGTTTCCTGCAGCTGAACGAGCTGGTGGAGTGCTGCCACATCGCCGAGAACGTCTTCGACATCCTGCGCAAGGGCGAACGCCGCGTGGATGCCGAGCTGATGGACGTAGTGCTGCAGGCTCTCGATGCAGTGAACGCGATGTTCGGCGAGGTGCGCGAGCGGACCACGCCGACGCCGGCGCCGCGCGAGCTGCTCGCCGCGCTTTCCCGTCTCGCCGCACCGGCATCTGCCGCGGCTGACGAGGCGCCTGTCGAAGAGCCGGTCGCCGCCGATCCCGAACCCGAAATACAGCC
>DIEE01000047.1 GCA_002418465.1 Pseudomonas sp. UBA5782 | reverse complement strand
CGGGCGCCCTGGGCAGGACCGCGCGCGGCCGAGGCGTTGCACTCGGCGCCGGTCTGGATGCGGGCGGCGGCGCTTTCGCCGGCAACGGTACCGGCGCCACGCGCGGCGGACGGCTGGCGCCGGACGGTGGATTGCGGAACACGAAGGCGGCCGGAATACCCAGCGCCTGCATGCCGTGCTGGCTGAGCAGGCTGGCCTCGGCGGGACCGATGAACATCTCGCCATCCGCGCGCATCAGCCGGCGCAGCACCTGCAGCACGGCGGCCTGGGTCGGGCGGTCGAAATAGATCAACAGGTTGCGGCAGAAGACGAAATCGTAAGGCGCCTCGCCGGCCAGCAGCGCCGGATCGAGCAGGTTGCCGGCGAGGAAGCGCACCTTGCGCCGCACCGCTTCGGCCAGCGCGTAGCCGCCCTCCGCTGCCACGAAGTGGCGCTGGCGAAAGCCCAGGTCATCGCCACGAAACGAGTTGCGCCCGTACAGCGCGGCGCGGGCGCGCTCGAGGTTCTGTTCGCTGATGTCGACGGCGTCGATCTGGAACAGGCTCGGCGCGAGGCCGGCGTCGAGCAGCGCCATGGCGATCGAGTAGGGCTCCTCGCCGGTGGAACAGGGCAGGCTGAGAATCCGCAGCGTACGCCCGCCGGTCAGCGACGAGAGCCGCTCGAAGGCCAGGGTTTTCAGCGCGGAGAAGGATTCCGGGTAGCGGAAGAACCAGGTTTCCGGCACCACCACCGCCTCGACCAGCGCCTGCTGCTCGCTCGGCGAGGCGCTGAGCCGCGTCCAGTAGACGTCCTCGTCGGCGCAGCCCAGCGCGGTGATGCGCTGGCGCACCGCGCGCTCGATCACCAGCCGGCCGACGGACTCCGCATCCAGGCCGATGCGGCTCTTCAACAGTTGCTCGAAGCGCTCAATCATGGCCGCGCGCCTCGGCGGACGGCGCCGGGAACAGCCGCTCGCGCAGCGCTTCGGGAAGCAGTTCTGCCACCCGAATCCACTGCACCAGGCCATTGGCATCCTGGCGCACCGGACCGAGATAGCGCGCCTCGCCGTTGTCGAGGCCGTATTCGCGGAATTCCTCGGCGGCGCAGCGCAGGGTGTCGGTGGCCTGTTCGAGGATCAGGCCGAGGCACTGGCCGGGACGGTAGTGCACCAGCACCAGCCGCGTACTGGTGCGTGCCCGCGCCGGGCGGCCGACGGCCTGCACGCTGAGGTCGAGCACCGGCACCGGCACCCCGCGGTGATTGAACAGCCCGGCGACCCAGGCCGGCGCCTCGGGAATCTGCTTGAGCTGGCGCAGCGGCAGCACCTCGACCACTTCGTGCACGTCGAGGGCGTAGCGATCCTCGCCCAGGCGAAACAGCAGGAACAGCTGAGCGTGGCTGCGCCGGGTCGACGGGCGCGCGCTGGGGTTCATCGTCTCAGACCTTGAAACCGCTGACGCCCGTGCGCAATCCGTTGGCCACCAGGTTCAGCTCGTCGATGGCGGCGCTGGCCTGGCGCAGGGATTCGACGGTCTGCCCTGACGCCTCGCCGAGCTGCACCAGCGCCTGGTTGATCTGGTCCGCACCGGTGGACTGCGCCTGCATGCCCTCGTTGACCATCTGCACGCGCGGCGCCAGCGCCTGCACCTGCTGGATGATCTGCGTGAGCTGCTCGCCGACCTGGCCGACCTCGCCGATGCCACGCCGGACTTCCTCGGAGAACTTGTCCATGCCCATCACGCCGGCGGACACCGCCGACTGGATCTCGCGCACCATCTGCTCGATGTCGTAGGTGGCCACGGCGGTCTGGTCGGCCAGCCGGCGCACTTCGGTGGCGACCACGGCGAAACCGCGGCCGTACTCGCCGGCCTTCTCCGCCTCGATGGCGGCGTTGAGCGACAGCAGGTTGGTCTGGTCGGCGACCTTGACGATGGTGGTGACCACCTGATTGATGTTGCCGGCCTTCTCGTTGAGGATCGCCAGCTTGGCGTTGACCAGCTCCGCGGCACCCATCACCTGGTGCATGGTGTCTTCCATGCGCGCCAGGCCGAGTTGACCGGAGCCGGCCAGGGTCGAGGTCTGCTCGGCGGCGCCGGAGACTTCGCTCATGGTGCGTACCAGGTCGCGCGAGGTGGCGGCGATTTCCCGCGAGGTGGCGCCGATCTGCGTGGTGGTGGCGGCGGATTCGGTGGCGGTGGCCTGTTGCTCGCGCGAGGTGGCGGCGATCTCGGTGACCGATGTGGTCACCTGCACCGCGCTGCGCTGCGCCTGTGACACCAGCGCCTTGAGTTCCTCGGCCATGCCGTTGAAGCCCGTCTCGATGGCGCCGAATTCGTCCTGGCGTCCGAGGTTCAGGCGCACGGTCAGGTCGCCGCTGGCCATGGCCTGCAGCGAATTGACCACCTGGCGCACCGGGCCGGTGATGGCGCGCATCAGGTAATAGCCGCAGACCACCGCCGCGGCGATTGCCAGCAGCAGCGAGACGATCAGCGCCGCCTTGGCCGTGGCGACGGCGGAAAGAATGTCGTCGCCAGCGGACTTGGCGATCTGCTTGTTGAACTCGACCATCGCCGAGAGGCGGCTGCGGCCGCCGTTCCAGACCTCGGTGAAGCGCCCGTTGAGCAGCGTCACAGCCTCGTCGAAACGGCGCTGCTGGTAGAGCTCGATCACCCGCGCCTGCTCGGCGGCGAGCAGCGCCTGGTCCTGGCGGAACTGGTCGAGCAGGCCCTGATCGTGGACGTCGCGAACGCTGAGCTGATAGGTCTGCACGGTGCCGTCGAGCTGCACCGAGAGCGCCTTGAGCTGCGCCAGGTCGTCCTCGGTCAGCGCCTTCTGGCCGTTCAGGCCGACCAGCACCACGGTCTGGTGGAAGTTGTCGGTCCACACGCCGCGCAGCGAGTTGATCGCGGCCAGCCCCGGCATGGCGTCCTCGGTCAGGCGTTTGGAACCGTCGCTGACCACGGCCAGGCGTTCGTAGGAGGTGGCTGCCATCAGCAGCATGATGGCGATGATCACCGCGAAGCTTGCCTGGATTCGCAAGCGCACAGTCCAGTTCTTCACATTCTTCCCCACTGCCGAGACCGCGTTACCGGGCCACCGAAGATGGCCGGACTTCATGCAGGGGACTCTAGAGACTCGCCGGTGGGGCCGCAAGGGCGCCGACCGGCGATTAGGGGGAAGAGACGAGCGTGAGATACCGCGCGGTGCGCGCCCGCCAGGACGTCATCGGCGAGCGCGGATAAAGAAGTGGCGCGGACCTTGGAGCCTGTTCACGCTCTGGCGAGCTGGATCGTGAACAGGTTCAGGCCTCCACGGCCTGGCGCACCTGGCTTTCCAGCTCCCGCTTGAGCGCCGGTTCGATCTTCAGCTGGCGCGCCAGCTCTTCCAGGTAGGCGCGCTCCATGAAGTGCTCCTCGTCGACCATCAGCACGCTGGCCAGGTACATCTCGGCAGCCATTTCCGGGGTACGCGCGGCGCGCGCGACCTCGGCCGGATCGAGCGGCTTGTTCAGCTCGGACTCCATCCACTGGCGCACCTCGCGGTCGTCGGTGAGCTTGACCAGCTCGCCCTCGATCAGCTGGCGCTCGCGGTCATCGACATGCCCGTCCGCCTTGGCCGCCGCCAGCAACGCCTTGAGGATCGCCTGGCTGTGTTCTTCCACCTGCGGAGCCGGCAGGCGATCGAGGGTCTGCGGTTCGCCCTGAGGTGCGTCGGCCTGCTGGCTCTGCCAGTTGCCGTAGGCCTTGTAGGCGAGCACGCCGAGCGCGGCCAGGCCGCCGTAGGTGAGCACCTTGCCGCCGACCTTGCGCGCGCTCTTGTTGCCCAGCAGCAGGCCCAGCGCGCCGGCACCCAGGGCACCGCCCGCCGCGCCCTTGAACAGATCGCCGTTGCCCTTGCCACCACCGAGCATGCCGCCGAGGGCATCGCCCAGGCCCCCTAACCCGCCGGCGGATTTGCCGGCGGACTTCTGCTGCAGCAGGTCCTGGCCGGATTTGAGCAATTGGTCGAGCAAGCCACGCGTGTTCATGAGATTCCTCCACGGCAATTGATAAAAGCTGTGGAGGAATCTACCGCGCGGGCCCGGCGGGCGCGGTTACAGAGTGCTTCCGGATATTGCCGCTGTCGGTCACCCCGTTCGACGACGAGCTGCAGGCGCTTACCTGGGCCAACGACTCCGACTACGGCCTGGCCTCGTCGGTCTGGACCCGCGACGTGGGCCGCGCGCACCGCCTCTCGGCGCGCCTGCAGTACGACTGCACCTGGGTCAACACGCACTTCATGCTGGTCAGCAAAATGCCCAACGGCGGCGTCAAGCGCTCCGGCTACGGCAGGGACATGCGATGTACGGGCTAGAGGACTACACCGCGGTGCGGCATGTGATGTTCAAGCATTGAGGAGCGCGTGGGCCTTTGCGATGTCTGGCGAACAAGCTCGCCCCTACAGGCGCCACGCGGCGAAATTGTAGGGGCGAACTCGTTCGCCAGGGACGGCACCGCCATCCCGGTCCTCGCACGGGCCGCGCCTACAGCGGCTTGCGCATCGGCGTATCGCGATGGGCGGCGCGCAGGTATTGCGCCGGCCAGGGCTGCGAGCGCTCGTTGAGGTATTCCGCGGCGTGCAGCGGCCAGTAAGGGTCGCGCAGCAACTCGCGGGCGAGCAGGATCAGGTCGGCCTGGCCGGTGCGCAGGATGTGTTCGGCCTGCACCGCCTCGGTGATCATGCCCACCGTGCCGCTGGCGATACCGGCCTCCTTGCGCACGCGCTCGGCGAATTCGGTCTGGTAGCCCGGCCCGGTGGGAATTTCCGCGTTCGCCGCGGTACCGCCGGAAGACACGTCGATCAGGTCGACCCCCAGCGCCTTCAGCCGGCGCGCCAGCTCCACCGTCTCGTCGGGGTTCCAGCCGTCCTGCACCCAGTCGGTGGCCGAGACGCGAACGAACAGTGGCAGCTCCTGCGGCCAGACTTCGCGCACCGACTCGGTCACCTGCAGCAGCAGGCGGATACGGTTGTCGAACGAGCCGCCGTAGGCGTCGCGGCGCTGGTTGGACAGCGGCGAGAGGAACTGATGCAGCAGGTAGCCGTGCGCGGCATGCACCTCGACCACCTTGAAGCCGGCCGCCAGCGCGCGTTCGGCGGCGCGCACGAAGGCCTNNCGATCTGCGCCTCGTCGAGCGCCGCCGGCACCACGTGCTCGGGGCTGAAGGCGATCGCCGAAGGCCCGCTCGGCGCCCAGCCACCGGCCGCCACGGGCACGTTGCCGTGCTTGTTCAGCCAGGGGGCCCAGGTGCTTGCCTTGCGCCCGGCGTGGGCCAGCTGGACGCCGGCGAAGGCGCCCTGGGATTCGATGAACCGGGTGATGCGCTGCAACGGCTCGATGTGTTCGTCGGACCAGATGCCGAGGTCCTCGGGGGTGATGCGACCCTCGGCGGTCACCGCCGTCGCCTCGACCAGCACCAGCCCGGCGCCGCCGACGGCGCGGCTGCCCAGGTGCACCAGGTGCCAGTCGTTGGCCAGGCCTTCCTTCGCCGAATACTGGCACATGGGCGACACGGCGATGCGGTTAGGCAGGCTCAGCTGGCGTAGCTGCAGCGGCTCGAAGAGATGACTCATGGCAGAACTCCCAATGGCGACATGATTGTTATCGACCCCCTTAGCTTAGGTCGGGTTCGTCGACCCCGGCTTGGGCGAATGCATCATCGTCACACTGACGGAACGCTTTATTGCCGAAACGCCGCCAATCGCCCTGCGACGCCGCCGTTAAAATTCGCCGCTTGCCTGCCGCCCCTTGCGCGCTGCCCGTCTTGCCGAGGAAATACCGCCAATGACTCCCGACCAACGCTTCGCCCGCGCGGTGCGCTGCGCCATCGCCCTGTTCGTCGCGCTGTTCGTCTACTTCCTGATCGCCGACCTGTGGATGCCGCTGACCCCGCAGGCGCAGTTGACCCGTCCGGTGGTGCGCCTGGCGCCGCGCGTGGGCGGCCAGGTGCTGGAAGTGACGGCGCAGAACAATGCCCACGTACAGCCCGGCGAGCTGATCTTCCGCCTCGACCCGCAACCCTTCGAGTTGGCCGTGCGCCAGGCCGAACTGGCACTGGAAGAGGCCCGCCGCACCAACCACGAACTGGACGCCTCGATCGCCTCGGCCGAAGCCGCACTGGCCGCCGCGCGCAGCAGCGCGGACGAACTGGATGCCGAAGTGGGCCGGGTGCGCGTGCTGGTGCAAAACAACAACGTATCCCGGCAGTTGCACGACCAGACCCTGTCGCGCTCGCAAACCGCCCGCGCCAACGTCGCNNGGCGAGCCGGGCGAGGACAACCTGCGCCTGCGCCAGGCGCGTAACGCGCTGGAACAGGCGCAGTTGCAGCTCAGCTACAGCAGCGTGCGCGCCGACCGCGCCGGCACCCTGAGTAACCTGCAACTGACGCCCGGCGCCTACGTCGGCGCCGGCCAGTCGGTGGCCGCGCTGGTCGACGACCGCATCGACGTCACCGC
>DIEE01000011.1:463-21096 GCA_002418465.1 Pseudomonas sp. UBA5782 | reverse complement strand
CCACGGCCAGCGCTGCCAAGCCGCCTGCTGCGGCCAAGCCGGCGGCGCCTGCCACGGCGAAGGTCGACAAGCCCGCTGCCGCAGCCCCTGCGACATCCGCCGCGCCGGGCGCGGACTGGTATCGCGCTCAGGCCGGATCGGCGTTCACCGTGCAGATTCTCGGCTCCGCCTCGGAGAGCAGCGCGCAGGCGTTCGTTCGGGCGAATGGCGATCAGTACCGCTATTTCAAGAAGGTCTTCCAGGGCAAGCCGCTCTATGTGGTGACCTATGGCAGTTTCCCTTCCCGCAGCGCGGCGCAGGCGGCGATCAAATCGCTGCCAGCCAAGGTCCAGGCCGGCAAGCCGTGGCCAAAGACCTTCGCCAGCATCCAGCAGGAAATGGGCGCTTCGCGCTGAGTTTTCGTCGAGTATGGCGGCAGGTGCTATCACGGCCTGTCGCCACAATCCTACGTTATTGCGACATTAAAGTTCACCGCCACGCCGCGAACGATTTGTGAGCGCCATGGTGGATATGTACAATGACCTCCCTTTGCCTGCGCAAAGCTGGCGACTCGTCCTGCGCGTTCGGTAACTGACTGTATTGGAAAGCATTTTTGCCTTGTTATAGAAGGCAGCCTGGTGAGAGTCCCTATGAAAGCAGGTCTGTATCATCCTGATGAGTTCAAGGATAACTGTGGCTTCGGCCTGATCGCCCACATGCAGGGCGAGGCGAGTCATGATCTGTTGCAAACCGCTATCGAAGCGTTGACCTGCATGACTCACCGCGGCGGTATCAACGCCGACGGCAAGACAGGCGACGGCTGCGGTCTGCTCATACAGAAGCCTGATCTTTTCCTGCGCGAGATGGCGCGGGAGCATTTTGCCGTCGAATTGCCGCAGCAGTACGCGGTCGGCATGGTCTTCTTCAATCAGGACCCGGCCCGCGCCGAAGCTGCTCGCGAGAACATGAACCGCGAAATCCTCGCCGCCGGTCTGCAACTGGTCGGCTGGCGCAAGGTGCCGATCGACCCGAGCGTGCTCGGCCGTCTCGCCCTGGAGCGCCTGCCGCAGATCGAACAGGTGTTCATCGGCGGCGAAGGCCTGCCCGACGAAACCTTCGCGGTTAAACTGTTCTCCGCGCGCCGCCGTTCGTCCGTGGCCAATGCCGAGGACAGCGATCACTACATCTGCAGCTTTTCACCGCGCACCATCATCTACAAGGGCCTGATGATGCCCGCCGACCTGGCGGCGTTCTTTCCGGACCTTAGCGACGAGCGCCTGAAAACCGCGATCTGCGTGTTCCACCAGCGCTTCTCCACCAACACCCTGCCGAAATGGCCGCTGGCTCAGCCGTTCCGCTTCCTCGCCCACAACGGCGAGATCAACACCATCACCGGCAACCGCAACTGGGCGCTGGCGCGGCGCACCAAGTTCGCCAACGAGGCGATCGCCGACCTCGACGAGCTCGGCCCGCTGGTCAACCGTGTCGGTTCCGACTCCTCGAGCATGGACAACATGCTCGAGCTGCTGGTTACCGGCGGCATGGACCTGTTCCGCGGCCTGCGCATGATCATTCCGCCGGCCTGGCAGAACGTCGAGACCATGGATTCCGACCTGCGCGGTTTCTATGAGTACAACTCCATGCACATGGAGCCCTGGGATGGCCCGGCCGGCGTGGTGCTGACCGACGGTCGCCATGCCGTGTGCCTGCTCGACCGCAACGGCCTGCGCCCGGCGCGCTGGGTGACCACCAAGAACGGCTACATCACCCTCGCTTCGGAAATCGGCGTGTGGGATTACCAGCCCGAGGACGTCATCGCCAAGGGCCGCGTCGGTCCGGGGCAGATCTTCGCGGTGGATACCGAGACCGGGCAGATCCTGCAGACCGACGATATCGACAGCCGCCTGAAGTCGCGCCATCCGTACAAGCGCTGGCTGCGCGAGAACGCGTTGCGCATCCAGGCCACGCTGGACGATCACGATCACGGCTCGCCGTTCTACGACAACGACCAGCTCAAGCAATACATGAAGATGTTCCAGGTCACCTTCGAGGAGCGTGACCAGGTGCTGCGCCCGCTCGCCGAGCAGGGCCAGGAAGCGGTCGGCTCGATGGGCGACGACACGCCGATGGCGGTGCTGTCCAAGCGTGTGCGCTCGACCTACGATTACTTCCGCCAGCAGTTCGCGCAGGTCACCAACCCGCCGATCGACCCGCTGCGCGAAGCCATCGTGATGTCCCTGGAAACCTGCCTGGGCGCCGAGAGCAACATCTTCGAAGAGGACGCATCCCACGCCAACCGGGCGATCCTCAGCACGCCGATCCTGTCGCCGGCAAAGTGGCGGACGATCATGACCCTCGAACGCACCGGCTTCGAGCGGCAGGTCATCGACCTCAACTACGACGAGTCGATCGGGCTGGAAGCAGCGGTGCTCAACATCGCCGACCAGGCCGAGGAAGCGGTGCGCAGCGGCAAGGTGCTGCTGATCCTCACCGATCGCCACATCGCCCCGGGCAAGCTGCCGGCGCACGCCTCGCTGGCGGTCGGCGCGGTCCACCACCGCCTGACCGAGAAAGGCCTGCGCTGCGACTGCAACATCATGGTCGAGACCGCCACCGCGCGCGATCCGCACCATTTCGCCGTACTGCTGGGCTTCGGCGCGACCGCGGTCTATCCGTTCCTCGCCTACGAAGTGCTCGGCGACCTGATCCGCACCGGCGAAGTGCTCGGCGACCTCTACGAAGTCTTCAAGTACTACCGCAAGGGCATCTCCAAGGGGCTGCTGAAGATCCTCTCGAAGATGGGCATCTCCACCGTCGCCTCCTATCGCGGCGCGCAGCTGTTCGAAGCCGTGGGTCTGTCCGACGAGGTCGTCGCGCTGAGCTTCCGTGGCGTATCCAGCCGCATCAAGGGCGCGCGTTTCATCGACATCGAAGCCGAGCAGAAACTGCTTGCGATGGAGGCCTGGAACAACCGCCGGGCGATCCAGCAGGGCGGGCTGCTCAAGTTCGTCTACGGCGGCGAGTACCACGCCTACAACCCGGACGTGGTGAACACCCTGCAGGCCGCCGTGCAGCAGAGCGATTTCGCCAAGTTCAAGGAGTACACCGCGCTGGTCGACAGCCGTCCGGTGTCGATGCTGCGCGACCTGCTCAAGGTCAAGGTCAGTGACGCACCGCTGCCGCTCGAGGAAATCGAGCCGCTGGAATCGATCTTCAAGCGCTTCGACGCCGCCGGGATTTCCCTCGGCGCGCTGTCGCCGGAAGCCCATGAGGCGCTGGCCGAGGCGATGAACCGCCTGGGCGGGCGTTCCAACTCCGGTGAGGGCGGCGAAGATCCGGCCCGCTACGGCACCGTGAAGAGCTCGAAGATCAAGCAGGTCGCCACCGGCCGCTTCGGTGTCACCCCGGAGTACCTGGTCAACGCCGAAGTGCTGCAGATCAAGGTCGCCCAGGGCGCCAAGCCCGGCGAGGGCGGCCAACTACCCGGCGGCAAGGTCAACGGCCTGATCGCCAAGCTGCGTTATGCGGTGCCTGGCGTGACGCTGATCTCGCCTCCGCCGCACCACGACATCTATTCGATCGAGGACCTGGCCCAGCTGATCTTCGACCTCAAGCAGGTCAACCCGAAGGCGCTGGTCTCGGTGAAGCTGGTCGCAGAACCGGGCGTCGGCACCATCGCCGCCGGCGTGGCCAAGGCCTATGCCGACCTGATCACCATCTCCGGTTATGACGGTGGCACCGGCGCCTCGCCGATCACCTCGATCAAGTACGCCGGCTCGCCGTGGGAACTCGGCCTCGCCGAAACCCACCAGACCCTGCGCGGCAACGACCTGCGCGGCAAGGTCCGGGTGCAGACCGACGGCGGCCTGAAAACCGGCCTCGACGTGATCAAGGCGGCCATCCTCGGCGCCGAGAGCTTCGGCTTCGGCACCGCGCCGATGATCGTGCTGGGCTGCAAGTACCTGCGCATCTGCCACCTGAACAACTGTGCGACCGGCGTCGCCACGCAGAACGACAAGCTGCGCAAGGACCACTTCATCGGCACCGTCGACATGGTGGTGAACTTCTTCACCTTCATCGCCGAGGAAACCCGCGAGTGGCTGGCTAAGCTCGGAGTGCGCAGCCTCGGCGAGCTGATCGGGCGTACCGACCTGCTGGAAATGCTGCCGGGTGAAACCGACAAGCAGGCCCATCTGGACCTTACCCCGCTACTGGGCAGCGACCACATTCCGGCCGACAAGCCGCAGTTCTGTCAGGTGCCGAAGAACCCGCCGTTCGACCAGGGCCTGCTCGCCGAACGCATGGTGGAAATGGCGATGCCGGCGATTTCCGACAAACTCGGCGGCGAGTTCGAGCTGGACATCTGCAACTGCGACCGTTCCATCGGCGCGCGGATTTCCGGCGAGATCGCCCGCCGTCACGGCAACCAGGGCATGGCCTCGGCGCCGCTGACGTTCCGCTTCAAGGGCACCGCAGGCCAGAGCTTCGGCGTGTGGAACGCCGGCGGCCTGAACCTGTACCTGGAAGGCGACGCCAACGACTACGTCGGCAAGGGCATGACCGGTGGCCAGCTGGTGATCACGCCACCGAAGGGCAGCGCGTTCAAGAGCCAGGATTCGGCGATCATCGGCAACACCTGCCTGTACGGCGCCACTGGCGGCAAGCTGTTCGCCGCCGGCACCGCGGGCGAGCGTTTCGGTGTGCGCAACTCCGGCGCCCATGCGGTCGTGGAAGGCACCGGCGATCACTGCTGCGAATACATGACCGGCGGTTTCATCTGCGTTCTCGGCAAGACCGGCTACAACTTCGGCTCCGGCATGACCGGTGGCTTCGCCTACGTGCTCGACATGGACAACACCTTCGTCGACCGGGTGAACCACGAGCTGGTGGAAATCCAGCGGATCAACAACGAGCCGATGGAAGCCTATCGCAGCCACCTGCAGCGCGTGCTCTCCGAGTACGTGCAGGAAACCGGCAGTGCCTGGGGACGCAACCTTTCGGAAAACCTGGACGACTACCTGCGCAAGTTCTGGCTGGTCAAGCCGAAGGCGGCGAGCCTCGGCTCGCTGCTTTCCAGCACCCGGGCGAACCCCCAATAAGAACGCCGCTTCAAGCGGCAAGCCCCGAGCGGGGCTTGCCGGCTAACCGTGATCGTCTCGCAGCGCGGCCCAGGTTCGGCGCTGCTGAAAAGAGGTTTTGAAATGACTGAACGTCTGAACAACGACTTCCAGTTCATCGAGGTCGGCCGCAAGGATCCGAAGAAGAAGCTGCTGCGTCAGCGCAAGAAGGAATTCGTCGAGATCTACGACCCGTTCAAGCCGCAGCAGGCCGCCGATCAGTCGCACCGCTGCCTCGGCTGCGGCAACCCGTATTGCGAGTGGAAGTGCCCGGTGCACAACTACATCCCGAACTGGCTGAAGCTGGTCTCGGAAGGCAATATCCTCGCCGCCGCCGAACTCTCGCACCAGACCAATACGCTGCCGGAAGTCTGCGGCCGCGTGTGTCCGCAGGACCGTCTCTGCGAGGGCGCCTGCACGCTGAACGACGGCTTCGGCGCGGTGACCATCGGCTCGGTGGAGAAATACATCACCGACACCGCCTTCGCCATGGGCTGGCGTCCGGACATGTCCAAGGTCAAGCCGACCGGCAAGCGTGTCGCGGTGATCGGTGCCGGTCCGGCCGGCCTCGGCTGCGCCGATGTGCTGGTACGCAACGGCGTGACCCCGGTGGTGTTCGACAAGAACCCGGAAATCGGCGGCCTGCTGACCTTCGGCATTCCCGAGTTCAAGCTTGAGAAGAGCGTGCTGAGCAATCGCCGCGAAGTCTTCACCGGCATGGGCATAGAGTTCCGCCTGAACACCGAGGTGGGCAAGGACGTTAGCATCGACGAACTGCTCGCCGAGTACGACGCGGTGTTCATGGGCATGGGCACCTACACCTACATGAAGGGCGGCTTCCCCGGCGAAGACCTGCCGGGCGTGCACGACGCGCTCGACTTCCTCATCGCCAGCGTCAACCGCAACCTGGGTTTCGAGAAGTCCCCCGAGGACTTCGTCGACATGAAGGGCAAGCGCGTGGTGGTGCTCGGTGGTGGCGACACGGCGATGGACTGCAACCGAACCTCGATCCGCCAGGGCGCCAAGTCGGTGACCTGCGCCTACCGCCGCGACGCCGAGAACATGCCCGGCTCGCGCAAGGAAGTGAAGAACGCCAAGGAAGAGGGCGTGAAGTTCCTCTTCAACCGCCAGCCCATTGCCATCGTCGGCGAGGACAAGGTGGAAGGCGTCAAGGTGGTCGAGACCCGTCTCGGCGAACCCGATGCCCGCGGCCGTCGCAGCCCCGAGCCGATTCCCGGTTCCGAGGAAGTCCTGCCGGCGGACGCCGTGGTCATCGCCTTCGGCTTCCGCCCGAGCCCGGCTCCCTGGTTCGAGCAGTTCGACGTCCGTACCGACAGCCAGGGCCGCGTGATCGCTCCGGAGCAGTCGCAGTTCAAGCACCAGACCAGCAACCCGAAGATCTTCGCCGGTGGCGACATGGTCCGCGGTTCCGACCTGGTGGTGACCGCGATCTTCGAAGGCCGCCAGGCCGCCGAGGGCATCCTCGACTACCTGGACGTCTGATCCCGCGCGGCGCGAGCGCTCAGCTCGCGCCTTCCCGGCAGCTGGCGCGACGCCATGCCGCGCCAAGCTGACCTGACGCAAAACCCCGCCGACGGCGTTCCCCTAGAGTGACGACATCCCCCGTTGCTCAGGAGTCTCGCCATGCTCACCACAGCCATTTTCCCTTCGCGCTACGTCCAGGGCCGCGGCGCACTCGCGCAGCTCGGTGAAGAACTGGCCCGTTTCGGCGGCAGCAGCCTGGCCCTGCTCGATCCCTTTGCCGACGACAATCTCGGTGCGATGCTCGATGCCTCCGCCAGCGAACGCATTGACTTCCGCCGCGTGCGTTTCACCGGCGAGTGCTGCGACGAGGAAATCGCGCGGCTGGTCGCCCTCGCCGAACAGCAGCGCCCCACCTCGATCGTCGGCATCGGCGGCGGCAAGGCGCTGGACACCGCCAAGGCGCTGGCCCACGAGCTGGGCCTGCCGGTGGCCGTGGTGCCGACCCTGGCCTCTACCGATGCGCCGTGCAGCGCGCTGTCGGTGATCTACACCGCCGAAGGCGCGTTCAAGCGCTACCTGGTGCTGCCGCGCAACCCCGATCTCGTGCTGGTCGACAGCCAGGTGATCGCCCAGGCGCCGGCGCGTTTTCTGATCGCCGGCATGGGCGACGCCATGGCGACCTGGTTCGAGGCCGAGGATTGCCGTATCCGTGGCGCCGCCAACATGACCGGTCGCCCTGGCCCGCGCACTGCCTTCGCCCTGGCGCGGCTGTGCTACGACACCCTGCTGGAATACGGTCCGCTGGCGCTGCAGGCCTGCCGCCAGCAGGTGGTGACGCCGGCGCTGGAACACATCATCGAAGCCAATACCCTGCTCTCCGGGCTCGGCTTCGAGAGCGGCGGCCTGGCGGCGGCGCACGCGATCCACAACGGCTTCACCGCGCTGCCGGAAACCCACGCGTACTGGCACGGCGAGAAAGTTGCCTTCGGCGTGCTGAGCATGCTGATGCTGCGCGACAGCGCACCGGCGCAGATCGACGAGGTGTATGACTTCTGCATCGCCATCGGCCTGCCGGTGACCCTGGCCGACATCGGCCTGCACGAGGTCGACGACGCCTACCTGCTGCGCGCCGCCGAGTTGGCCTGCGCGGCGGGCGAGAGCATCCACAACGAACCCTTCCCGGTCGACGCCCAGACCGTTCTCGGCGCCATGCGCACCGCCGACGTCGAAGGCCGCCGGCGCAAGGCCCTGGCGGCTCCCGCCGCTCGCTGAAGCTGACACCGCTGGTAGCAAAGGCACGGCACTCGCCGTGCCTTTTGCCCTGCGCTCTGCGAAAATGCCCGCACTTTTTTCCCGGATGACACCATGACTGTCCTGAAGAACGATCGCTTCCTGCGTGCCCTGCTCAAGCAACCGGTGGACGTCACCCCGGTCTGGATGATGCGCCAGGCCGGCCGCTACCTGCCCGAGTACCGCGCCACCCGAGCCAAGGCCGGCAACTTCGTCAACCTGATGAAGAACCCCGAGCTGGCCTGCGAAGTCACCATCCAGCCGCTGGACCGCTACCCGCAGCTGGACGCCGCGATCCTCTTCTCCGACATCCTCACCATCCCCGACGCCATGGGCCAGGGCCTGTACTTCGAGACCGGCGAAGGCCCGCGTTTCAAGAAGGTCGTCAGCTCGATGGCCGACATCGAGGCGCTGCCGATCCCCGATCCGGAGCAGGACCTGGGCTACGTGATGGACGCGGTGCGCAACATTCGCCACGAACTGAACGGTCGCGTGCCGCTGATCGGCTTCTCCGGCAGTCCGTGGACGCTGGCGACCTATATGGTCGAAGGCGGCTCGTCGAAGGACTTCCGCAAGTCCAAGGCGATGCTCTACGACAACCCGCAGGCCATGCACGCGCTGCTCGACAAGCTGGCGCGTTCGGTCACCGCCTATCTCAACGGGCAGATCCGTGCCGGCGCGCAGGCCGTGCAGATCTTCGATTCCTGGGGCGGCAGCCTGTCGGCGGCGGCCTACCAGGAGTTCTCCCTGGCCTACATGAAGCAGATCGTCGATGGACTGATCCGTGAACACGACGGCCGTCGTGTGCCGGTGATCCTGTTCACCAAGGGCGGCGGCCTCTGGCTGGAGTCCATGGCCGACAGCGGCGCCGAAGCCCTCGGCCTAGACTGGACCTGCGACATCGGCAGCGCCCGCGCCCGCGTCGGCGCCAAGGTGGCCCTGCAGGGCAACATGGACCCCAGCGTGCTCTACGCCAACCCGACGGCGATCCGCGCCGAGGTGGGTCGCATCCTCGCCAGCTACGGAGAGGGCGACGGTCAGGTGTTCAATCTCGGCCACGGCATCACCCCGGAGGTCGATCCGGAGAACGCTCGCGCCTTCTTCGAGGCGGTGCACGAGCTGTCGGCGCGGTACCACGCCTAAGCTTCGGCTGTGCGCGTTACGTTCCTTCGCCCTTTTGGGGCGAGGGCGACCAGGCGGCTGCGTCCTGTGGCGATCCGCCTTCTTTCCCGGCCCTTTCTCCATGAGTGGAGGAGGGGTAGAAACGAAAACGCCCGGCATCTNNGAGCATCTGCCGGGCGTTTTCGCTTGGTGCGGGTAAAAAATCAGCCTTTCTGGTTGCCCGGCAGCACAGGCAGGCGCGCCAGGTGCAGCGAGACCGCCAGGGCGATGATCAGCAGCGTGCCGATGAACAGGCCGATGCCATTCCAACCGAACGAATGCCAGAACACCCCGCCGAGCGTGCCGGCGACGCTGGAGCCGATGTAATAGCTGAACAGGTACAGCGACGATGCCTGGCCCTTGGCCCGAGGTGCGCGACGGCCGATCCAGCTGCTCGCCACCGAATGCGCGCCGAAGAAGCCGAAGGTGAAGGTCAGCATGCCGATCACCACCAGCGGCAGCGGAGTGAACAGGGTCAGCATCAGACCGGCGAACATCAGCACGATGGTCGCCCAGAACACCCGGCGGCGGCCCAGTTTGTCGGCCAGCGCGCCGATCTGCGCCGAGCTGTAGATGCCGGTCAGGTAGACCACCGAGAGCAGCCCGACCAGCGCCTGGCTCATGTGGTACGGCTCGGCGAGCAGGCGGNNGACGAAGGCGCCCATCAGCAGGAAGCCTTCGAGGAACAGCCAGGGCAGGCCGGCGTCGCGGAAATGCAGGGTGAAGCCGTCCAGCAGGCTGCGCGGGTTGAGCGCGCGGGCGCGGAAGTTGCGCGACTCGGGCAGTACCTTCCAGAACACCACGGCAACCGCCAGTGCCAGCAGGCCGATCACCAGCATCGCGGTGTGCCAGCTGACGAAGTCGATCAGCACGCCGGCGATCAGCCGTCCGGACATCCCGCCGATGGCGTTGCCGCCGATGTACAGGCCCATCGCCAGGCCGATGTGCTGCGGGTGGATCTCCTCGCTGAGGTAGGTCATCGCCACCGCCGCCAGGCCGCTGAGGGACAAGCCGACCAGCGCGCGGGCGACCAGCACGCCCTGCCAGGTGGGCATCAGCGCGCTGGCGATGGTGAACAGCGCGGCGGCGAACAGCGCCGCGAGCATCACCGGCTTGCGCCCGACGGCATCGGAGATCGGCCCCGTGATCAGCAGGCCGATGGCGAGCATCGCCGTGGACACGGAGAGAATCAGGCTGCTCTGCGCCGCGTTGATGGAAAACTCGTGGGAGAGGATCGGCATCATCGGCTGCACGCAGTAGAGCAGCGCGAAGGTGGAGAAACCGCCGCAGAACAGCGCCAGCACCGTGCGCATGAACATGGGCGTGTTCTTCTCGATGTAGATCTCGCTGCTCTGGACGGCGCTGGAAGAGGGCGCGGACGAAAGGGCGGGCGATGCAGCGACAGCAGTTTTCACGGGTACCTCAGCGGGAGGGCAGCAGGAAGGTTGCGAAGGAAAGAATATAGGTTGCTAACGATCGCATCCAATATATCATTCGACCTGTTTGATATCTGAAGCGACCTAATCGGTGCTCAATATGGAATTGCGTCACCTGCGCTACTTCATCGCCGTCGCCGAGGAGCTGCACTTCGGCCGCGCCGCAGAGCAGTTGGGCATCTCCCAGCCGCCGCTGAGCCAGCAGATCCAGGCGCTGGAGCAGGAGCTGGGCGCACGGCTGTTCGAGCGTACCAATCGTCGGGTCGAACTCAGCGAGGCGGGGCGGCTGTTCCTCGAGGAGGCGCGACTGGTGCTGGTCCAGGTCGACAAGGCCGCCGATGTCGCGCGACGGGCGCAGCTCGGCGAGCTGGGCGAAATGAAGATCGGCTTCACCTCGTCGGCGCCGTTCAGCACCAGCATTCCCAAGGCGATCCACGCTTTTCGCCAGGCGTTTCCCGCCGTTCACCTCAACCTGCAGGAGATGAGCAGCAAGAAGGTCGCCGACGCGCTGCTCGACGAGTCCATCGAGATCGGCCTGATGCGGCCGCTGCCGCTGGCGGATTCCCTGCGGGTGCAGGAGCTGTTCCGCGAGCCGCTGGTGGCGGTGCTCAACGCCGCGCACCCGCTGGCGGCCAACGGTGAAAGCGGGCTGCGGCTGGAGGCGCTGGCCGGCGAGCCGTTCGTGTTCTTCCCGCGCGGCTACGGCAGCGGCCTGTATGCCCAGTTGATGAGCCTCGCCAACCGCGCCGGCTTCAACCCGCACTTTTCCCAGGAGGCGGCCGAGGCGATGACCATCATCGGGCTGGTGGCCGCCGGGCTCGGCGTCTCGGTGCTGCCGGCCTCGTTCCAGCGCATCCGTATCGACGGCGTGGTCTACCGCACGCTGCTCGACGAGGGCGCCGAAACGGCGGTCTGGCTGGTGCAGCGCAACGAGGCGCCGTCGGCGATGGCCAGGGCCTTCTCCGACCTGCTGACGCGGCAGGCGGCGCAACGCGGCTAGCTCCGGCTGATGCGGATGTCGCTGATGCCGAACACCTCGGCGTGCTCCAGCAACTGCGCATCGCTGTCGTCCGGCCCGGGCATCGCCAGGCTGTTCTCCGCATCGGCGAAATGCAGCTCGATCAGGTGACGCGCCGCGCTGCCGGGCGAACAGGTGCCACCGGCCATCTCGAAGGTCTTCGCCCGCGGCTCGCCATGGAACAGGTAGTGAATCTCGACGGACATGCTCGCCTCCGCATCGGGCCGGTCGCCGCGACCCGCCTCCGAGCATGTCGACTGGCGGCCGCGCGGCATCGTTCCGCCGGCAGAACGAAGAACGCCCCGCGGTGCGGGGCGTTCGACGGGCGCATCCGGCTTATTTGACGGTGGCCAGTTTCCCTTTGAGCGCTACGCCAGCCATGATCGCGCCGGCGTGGCATTCGTAGTTTTCCGCGTTGCGGTATTCGACGTTCTTGTAGTTGCTGGCGATGTCGACCACGGCATTCGCGCCGGCGGCCTTGGCGGCGTTCTGCAGGCGGATCAGCGCCGATTGCAGCACCCAGCCGCAGGCCACTTCATCGGATTTGCCGAAGGCGTTGGTCTTCTGGTTGGTGGTCACCAGCGGGTTGATGATCTTCGCGCCGGCCGGGGTTTTCGCCAGGTAGAACTTCACGCTGCCATCGAGCTTGCCGGCCTGGGTCGCCTGGGCGACCACGGCATCGAACGGCAGGTAGTGCGTGGTATCGCGTGCCTGGCTGATGGCGGGGAGCGCGCTGAGGCACAGAGCGGCGATGATCAGAGTTTTCTTTTGCATATCGTCTCCTTGATGAGCTGGGTCTTGCAGGTTGTGTGACGGCGACATTCCTACATCGATGTCAGCGCCAGCGGCGGAAAACCAGTGAGGTGTTCACCCCGCCGAATGCGAAGTTGTTATTGACCACGTATTCGTGGCTCATTCTCCGTGGCTCGCCGCGGAGATAGTCGAGTTCGCCGCAGCGCGGATCGATTTCGCCCAGGTTCAGCGTGTGAATGTAGAGATCGCTGTTCATCATCTCGATGGAGAACCACGACTCCAGCGCGCCACAGGCGCCGAGGGTATGGCCGAGAAAACTCTTCTGCGAGCTGATCGGCATGCGCGTGCCGAACAGCTCGCTGGTGGCCAGCGTTTCGGCGATATCGCCCTGCTCGGTGGCGGTGCCGTGGCCGTTGACGTAGCCGATGGCCTGCGGCGCCAGCTCGGCATCTTCCAGGGCCAGTTCCATTGCCCGGCGCATGGTCGCCTGCTCCGGCTTGGTGATGTGCTGGCCGTCGGCATTGCTGCCGAAGCCGACGATTTCCGCGTGGATGCGCGCGCCACGGGCCAGCGCGTGCTCCAACTCCTCGAGCACCAGGATGCCGCCGCCCTCGCCGATCACCAGGCCGTCGCGCTGGCTGTCGTAAGGGCGCGGCGAAGTGTGTGGCGCGTCGTTCTTCAGGCTGGTGGCATAGAGCGCATCGAAGACCATCGCCTCGGTGGCGCAGAGCTCCTCGGCGCCGCCGGCGAGCATCATCGGCAGGCGGCCGAACTTGATCGCCTCATAGGCATAGCCGATGCCCTGGCTGCCACTGGTGCAGGCGCTGGAGGTGGGGATCACGCGGCCCTTGAGGCCGAAGAAGATGCTGATGTTGGCCGCCGTGGTGTGCGGCATCATACGCACGTAGGAGTTGGCATTGAGGCCGTCGGCCACGGCGTTGATCAGCATATTGCCGAAGGCCTTCACCTCGTCGGTGCTGCCGGTCGAGGAGCCGCAGGCCACGCCCATGCGGCCATCGCGAATGCTCGGGTCGTCGAGCAGACCGGCGTCGTCCAGCGCGCGCTCTGCGGCCAGCACCGCCAGGCGCGACACCCGGCCCATGCTGCGCAGCTGCTTGCGCGTCCAGTGTTTGGGCACGGAAAAATCGTCGATCGGACCACCCAGGCGTGTATTCAGCTCGGTGTAGCGGTCCCACTCGTCCATCCGCCGTATGCCGCTCCTGCCGGCCTGGAAGTTCTCCAGGATCGTCGGCCAGTCGCTGCCCAATGAGGTGATGCCGGCCATGCCGGTAACGACCACGCGTTTGCAGGCCATCAGCACAATCCTCCATTCACCGAGATCACCTGGCGGGTGATGTACGCCGCTTCCTCGGACATGAGGAAGTTCACCGCACCGGCCACTTCTTCCGGAGTGCCCATGCGTTGTGCGGGAATCATCTTCAACAGCTCCTCGACGGGTACGTTCTCATCCAGCATGTCGGTGTCGATCAGCCCCGGCGCGACGCAGTTGACGGTGATCCGACGCTTGCCCAGTTCGATCGCCAGGGCCTTGGCCGCACCGATGACGCCGGCCTTGGAGGCGCTGTAGTTGACCTGGCCGCGGTTGCCGATCAGACCGGAGACCGAGGTGATGCAGACGATGCGCCCCGGTTTGCGGCGGCGGATCATCGGCATGCTCAGTGGCTGCAGGACGTTGTAGAAACCGTCCAGGTTGGTCCGCAGCACCTGGTCCCAGTCATCGTCGCTCAGTGCGGGGAAGGCGCCGTCGCGGGTCAGGCCGGCGTTGCAGACCACACCGTAATAGGCGCCGTGCGCTTCGACATCGGCCTCCAGCGCGCTGCGGCAGGCGGCGCGGTCGGCGATGTCGAACTGCAGGATGCGTGCTTCGCGGCCGAGGGCGCGAATGGACTCCCGCACCGCCTGCGCTTCGTCGAGACGGCTGCGGCAGTGCAGCACGATGTCATGGCCGGCGCGCGCCAGCCGCAGGGCGGTGGCGCGGCCGATGCCGCGGCTGGAGCCGGTGACGAGAATGGCTTCAGTCATTGCGGTGTTTCCTGTAGATAGCGCGCCACTTCAGGCGGGCGGAAAACGTTGAGGCGTGCCTCGGCGTGGATGCCGGGCCCGTCCAGATGGCACTCGAAGACGCCCATGCCGCTGTCGTCCTGTAGCGAGCGCAGTGCACGGATGCTTAAGTGGGCGTCGACCGGGAAGGCGTCGACGTTGCACTGGAAACTGCGCGTACCGAGAAGGAAGCCGAGCTCCACCGGCTGCCCGGCCTGGCGCGCCTGGCAACCGGCGAAGGCGGCGACGCTCTGTGCCATCAGCTCGATACCGACCCAGGCCGGCAGGCTGCCGTCGGCGGCGTTGAGCAGACCACCGGCGCGTACCTGCAGGTAGGTGACGACGCTTTCGGCATCAAAGCGCTCGACGCCGTCGAGCAGGATCATGTCGCCGGCGTGCGGCAGAAGGTCGGCGATGGGCCAGGCGATCATGCGCCGCCCTCCGGCTCGACGAGGCCGAGGATCAGGCTGACGTTGTTGCCGCCAAAGGCGAAGGAGTTGCTCATCAGGTAACGCAGCGGCCTGCTCGCGACGCTGCCGGGGGCAACCAGGTTCAGGCGCGGGAGGGCCGGGTCGACGAGTCCGTCCCAGACCTGCGGCGGGAGAAGGCTGTCGCGATTGCCCAGGCCCAGGCACAGCCAGCAGAACGCCGCTTCTAGGGCTCCGGCGGCGCCGAGCGTGTGCCCGCTCAGCGGCTTGCTCGACGAGCAGGGGACGCCCTCGGGGAACAGTTCGGCCACGGCCAGGCTTTCCATCGCATCGTTTTGCGTGGTCGCCGTGCCGTGCAGGTTCAGGTAATCAATTTGCCCGGCATCCAGGGCGGCGCTTTTCAGCGCCGTGCGCATCGCCAGCAATGCGCCACGGCCCGTCGGCTCCGGTGCGGAGATATGGTGCGCATCGGAACTGGCGCCGGCTCCCAGCAGTGCGATGGGCGCGGCGCTCGCCGACGGCTCGCGGGTCATCAGGAACAACGCGGCGCCTTCGCCGATGTTGATGCCCTTGCGCTGGCGCGAGAACGGATTGCAGGTTTCGTCGCTCAGTGCCTCCAGGGCGTCGAAGCCGTTCAGCGTCAGGCCGCACAGCGAGTCGACCCCGCCGCACAGCACCGCGTCGCACACGCCCAGATCGAGCAATCGGCGTGCGCTGAGCAGCGCGCGGCCGCTGGAGGTGCAGGCTGTGGAGATAGAGTAGGTCGGGCCGCTCAGCTGCAACCAGTCGGCGAGGAAGGCGGCTGGCGCGGCCAGTTCCTGGTGGCGATAGCTGTATTCGGGCGGGAATGCACCGTCGTGCAGCAGCGCGGCGATGCCCTGGCTGGCTTCATGGATGCCGGTGGTGCTGGTGCCGAGGACTACGCCGATGCGCTGAGCACCGTGACGCTCGATGGCCTGGCGGATGTCGCCTTCGATCTCCAGCGCCGCGGCCAGCAGCAGGCGGTTGTTGCGCGTGTTGCGCTCGGCGAATCCGGGCGGCATCGCCGGCAACTCGGTGTCCACCGCGCCCACCGGAACGCTGCGCTCGGGCAGCCAGCCGGCCTGGACGCGCATGCCGGGGCTGTTGCCGGCGAGCAGGTTGTCGAGCACCGCGCGCTTGCCCTGGCCCAGGGCGCAGATCACGCCCAGGGCGTCGAGATAGGCGCTCACAGCGTGGCCTCGAGGGAGTTGATCCGGTAGCTCAGTTGCGTGCCGACGCGCAGGTCGAAATCCAACGGCTGGCGAAAGTCCACGCGCCAAGCGGGCTGCCGGCTGTCGAGCAGGCGCTGGTTGTCCAGCGTGCGTGCCTGCGGGTATTGCCGGACGAGCTGGTCGGCAGGCGTGAGGGCGAACAGCAGCGCGGCAAACAGCTCGCGGGCCTCGGCGTTCGGCGGCAGCAAGCCGTCGTTCTGCCACTCGCCGTCGAGCAGCCGTTGTCGCGACAGCGGGATTCCAAGGGGGTCGAGCAGTGACCAGCGCAATGCGGCGCCTTCACCCTGGATGACCAGCAGCCAGTCCTGGCTCTGTCCATCCTCCTGGCGCTGTACGTGCAGCTGCAGCGGCAGGTCGAGCTGCGCCGGCCGGGTCGGCAGCGGCGCCCTGGCGGCGCAACCAGAAAGGACGATCAGGGCCAGCCAGAAAGGCAGGCACAGGCGTGCGGCATTCATGCGTCCGGGCTCGCCAGCGGTTTGCGCGCCGCGACGTTGACCAGGGTTTCCTCGCGCTGGCCGAAGGCTTTCGGTCGTTGCAGGCCGAAGCGTTCGAGCAGGCCGAAGTCGCTGGAGCGACTCCACCAGAGATAGGGGTAGGAGACATTGCCGGCGCCGAAGGCGAAGCCTTGCGCATGCAGCATGTCGAGGTACTGGGCGGCGCTTTTCTGCACCTGCATCGGATGGCGGAACAGCCAGCGGATGACCCAGGTGTCGATGTAGGCCTTGGTCGATTCGGCGAACAGCAGCCAGCCGCCTGGCTTGAGCACGCGCCAGAATTCGGCCAGGGCGCGTTCCTGCTCGACCAGATGATGGAAGGTCTGATGGCAGAAAAGCACGTCCACGCTGGCGTCCGCCAACTCGATCCGCGCGCAGTCGCTGGCAATCAGTTCGACATCGAGCTTCAGACGCCCGGCTTCCGCGCGGGCGCATTCCAGGCTGTGAGGGTCGGCGTCGAGGCCGATGATCCGAGCCGGCGCGAACGCCCGTTGCAGCAGGCCGAACGACTTGCCCTGGCCGCAACCGGCGTCGAGCAGGCAGGCTTCACTGGGCAGGGGCGCGTCGAGCAGGCGCTGCAGGTCGTCGATCGCCACCCGCAGAACGTGGTGCTGCCAGGTATGGCTCTGCAGGAACCAGAAACCGAAGCGGGTTTCCTCGACGTAGGTGGCGGCGGCGCGGGTCATGGCAATCTCTTGTCAGGCGGGCGCTTGCGGTGCGCAGATTTCGGCCAGCACGCGCAGACGGCGCTGGGGTTCGGTGACGTACGGGTTGTTCTGGTCCCAGGCGTAGCCGGCCAGGATCGAGCAGATCATCCGGCGGATGTCGTCGGATGAGCCGTGGTAATAGATCACGTCCTGGAAGCTCCCATCGTACCAACCCTCGACGTAGGCGCGGAAGGCGTCGACACCGCGTTTCAGCGGTTTGGCGAAATCGCTTTCCCAGTCCACGTGCTCACCCTCGAGCTGACGATGCAGCAGGCCCGCGGCCATGCTTGCCGAGCGCATCGCAATGGTCACGCCGGAGGAGAACACCGGGTCGAGGAACTCGGCGGCGTTGCCCAGCAGTGCGAAGCCTTTGCCATGCAGGCTTTTCACGTTGGCCGAGTAGCCGTCGATCTTGCGCGCCGGGGTGTCCCAGACCGCGTTTTGCAATAAGCCGGCGAGGCTCGGGGTTTCCTCCACGAAGCGCTTCAGACAGGCATCCAGGTCGCTCGGGCGTTCGGCAATGTAGGCCGGGTCGGCGATCACCCCCAGCGAACAGCGGCCGTTGCTGAAGGGGATGGTCCAGAACCAGACGTCGCGCAGCTCAGGGTGGGTGGTGATGAGGATCTTCTCGCGGTCGAAACCGGCATCGTCGATGCGGTCTTCGATGTGGGTGAACACGGCCTGGCGGACCGGCAGGCAGGACGGCGCCTCGAGATCGAGAAGACGCGGCAGGACGCGACCGTAACCGCTGCCGTCGAGGACGAAGGTGCATTCGACGCGGTAGCTGCTGCCGTCCAGGCGGCGCACGTCGAGGCTCGGCGTCTCGCCGTTGAAGTCGGCGGCGACGATTTCCTCTTCGTAGCGGATTTCCACACCCTGGCGCGCGGCTTCGTCAGCGAGGATCTGGTCGAAATGCCCGCGTTGCACCTGGAAGGTCCAGTCCTTGCCGGGGGTGAATTTTTCGCGAAAGTCGAACGCCGTGCGTTGCTCGCCCCAGGCGAAGGCAGCGCCGTTCTTGCGCTGGAACCCGGCCGCTTCGACGGTCTCGAGCATGCCCGCTTCCTCGACGAAGTCCAGGCAGTGGGAGAGCAGGCTTTCGCCGATGGAGAAACGCGGGAAACGCTGGCGCTCGATGATCAGCACGTCATGGCCCTGGCGCTTGAGCAATGCGCCGGCGATGGCGCCGGAAGGGCCCGCACCGATGATCACGACCTGGCGTTGTTGCAGTTCAGAGGTTGCCATGGGAATTCCTTTTCAATGAAGGCATGGGATAGGGGCGACGGATGCCGAGCAGCGCCGGCAGCAGCGTGGAGAACAGGCTCATCAGCATCAGACTGAAGTAGAGCAATGAGTCGAGCAGATGCTGCTGGAAAAGCAGGTTGAGGAAGACGATCTCGGTCAAGCCGCGAATGTTCAGCAGCAGGCTCTCGCGCCAGCGCAACGCCAGCGGCAGGCCCGGTTGCGCCCAGCCCAGCCCGATCCAGTTGCCGGCTAGCTTGGCCAGCACCGGCAGCGCCAGCAGGGCGCCCAGATAGAACCAGGAGTAGCCGCTGACGGCCTGGCGGAAGTCGATCTGCAGGATGCCGTAGGAGAGGATCAGCGGAATCGCGAAGCCGTTCTGCACCCGGCGCAGCATGGTCGCGCTCAGCGGCAGAACGAACGGCTGGCGCAGCCATGCGAGGCAGAGCAGATAGCCGATGCCGAAGATCAGCGCGTTCATCTGCAACTGCTGGAACAGCAGCATCAGGGCGAAGAACGGCAGGCTATAGGCCAGCCCGTGGCGCAGGCGCAGGGTCTTGAGCAGCAGCGGCAGTGCCGCGGCGAGCAGCGGCCAGATGAGGTTCTGCGGGTTGGCGCTGCCTTGCGCCAGGGCGAACAGGCTCCAGCACATCAGGTCCATGAGGATCGCCGAGTGCATCAGTCGCCGGGTGGCAGCGGGGTCGTAGCCGATGCCCTGCAGGTACAGATAGAGCACCGGGATCGCGGTGATCGAGAACAGCAGGCCGATCGATACGGCGCTCAGCCAGGGCAGCGGCGACAACAGCCAGAGTGCGCAGGCGAGGCCGCAGAAGAACGGCACGAAGAAGCTCGGCAGGGCGATCTTCAGGCTTTCCGGGCTGAGGCGCAGGTCCACCACGTCGCTGAGGATGTAGCCCAGCAGCAGGGCGAAACTCAGCCCGTAGAGGCTCTTCAGCCAGTGCGGTTCGACCAGCTGGCTGGCGGCGATCTGCGCGTGCGGCTCGATCCAGCCGAGTACCAGCAGCGGTAAACCGAGCATCGCCAGCAGCAACTGGCTGACGATCGGCAGCAGGCCGAGGCGGGCGCCCAGCCAGGTGCCGCCGGCGAACAGCAGGAGCAGGGCGAGCCAGATCAGCAGGACGGTCATTCTTTAACCTCCTCGGGACGGAATGTGTTGGTGTGGCCGGCATGTCCGGCCCAGGGCGCGAAAAGCGTGGCGAAGACCAGGCCCAAGCCCACGGCGAGGCCGAAGTTGCTGACCGCGGGAGTGCTCGACAGCGCCAGCAGGCCGAAGGAGAGCCAGGTGGTCAGCGCCGAGAGCAGCACGCCGAGCAGGCTGGCCGCCGAGCCGCCGATGCGCTCGCGCATCAGGATCGCGTAATCCACGCCGATGGCGGTCACCAGCAGCAGGCCGAAGAGGCTGAACAGGGTCAGCGGCTGCCCCAGCCAGCCGAGGCTGGCGAGGCTGCAGAGTGCCGCCAGCAGTGGCAGCAGGACCACGCGCAGCGCGCCTTTCAGGCCGAAGGGAAACACCAGCAGTACGAGGATCAGCAGGCAGGACAACAGCTTCAGCTCGGTGGCGCTGACCTGGGTGGCGGCGAACAGCCGGTTCAGCTCGCCCAGGCGGTCGACCAGACGCACGCCTTCGAGTCCTTCGGCCTGGGCGGCGAGCAGAGTGGCGTCGCTCAGACCGCGCAGGCTCACCAGCGCCGCGACCTGATCGCCGTTGGCGCCCAGCCAGAGCGAGCGCCACGGCTCGCCGAACGGGCCGGCGAGTGCCGCATCGATGTCCTGCTCGGGCAGTGCCTGAAGCTCGCGCAGTTCGTCGTCCAGCGCCTCGCGCGGTATGCCGAGGTCGATCAACGGCTGCCAATGCTGCGCCAGTGCGGGCAGCGCCTGGCGCAGGCGCTGCTGTTGCGCCGGGGTGGCGAGCAGTTGCGGCAGTGCCTGGTAGCCGGCCAGCGTGCCGTCGGCTACCAGGCGATCCAGGCGCGCGGCCAGCGCGGCCTGGCGTTCGAGCAACTGGGTCTGGTCGTCGCCACGCACCAGGAAGAACTGGCTGGTGGGCTGCACGCCGGTGATCTTCGCCACGGCCTTGGCCTTCTCCAGCAAGCGCGGCGAACCGCCGATCCACTGGCGCAGGTCGTTGTGCACTTCAAGGCGCATCAGGCCGAACACGCAGAATGCACCGACGGCTAGCAGCAGCGGCGCG
>DIEE01000011.1:0-272 GCA_002418465.1 Pseudomonas sp. UBA5782 | reverse complement strand
GCCCCAGCTTTTCGACAGGTAGTGCAGCGGGTAATCCGAGGCCACGCCGATCAGGCTGCTGCCCAGGACCAGGGTCAGCACGTTGATATGGCCGAACAGCGCCACGCAGGCCACGCAGCCGGCGAGCAGCGCCGCCAGCACCGGGAAGAACGCCAGCAGCACGCGCAGCCGGCGGAACGACAGCAGCAACAGCAGCAGCGCGCCGAGGGTCGCCCCTCCACCGACCCAGGTGATCTCGCGGGTGGCCTGCTGCTGGGCGGCGGCGGCATACA
>DIEE01000034.1 GCA_002418465.1 Pseudomonas sp. UBA5782 | reverse complement strand
CGCGCGCTGCCGACCAGGCGCCCGCGCGCATGGCTTAGCCGCAGCAGATGGCGCGAGGCCTCGAACAGCGGCTCGGCATAATCGCGGGCGCCGCCGGCATCGCTCTGCGCGGCGTAGCCGGACAGTGCCTCCAGCGCGCCGCTCATCTCGCGCTCGGCCTGCAGCAGCAATCCCTGTGGGTCGCCGGCCAGCTTGCCAGCGGCGAGCAGCTCGCCGGCCGCGAACTGGCGCAGCTCGTCGAGGCTCGGGCGCAGGCTCTGGGCAAAACCATCGGGCAGCGCATCCAGCGCCGTGGCCAACTCCTCAAGCGCGCGGCTGGCCTCGGCGTGATGCACGGCATCGCCGCTGGCCAGGTAGCGCTGGACGTTGTCGGCGACCTGCTCGCGGAAGTCCCGCGACAGCCCCTGGTAGCGCTCCATCAATTGATAGGGACGCTCCAGCGCACCCTGCGACCACCACAAGGTAGCGCCCAGCGCGAGGCAGGCGGTGATCAGCAGGAGGGTATTGATGGTGGTGAGCAGCTTCAGGCGCATCCGGACCTCGACACACGACGTGAGGGTAGGTCTGGAGGTTATTGCCGTTTGATTTCAATCTAATGACAGTGCGAGGTGCGTCACACGGCCGCGGTGCGCGGGCCGCTCAGTCTTGAAACNNGAGCGCCTGGTCGGCCTGGCTGGAGAGAAGTTTGATCTCCATGTCCGGGCCGAGCTCGGCGATGCCGCAGCTGAAAGTGCAGGAGAGGTCGTGCGGTTGCGCCGGGTAGCGGATTTCGGCGAAGCGCCGGCGGATGTCGTCGAGTACCTTGAAGGCGGCTTCGGCGTTGGTGTCCGGCAGGACCACAGCGAACTCTTCGCCGCCGTAGCGGCCGATGTGGTCGGTCTTGCGCAGGCGCTGCTTGAGGAACAGCGCGAGGCTCTTGATCACGCGGTCGCCCATGGGGTGGCCGTAGGTGTCGTTGACCTTCTTGAAGTGGTCGATGTCGAGCATGGCGAAGGTCAGCGGCTTGCCCTCGCGGCGGGCGCGGGCGCGGGCGTCTTCGAGCAATTGCAGGGTGTGCGTGTGGTTGTACAGGCCGGTCAGGCTGTCGCGGACCATGCGCGCCTTGAGGCTGCGCGCGCGGGTGGCGCGGGTGCGCACGGTGGCGATCAGGTGGCGCGGCTTGATCGGCTTGGTGAGGAAGTCGTCGCCGCCTTCGCTCATGGCGTCGAGCTGCTTGTCGAGGTCGTCCTCGGCGGACAGGTAGATGATCGGCACGCTGACGTAGCGCTCGTGTTGGCGGATTACCTTGGCCAGCTCGGTGCCGGTGCACTCGGGCATGTACATGTCGAGGATGATCAGGTCGGGCTGGAATTCGGCCAGCTCGGCCATCGCCCTGATCGGCTCGGTGAGGGTGCGGGTGACGATGCCGGCGCTGTTGAGCACGCGCTCGGTGTGCGTGGCCTGGGCGCGCGAGTCGTCCACCACCAGCACCTTGTAGGGTTCGTAGTGCGCGGTGCGGGTGAGGATCTCGATCTTTTCCAGCAGGCTGGAGGCGTCGATGGCACCGGTGAAGAACTCCTGGCCGCCGGCACGCACCGCGGCGAGGCGCGTCGTCGCGTCGGTTTCGTCGTGGCTGAAGAACAGCACGGGGATTTTCTGCTCGAGGCCCTGCTGGGCTTCCTCGGCCAGGGTCAGGCCGGCGGCATGACCGCCGAAGTCGACTTCCATGACGATCGCGGCCGGATGGCGTTCGCTCATCGCCGCGCGGAACTCGACTGGGCTGTGCAGCGACTGCGCCGCCAGGCCGAAGAATTCCAGCTGCTGGGCCAGGCGCTCGCCGCGTTCGTGGTCCTGCAGCGCCAGGTAGACCGGCTTGCGCAGCGGCGGCAGGAAGGTTTCCGCCGGGTCGCCGTGGCGCAGGCCGGTGCGCGACAGGCGCTGCATGAGCTGGTGGATTTCGCTGATCAACGGGCTGTTCAGGCGGCCGCGGTTGGCTTCGACGCTTTCCAGGCTGGTGGCGATGCGCCGCGCCAGCTGGGCGTGCTCGTCCTGATCGAAGCGCTCGGCGTAACGCAGCAGGCGCGTGTTCGCCTCGACCAGCTCGCGCATGTCGCCGGCGTTCCATTCGCTTGCCTGCAGCCGCTGCCAGACTTCCAGCACTTGCCGCGCCTGATGGATCACGCGTTGGGCAAAGTGGTTCTTCAGTCGATCGCGGCTGGGATCTTCGTGGTCGCTCATGGCCCGTATCTTAAGGGTGCAACGCTGGACGTACTCGCTCAGCGTGATGGCGCGATGCTACCACTGTATGCGTTCGCTTACATCACCGCCGATCCTTTGGCGTCACTTTTTTATTTGGTCGTCTGCCAGCCGCACGCTCTGCGTGGGACTTTTGCGCCGGGGCGCGGGCATGCATGCCTTATAGTGGCGCGATGGAGCGCAACCCTGAAGCCGGGCTGCGGTCGAAGACATGCATTCGAACAGCAAGGAATACGCCATGTTGGACTGGAAGACACGCGGCAGCGATAGCGCGCCACGCAGCGAAGACACACTCGACAAGCGCTCGGCGCCCGGCGGGCTGCTGTTGCGCGGCCTGGCGGCGCTGCTGGCGATCTACCTGCTGGCGGCGCTGGTGGTCGGCTGGTACTGGAGCCAGGAACCCGACCTGTTCCCCGTGCAGCAGCACGCCCAGGCCGCGGCGCAGGGCGCGCAGCGGCAGATGGTGATCGGCTATACCACGGTGGAAACGCTGAAAGAGGTGGCCAGCACGCTGCTCGACAAGCGCGGCGGCTACCTGTCCAACGACAAGCTGCCGCCCGGCCTCTGGCTGGACAACATGCCGAGCTGGGAATACGGCGTGCTGGTGCAGGTGCGCGACCTGTCCCGGGCGCTGCGCAAGGACTTCGCCCGTTCGCAGTCGCAGTCCACCGAGGATGGCGACCTGGCCAAGGCCGAGCCGCGCTTCAACTTCGACAACCGCAGCTGGGCGCTGCCGGCGGCGGAGAGCGAATACCGCGAGGGCATCAAGTCGCTGGACCGCTACCTGGCGCGGCTGTCCGACCCGAACCAGGGCAACGCGCAGTTCTATACCCGTGCCGACAACCTGAACAACTGGATGGGCGACGTCGCCACGCGGCTTGGCTCGCTGTCGCAGCGGCTGTCCGCCAGCGTCGGCCGGGTGCGCCTGAACACCGACGTCAACCTCGCCGAAGTGCGTCCGGGCGAAGTGCCCAAGGTCAGCGAGGAAACCGTCGAGACGCCGTGGCTGCAGATCGACAACGTGTTCTACGAGGCGCGTGGCCAGGCCTGGGCGCTGTCGCACCTGCTGCGCGCCATCGAGGTGGATTTCGCCGACGTGCTGGCGAAGAAGAACGCCACCATCAGCGTGCGCCAGGTGATCCGCGAGCTGGAAGCCGCGCAGGAGCCGCTGTGGAGCCCGATGGTACTGAACGGCAGCGGCTACGGGATTCTCGCCAACCATTCGCTGGTGATGGCCAACTACATCTCGCGCGCCAACGCTGCGGTGATCGACCTGCGCAACCTGTTGGAGCAGGGCTGATCGATGCCGCTCAGCGCGGAACAGGCGCATCGCGCGGCCTCCGACGCCGAGCAGGTGGTCTGGGTCGACGAGGCGGATCGCCCGCTCGGTAGCGTAACCCGCGCCGAGTTGCGTACCCGCGGGCTGATCGGCCGGGCCTGCTTCGTGCTGCTGTTCAACTCCAGCGGTGATCTCTGCGTGCATCGGCGCAGCCTGAGCAAGGCACTGTATCCAGGCTACTGGGACGTCGCCGCCGGCGGCATGCTCGGCGCAGACGAGAGCTACGCCGAGGGCGCCGCCCGCGAGCTGGAGGAGGAGCTGGGCGTGGCCGGGGTGAGCTTGCGCGATCACGGGCGGTTCTTCTTCGATCATCCCGGCAACCGCATCTGGGCGGCGGTGTTTTCCGCGGTCTGGGACGGCGCCCTGCGTCTGCAGCCCGAGGAAGTGATTGAGGCGCGCTTCATCGACCGGCGGCAGGTGCTCGCCGAGCTGCGCGAAAAGCCCTATTGCCCGGATTCGCTGGAAGCCTTCGAGCTGTGCCGCGGCGTCTGAATCGGCTGCAATTTCCTATTAGCATTTGCGCTCATTGCTGCTAAATTGCGCGGCCTTTTCCGCCCGCGCCCTGCGCGGGTTTGCGCTGCCCCTGCCTGAGTGGGGCCTCGCGGTTGCCCGCACGCTTTTCGCCGGTGACCAGTCGCTATCCTGACCCCTATGAGGAACAAGCCGGTGGTCAAGAAAGCTGCCTCACTGTCCGCCCTCGGCGGCCTGGTGTATTCCACCGACAGCGGCCGGCACTGCCCGGATTGCAACCAGCCCGTGGATGCCTGCATCTGCAGGCAGAGCGCCGTTCCGGCCGGAGACGGCATCGCCCGCGTGCGCCGCGAAACCAAGGGTCGCGGCGGCAAGACGGTGACCACCATCAGCGGCGTGCCGCTCGCCGAGGAGCCGCTCAAGGAGCTGGCCAGCGCCCTGAAGAAACGCTGCGGTTGCGGCGGCGGGTTGAAGGAGGGTGTGATCGAGATCCAGGGCGATCACGTCCAGCTGCTCATCGACGAGCTGATCAAGCGCGGCTTCAAGGCCAAGAAGTCCGGCGGCTGAGCCGCCCTCCACCCCGCCCGGCGTCACGCCGGGACGAATAACTAAACTTCGGTATCCGGCCGCCGGTCGATACCTGATCGTTTGTAACTAACCATGCATAACCTGTCCCCGACCGAAGCGGGCAGGCCCAGCCCATTTCCGAGGGGGAACCGATGGCCGCACGACGTACGCGCAAGGACGATGGCAGCAGCTGGACGGTGGCGGACAGCCGCAGTGTCTATGGCATTCGCCATTGGGGAGCCGGTTATTTCGCCGTTGGCGACGGCGGCGAAGTGGAAGTACGCCCGCGCGGTGGCCGCGACGATGCGCCGATCGACATGCAGGCGCTGGTCGGCCAGCTGCGCGAGTCGGGGCTGTCGCTGCCGCTGCTGGTGCGCTTCCCGGACATCCTGCAGGACCGTGTGCGCAAGCTCACCGGCGCCTTCGACGCGAACATCGAGCGCCTCGAATACAACGCCCAGTACACCGCGCTGTACCCGATCAAGGTCAACCAGCAGGAAGCGGTGGTGGAGAACATCATCGCCACGCGCGATGTGTCGATCGGCCTGGAAGCCGGTTCCAAGCCCGAGCTGATGGCCGTGCTGGCGCTGGCGCCGAAGGGCGGCACCATCGTCTGCAATGGCTACAAGGACCGCGAGTTCATCCGCCTGGCGCTGATGGGGCAGAAACTCGGCCACAACGTGTTCATCGTCATCGAGAAGGAATCCGAGGTCCAGCTGGTGATCGAGGAGGCCGCCGAGCTGAAGCTGCTGCCGCAGGTCGGCCTGCGGGTGCGGCTGTCCTCGCTGGCCTCGTCCAAGTGGGCGGACACCGGGGGCGAGAAGTCCAAGTTCGGCCTTTCCGCGGCGCAGCTGCTGTCGGTGGTCGAGCGCTTCAAGCAGGCCGGGCTGGATCAGGGCGTGCGCCTGCTGCACTTCCACATGGGCTCGCAGATCGCCAACCTGGCCGACTACCGCAAGGGCTTCCGCGAAGCCATCCGCTACTACGGCGAGCTGCGCGCGCTGGGCCTGCCGGTGGACCACATCGACGTCGGCGGCGGCCTCGGGGTGGACTACGACGGTACCCACTCGCGCAACGCCAGCTCGATCAACTACGACATCGACGACTACGCCGCCAGCGTGGTCGGCATGCTCAAGGAATTCTGCGACCGCCAGGAAATCCCCCACCCGCACATCTTCTCCGAGAGCGGCCGGGCGATGACCGCGCACCACGCGGTGCTGGTGGTGCAGGTGACCGACGTCGAGCAGCACAACGACGACATCCCGGAGATCGACCCGTCGCAGGAACAGCCCGAGGCGGTGCAGGACCTGCTCGATCTGCTCGGCCCGACCGATCCGGAGATGGTCGCGGAAACCTACTGGCGCGCCACCCACTACATCGGCGAGGTGTCCGCGCAGTACTCGGTGGGCAAGCTCAACCTCGCGCAGAAGGCCCTCGCCGAGCAGAGCTACTACGCCATCTGCCGGCGCCTGTACAACCAGCTCAAGGCCCGCCAGCGCTCGCACCGCCAGGTGCTGGACGACCTCAACGACAAGCTCGCCGACAAGTACATCTGCAACTTCTCGGTGTTCCAGAGCCTGCCGGACACCTGGGCGATCGGGCAGATCCTGCCGATCATGCCGCTGCAGCGGCTGAGCGAGGAGCCGCTGCGCCGCGCGGTGCTGCAGGACCTGACCTGCGACTCCGACGGCAAGATCAAGCAGTACATCGACGAGCAGAGCATCGAGACCAGCCTGCCGGTGCACGAGGTTCGCGAGGGCGAGGACTACCTGCTCGGTGTGTTCCTGGTCGGCGCCTACCAGGAAATCCTCGGCGACATGCACAACCTGTTCGGCGACACCGACTCGGTGAACGTCTACCAGGACCCCGACGGCAGCGTGCGCCACGGCGGCATCGAGACCCACGACACCATCGAGGACATGCTGCGCTACGTGCACCTGTCGCCCGAAGGCCTGATGAACTACTACCGCGACAAGGTCGCCGGCGCGCGCCTCAGCGCACGCGAGCGCACCCAGTACCTGGACGCACTGCGCCTGGGCCTGACGCGCTCCTCGTACCTGTCGAGCTGATCGGCCGGCACCCATCGAGCCCGCTATCGAGCGGGCTTTTTCGTTTCCGTAGGGCGGGTGCAACTCGCGTTGCGGTGTTTGTGTGGCCGCGGTCGCGGGTTGCGCCCGCCTCAGGTTGTCGATCCTGCCCTACGGCAGTGCGGGCAACTGCATCGCCGCCTTCATCCGGTTCACCACGCTGCGTGCCTGGTCGGCGTTGGCGAGGTTGGTGAAGCCCATCAGCAGGCCCGGCGGGTGGCGTTCCTCCAGCGTCCAGTTCGACAGTGCGTGCACGCCGATGCCGCAGGCGTTGATCCGTTCGGCCAGCGCGCGGTCGTCCTCGCCAGCGTCCAGCTGTGCGAGCAACTGGATGCCGCCGGCCTGCAGGTCGATGCGCAGGCGTTCGCCGAAGGCCTCGTGCAAGGCGTCGATCAGGTAGCCGCGGCGCACGGCATAGAGGCTGCGCATCTTGCGCAGATGGCGGGCGAAGTGGCCCTGGCCGAGGAAGTCGGCCACGGTCGCCTGCAGCAGCGCCGGGCAGTGCTGCTGGAAGACTTCCGCGCTGCGGGCGAACGCCACCACCTGGCTTTGCGGAACCACAAGGTAGGCCAGGCGCAGGCCGGGGAACAGCACCTTGCTGAAGGTGCCGGTGTAGAGCACGCGGCCCTGGCGGTCGAGGCTCTTCAGCGCCGGCAGCGGACGGCCCTGGTAGCGGTATTCGCTGTCGTAGTCGTCCTCGATGATCCAGGCGCCGGCGGCGTTCGCCCAGTCGAGCAGCGCCAGGCGCCGCGGCAGCGACAGGGAAACCCCGAGCGGGCTCTGGTGCGACGGCGTGACCACGGCGAAGCGCGCGTTCGCCGCATGCTGCAGGCCGACATCCACGCGCAGGCCTTCGCCGTCCACCGGCAGCGGCACGATCCGCGCGCCGGCGCCTTCGAGCAGCGCGCGGGCATACGGGTAGCCGGGGTCCTC
>DIEE01000226.1 GCA_002418465.1 Pseudomonas sp. UBA5782 | reverse complement strand
CCGTTGGGGCCGAGCAGGGCGCAGAAGTGCCCGGCCGGCAGGCTGAAGCCGACGCCGTCCAGTGCGCGCCGGGCGCCGTAGGAAAATCCGACGTCCTCGACTTCCAGCGCGCTCATGGCGTCACCACCACGCCCCAGGGATAGCGGCCGACCTTGATCGATTTGGTCACCTTGAGCGCCTTCACGTCGATCACCGAGACATCGCCGCTGATGCCGTTGGTGGCCAGCAGCAGGCTCTCGTCGGGGTTGAACGCCATGTGCCAGACGCGCCGACCGACCAGCAGGTAATCGAGCACCTCGAAGGTTTTCGCATCCACCACCGCCACGTGGTTGGCCGGGCCGAGGGCGACGAAGGCGTACTTGCCGTCGCGGGTCAGCCTGACGCCCACCGGCTGCACCTTGTCCGGGTGCACGCCCTTGATCTCGAAGCGCAGCGTCTTGACGATCTTGCGCGTGGCCACGTCGACCACGCTCACGGTGCCGCCGATTTCCGCCGAGGCCCACAGCTGACTGCCGTCGTGGTTGAACTCGACATGACGCGGGCGCTGGTCGACCAGGGTGTTGTCCACCAGGGTCTGGGTGGCGGTGTCGATCCAGTGCAGCATGTTGGTGGTTTCGCTGGTGTTGATCGCCCACTTGCCGTCCGGGCTGACCGCCATGCCTTCGGGCTCGACGCCGACGTCGATCTGCGCCAGCACCTGGCTGCTCTGGGTGTCGACCACCGTGACCAGTGCATCGTCCTCGTTGGAGATGTACAGCCAGCGGTCGTTGGGGTGCAGGGCGAACTGCTCGGGGTCGGCGCCGGAGGGCAGGTCTCTGATGATCTTGCGCGTCGCCAGGTCCATCACCTGCACGCTGTCCGAATCGCTGGCGCAGATGTACAGCAGCGTGTTGTCGCGTGACAGCGCCAGCCCGCGCGGGCGCTTGCCCACCGGCAGGGTGGCGGTGACCGTCAGGCTGTCCAGGTCGATCACGCTGAGGTTGTCGTCCTTCTCGTTGGAGACGTAGGCGGTGGCGGCGAAACTGCCGCCGGCGGCCAGCAGCAGGCTGCCGACGACGAACACCCTGCCGGCGCCGAAGCGGTCGGCCAGCGCGCCGGCGGCGATGCAGCCGAGGCTGAGCAGGACGATGGCCAGGCTGTTGGCCTTCAGCGCGTGGGCGGCATCGAAGCCGTAAGCGCTCTGCAGCACGCTGGGGGTCATCAGGATCACCACCACGATGCCGGCGGAAAGCACCCAGGTCAGCAGCATGGAGATCGCCACCGCCCGGCGATGGCCGCGCAGCACGGTCTTAAGCGGCAGCTCCTCGGCCAGCGCCTTGCGTTGCTGCAGTTCGGCGAACACCGGGGTTTCGTGCAGCCAGCGGCGCAGGTAGACCGAGAGCAGGCCGAACACGCCGCCGATGATGAACGGCACGCGCCAGGCCCAGGCGCTGATTTCCTCGGCGCTGTAGAGGCTGTTGATCAGCGTCGCCATCAGCGAACCGAGCAGGATGCCGGCGGTCAGCCCCGAGGTCAGGGTGCCGCAGGCGTAGCCGACGTTGCGCCGCGGCACGTGCTCGGCGACGAACACCCAGGCGCCGGGCACTTCGCCGCCGATCGCCGCGCCCTGGATCACTCGCAGCAGAAGCAGTGCGAGCGGCGCGAGGATGCCGATCTGCGCGTAGGTCGGCAGCAGGCCCATCAGCAGTGTAGGCACCGCCATCAGGAAGATGCTCAGGGTGAACATGCGCTTGCGCCCGAGCAGGTCGCCGAAGTGCGCCATGACGATGCCGCCCAGCGGCCGCGCCAGGTAGCCGGCAGCGAAGATGCCGAAGGTCTGCAGCAGGCGCAGCCACTCGGGCATGTCGGCAGGGAAGAACAATTTGCCGACGACGGTGGCGAAGAACACGAAAATGATGAAATCGTAGAACTCCAGCGCACCGCCGAGGGCGGAGAGGGCGAGCGTCTTGTAGTCGTTGCGGGTCAACGGGCGCGTCACCGGCGCGGAACCGGTAGGCAGGGCGTGCATGGCGGTGTTGTTTCTCGTGGAGGGCCGCGGCGTTGAGCCGCCGCAGCCGCGAACTCTAACAAATTGCGACACATCGACACAGCTTTTGCCGGGTAGCCGGTCAAAAGCGGAACCCCGCGGTCGTCGCTCGACGCATCCGCCGATATACTGCCGGCTCGGCAGCGCCGCCCGTCACGGCGCGCATCGCCGGGGGCATTGCGCAAAGATCATCCGTCTGGCGCGTGGGACAGCACCGCGTGGCAGTCATCCGGCGGGGTCTTTGCGGAATTCCCCACTTAAACCGCGTCTCTCCAATTCCAATAAATTGAGAGGCTGAGGCTTCCAGGCAATGATCGAAATCGAAGAAGAAAACCTCACCCCCCAGGGTGACCTGGCCTTGCAGATCACCGCTCTACCGCGCGAAACCAACGGTTTCGGCGACATCTTCGGCGGCTGGCTGGTCGCGCAGATGGACCTCGCCGGCACCGCCATGGCCAGCAAGGTCGCCGGTGGCCGTGTCGCCACGGTGGCCATCGACCGCATGGCCTTCCTGGTCCCGGTGGCCGTCGGCGCGCAGCTTTCCTTTTATACCGAGGCCCTGGAAGTCGGGCGCAGCTCGATCCAGATGCTGGTCGAGGTATGGAGCGACGACCCGCTGTCCAGCGAATGGCGCAAGGTCACCGAGGCTGTGTTCGTCTTCGTCGCCATCGACGGCAGCGGTCGCACCCGCCCGGTACCGCCGCGCCGCTGATCCATCCTGTCGTGTGCCGCGCCGGCGCCTCCCGCGTCGGCGCGGCGCCGTGTCCGCCACCAAGGCGACCTTTTTCGGAGAATCCCGCATGGCCCTGGCCCCCCGCAGCGCACACATCGAACGCATCGAGCGTGGCGACCTCGCCTGCTGGCAGATCCGCGGCGCCGATGGCGCCGAGTTGCTGGTCGCCGAGCAGGGCGCCCAGGTGCTCGCCTACACCCCGGCCGGCGGACGCCCGCTGATCTGGCTCAGCGAGGATGCCGCGTTCACGCGCGGGCAGTCGGTGCGTGGCGGTGTGCCGGTGT
>DIEE01000065.1 GCA_002418465.1 Pseudomonas sp. UBA5782 | reverse complement strand
ACCCGGCCGCCGACGGCTCGGCGCGCCTGCTGGTGGAGCTGGCCGACGGGCAGATGGTGGAAAGCGTGCTGCTGCCGCGCGACGGGCTCTGCGTGTCCAGCCAGGTCGGCTGCGCGGTCGGTTGCGTGTTCTGCATGACGGGCAAGAGCGGGCTGCTGCGCCAGCTCGGCAGCGCCGAGATCGTCGCCCAGGTCGCCCTGGCGCGGCGTTTCCGTGCGGTGAAGAAGGTCGTGTTCATGGGCATGGGCGAGCCGGCGCACAACCTCGACAACGTGCTCGAAGCCATCGACCTGCTCGGCACCGACGGCGGCATCGGCCACAAGAACCTGGTGTTTTCCACGGTCGGCGACCCGCGGGTGTTCGAGCGCCTGCCGCAGCAGCGGGTCAAGCCCGCCCTCGCCCTGTCCCTGCACAGCACCGATGCCGCGCTGCGCCAGCGCCTGTTGCCACGCGCGCCGCGCATCGACCCGGACGAGCTGGTGGAACTGGGCGAAGCCTACGCGCGCAGCGTCGGCTTCCCGATCCAGTACCAGTGGACGCTGCTCGAGGGCATCAACGACAGCCAGGCCGAGCTCGACGGCATCCTGCGCCTGCTCAAGGGCAAGTACGCGGTGATGAACCTGATCCCCTACAACAGCCTCGAGGCCGACGAATACCAGCGCCCGGCGGGCGCGCGCATCGTCGAAATCGTGCGCTATCTGCACAGCCGCGGCGTGCTGACCAAGGTGCGCAACTCCGCCGGCCAGGACATCGATGGCGGCTGCGGCCAGCTGCGCGCCCGCGCGGTGGACGTGGTCAATACCCGCCGCCTGCATCGCCCGCACTGAACCGGCGTCGATCGTCTATCGCCGTAGCCCGGCCTTCGGCTAGCATCGCCGCAATCGTCCATCCGGAGAATCACCATGCGCGCGTCCGTGGCAAGTCAGCTGGTTCATGCGGTTCTGCTGTGCACCCTCCTCGGCAGCGGCGTCGCCAGCGCCGGCCCGCTTCGCGACGCGATAGAAGCGCGGCAAGCAGCCCGGGCCGAGAAGAACGACGCCGCTCCTCGCTCAGGCCTGCCGGCCGGCAGCCAGGTGCGCCGCGACATCAGCTATGGCGCGACGCCCCTGCAGCGCTTCGACGTCTACCTGCCGGCGCATGCGCAATCGGCGCCGGTGATTCTGATGGTGCACGGCGGCGGCTGGCGCGAAGGCGACAAGCGCAACAGCCCGGTGGTCGACAACAAGGCCGCGCACTATCTCGCCAAGGGCTACATCTTCGTCTCGACCAATTACCGGCTGATCCCGGACGCCGATCCGATCGAACAGGCGCGCGACGTCGCGCGGGCGCTGGCGGCGGTGCAGAGCCAGGCCGCCAGCTGGGGTGGCGATCCGGCCCGGGTGGTGCTGATGGGCCACTCGGCCGGTGCGCATCTGGTCGCGTTGCTGGATACCGACCCGACGCTCAGCGCCGGCGTAGTCGCCACGCCATGGCTGGGCACCGTCGCCCTGGACAGCGCCGCCTACGACATCGAGAAAATCATGAAGACCCGCCATTTCCCCCTCTACGACCGGGCCTTCGGCAAGGACGAGGCGCTGTGGAAGGCGGCCTCGCCAATCAACGCCGTGAACGCGGCCACGCGCCCGCTGCTCGCCGTCTGTTCCACCCGCCGCGACGACTCCTGCGCCCAGGTAGAGCTGTTCGCCGCCAAGGCCAATGGGCTCGGGGTGAAGACCCAGGTGATCCGCAAGGACTACTCGCACCGGCAGATCAACGAACTGCTCGGCGCCGATGCCGGCTACACCGCCGAGGTAGATGCTTTCCTTGCCGGGCTCGGCCTGCACTGAGTCACGCCGGGCGCAGCGCTCAACCGAGCGCGGTATCGAGGAACATCATCGCCGCGAAGCCGCCCATCAGGCCCATGGTCGCGGCGCTCTGATGGCCGTTGCGGTGGGTTTCCGGAATGATCTCGTGGCTGACTACGAAGATCATCGCCCCGGCCGCCAACCCCATGCTGGTGGGATAGGCGATGGCGTAGCCGCTGGAAATGCCGACCCCTAGCAACGCGCCTAGCGGCTCCATCAAACCGGTGGCCACGGCGATCAGCGCCGCGCTGAGGGCCGACAGCCCGGTGGTGCGCAGCGCCATGGCCACCGCCAGCCCTTCGGGAACGTCCTGCAGCGAGATCGCCGTGGCCAGCGGAATGCCAACGCCGAGATCGCCGCCCGCGAATCCCACACCGATGGCCATGCCCTCCGGCAGGTTGTGCAGGGTAATGGCGAAGACGAACAGCCAGACCCGGTTGATCCGCTCGCTTTCCGGCCCATGGCGCCCGCCGGTTTCGTGCTCGTGTGGGGTAAAACGGTCCAGACCGAGCATCAGCAAGGTGCCCAGACCCAGCCCCAGCACCACGGTGCAGGCCGCCAGCACGTTGTTGCCGGTGATCGCCTTGGCCGCGTCCAGGCCCGGCAGGATCAGCGAGAACGAGCTGGCAGCGAGCATCATCCCGGCGGCGAAACCCAGCATCACATCCTGCAGGCGCGAGGAGATATTGCGCAGGCCGATGGCGAGCAGCGCGCCAAAGGCGGTGGCGGCGAACCCGGCGCTGCCGCCATACAGCGCGTAGCGCAGGCGTTCCGGATTCTCGTCGAAGGCATTCACGCCGCTGCTGAATATCAGCCAGAGCAGCGCCAGCAGGGCGATACCGAGGCCGCAGGTCACCCACGGATTGGCCTGGGCCTGGGCAGCCCAGGCGGCGCGAAAATTGGCGTAATGCTCTTGTGTGGTCTGCATCGGCTGGCTTCGTTGATTGGCTTGGTCCACCAGCAGGCGCAAGAACGGCTGCCGGGCTCATGGAATTTATTGACCAGCAACTCGCTGCAGCGTGCCCTGCGATTCGCCAGGCCGGCGTTGCGCGGCTAGAAAACGACCTGCGCTGGAGCGGCGCGCCTCGTGAAAGCGCACGTTTCGAACGGCAGACCGGAGCACGCCGATGCGGCGAAAGGCAATTACTGCGGGGCGCCCGGCATCCCGACAGAAACCTGACCAGGTGGTCCGCTTTTTGCTGTGACGCTCACTCCAAACTGGAGTTATCCCATGGCCTTGAGTGTAAAAATAAGCTGGTACGACCGGCTGCTGATGAACGTTTCGCTGCGGCAGAAGCTGTTGCTTCCCGCCTACCTGTCAGGGATGGCATTACTTGCGGTAATCCTGCTGGGCAGCGGCCCGCAGCCGACACTCGATCGTGATCAATGCCTGCTGCTGGCGGGCGGATGCTGGGTAGCCATCGTGCTGGTCGCCTTGGCGGTGAGCAAGAACCTGATCCCGCTGCTCGGCCACATCGAGGAGGTGATGTCGATCATCGCCAAGGGTGACGTCCGCCAGCGCGTGGGGTTCTCCGGCAGCGACGAGTTCGGCAAGATCGGCTCGGCGATCGACAGCACCATCGACGGGCTGACCCAACTGATCGAGGTGATCGCCCAGACGGGCGAGAAGCTGCACCGCGAGAGCGTCACCATCGAGGGCGAAAGCGCGTCCACCAGCAGCGCGCTGAACCGTCAGCACACGCTGATCGTGCAGTGCTCGAACGGCATGCAGAGCGTCGCCCGGTCCACCGGGCAGATCGCCGACAACTCCATCGAAGCACAAAGCATGACCGACCAGGCCGGCGCGCGGACACAGCACCTGGCGAGCATGCTCGACCAATGGCAGCAACAGGTCGGCGAACTCAACACGCGGATGGCGGAATCCTCGGAAACCGGGCATGCGCTGCGCGAAACCTGCGCGCATATGGCCAGCATGCTCAGTGCGGTGCGCAGCATTTCCGAGCAGACCAACCTCCTCGCCCTCAATGCTGCCATCGAAGCGGCGCGCGCCGGCGATGCCGGGCGTGGCTTCGCGGTGGTCGCCGATGAAGTGCGCCAACTGTCGATTCGCACCGGCAAGGCCACCGAGGAAATCCGCAGCCTGCTGGACAATTTGCAACAGGCGTCCGAGGCGATGCTTTCGCGGGTTGGCAATGCGGTGGATACGACCGGCCAGATGACCGGGCATGCGCAGCAGGTGCGCGAGGAAGTCCAACAGATGACCGAGCAGATGCAGCGAATCACCGCGCTGAATCACCAGATCGCCTCGGCGACGGCCGGGCAAGCGGATATCTGTCAGAAGATGAATGCCGACCTCGCCTCGATCCTGCACGCCTCGGAAACCTCGGTGCAGCAGATCAAGCGCGTCTCCGCCGGCAACGGCGACATCCTCTCCACCGTCGGGNNAGCGGTGCGCTGGGCCGCTACCGGCACAGCGCCTGACCGCCGGGCCTTAAAGCTCCGCCTGCAGCAGCTCCTCGACCTTGCGCTCATCCAGGTAGCCGGCCAGCATCCTGCGCCAGCTACCGTCGCGCTTCATCGCATTGAAGGCTGCCGCCATACGCGCCCTCAACGCCGCTGCGTCGCGGAATTTCGGGCTGGCGGCGATGTAGCTTTTGGTCGAGGAAATCGGCTTGCCGAGGCGGATCGGCTGATGGGCGAAGCCCAGGCGTTTCCATAAATAGAGGGAGCGCAGATCGATCTCGTACCAGGCCACCACCCGCCGGCTAGCAAGCATGCGCGCGGCCATCTCCGGATCGGTGACTTCCACCACACGCTGCCCGCGAACGCTGCGCGCGTGGACTTCCTCGGCACGCGGCGTACCGCCCATCACCACCACCGGCCCGGCCTGCAGCGCCTGCTCCAGGCTATCGAACGGCTGCTCAGTGCTCACCAGCACGTAGGAGGTGGGCACCACGTCGACCAGCCAGATGAAGCTGTCTTCGCGCTCCGGGGTGCGGCCGAGGTTGAGCACGATGCCCCGGGGATCTTCGGCAACGTCGTGCTGCACGCGCTTCCAGGGCACGTCACGGACGTGGCATTCCATTGCCAGACGCGAGCACAGCTCGTTCATCACCTCACCGAACAGCCCGGTCTGCCCCGGACGGTTGTCGGCGAACGGCATCTGCCCATGACCGATATAGATGTTCAACGGTTCGCCATAGGCGCTCGCGCCGCAAAGCAGCGCCAACCCACAGCAGAATGCGCGCCATCGCGAGACAGGCCTATTGAACTGCTTAGGCTGCATGTCTACCCCCACATCATGTTCGCGCGTCTATGAAAAAGTAATTGTCGGACAATAGCCAGCGCAGGACCAGCGATCGAGTAAACCTTGGTGCGACGCTGGCCGCAACTAGACTGAATGAAAAAAAGGAACAGGCGATGACAGACGATCCGGACGACAAGCCGCTGACGTTCCGCCAGATGCTCGGCAGCGTGCTGGCCGCGGCCTTGGGCGTGCAGAACGGCAAGAACCGCGCGCGCGATTTCAGCCGCGGCAAGCCGATGCATTTCATCGCCCTGGGCGTGACGTTCACGCTGACCTTCGTGGTTCTGGTGCTCGCCGTGGTCAAACTGGTAATCGCCTTCGCAGGCTGATCCAGCTACTGGTGGCTTACCCAGAACACCGCGGTACTCACCGCGATGATGATCAGGATGAAGATCGCCCAGGCGTCGACGATGCTGTCATGGCTCTGCTCTTGTTCTGACGGTTCGCTCATCCCGCTCTCCTTATTATCGTGGCGACGACACCGATTCAGTTAAGTCGATGCAACGACTGCCCTCAAGCCAGTACAACAGGCGTCGCTTAGCATTACAGGTTCTTTCGATATGCTTAAACATCACTTTTGCGCATATTCGCTTGCTGGTATCTTTCCGCGGCTCCGTTCCGGAGAGCGCGACCGTGCGCGCTAGTAGCTGTGGAACAGCCTGAAAACAGGACCATCTCATGTACGTATACGACGAGTACGATCAAAAAATCGTCGAGGACCGCGTAAAGCAGTTCCGCGATCAGACCCGCCGCTACCTTGCCGGCGAACTGTCCGGTGAAGAGTTCCGCCCACTGCGCCTGCAGAACGGCCTCTACATCCAGCGTTTCGCACCCATGCTGCGCGTCGCCGTGCCTTATGGTCTGCTCTCCTCCCGCCAGGTACGCATGCTGGCGAAGATCGCTCGCGACTACGACAAAGGCTACGCCCACATCAGCACCCGGCAGAACGTGCAATTCAACTGGCCGGAACTGGAAGACATCCCGGAAATCCTCGCCGAGCTGGCCACCGTGCAGATGCACGCGATCCAGACCAGCGGCAACTGCATCCGCAACACCACCACCGATCAGTTCGCCGGCGTGGCCAAGGACGAACTGGTCGATCCGCGCCCCTGGTGCGAGATCATCCGCCAGTGGTCGACCTTCCACCCGGAATTCGCCCACCTGCCGCGCAAGTTCAAGATCGCAGTGAACGGTGCCGCCAGTGATCGCGCCGCCATCGAAGTGCACGATATCGGCCTGGAAGCGGTGAAGAACGACGCCGGCGAACTGGGTTTCCGCGTTTCCGTCGGTGGCGGTCTCGGCCGTACCCCGGTGGTCGGCAGCTTCATCAACGAATTCCTGCCGTGGAAACACCTGCTCAGCTACCTCGACGCCATCCTGCGTGTGTACAACCGCTATGGCCGTCGCGACAACAAGTACAAGGCGCGGATCAAGATTCTGGTCAAGGCACTGACCCCCGAAGTGTTCGCCGAGCGCGTGCTCGCCGAGTGGGAGCACCTGAAAGACGGCCCGACCACCCTCACCGAGGCCGAACTGCAGCGCATCACCAGTTGCTTCGTCGACCCGGCGTACAAGGCCCTCGAAGACCAGGACGCCGCGCTGGCGCAACTCGATGCCGCGCATCCAGGCTTCGGCCGCTGGCGCTCGCGCAACGTCTTTCCCCACAAGAAGCCCGGTTACAGCGCAGTGACGCTGTCGCTCAAGCCCACCGGCGTGGCGCCCGGCGACGTCACCGACAAGCAGTTCGATGCCATCGCCGACCTGGCCGACCGCTACAGCTTCGGCGAAGTGCGCAACAGCCATAACCAGAACATCATCCTGGCCGACGTCGAGCAGAGCCAGCTGTTCACCCTTTGGGGCGAACTGCGCGAGCACGGTTTCGCCACGCCCACCGTGGGCCTGCTGACCGACATCATCTGCTGCCCTGGCGGTGATTTCTGCTCGCTGGCCAATGCCAAGTCGATCCCGATCGCCGAAGCCATCCAGCGCCGTTTCGACGACCTCGATTACCTCTTCGACCTGGGCAACATCGACCTGAACATCTCCGGTTGCATGAACGCCTGCGGCCATCACCACGTCGGCCACATCGGCATTCTCGGCGTCGACAAGAAGGGCCAGGAGTTCTATCAGGTCTCGCTCGGCGGCAGTTCGGGTCGCGACGCCAGCCTAGCGCAGATTCTCGGCCCGTCGTTCGCCCAGGAAGACATGGCTGACGTGATCGACAAACTGATCAACGTCTACGTGGAAAAACGCAGCGACGACGAGAGCTTCCTCGACACCTTCCGCCGCGTTGGTATCGACCCGTTCAAGGAGCGTGTGTATGCAGCGAATCATTAAGAACGGTGAGGTCATCAACGAGACCTGGCACCTGCTCGCCAAGGACGCCACGCTCGACGGCATGCCCAACTGCGACGACCTGATCGTTCCGCTGGCGCTCTGGCGCGAGCACGCGCACGCCCTCACGGCGCGCGATGGCGGGCTCGGCGTGTGGCTGGAGGCCGGAGAGGAGATCGAGGAAATCGCCGATCAGCTGGACAACTTCCAGGTGATCGCGCTGAACTTCCCGGCCTTCACCGACGGCCGTCACTCCTCCACCGCCTACATGCTGCGCACCCGTTATGGCTACACGGGCGAAGTGCGCGCCATCGGCGATGTGCTGCGCGACCAGATGTTCGCCCTCAAGCGCTGCGGCTTCGATGCCTTCGCCGTGCGCGAGGACAAGGACCCCTACGACGCGCTGAAAGGCCTGGAGGACTTTTCCGAGGTCTACCAGGCATCCGCCGACCAGCCGCTACCGTTGTTCCGGCGCCGCCAGGCCTGAATGAAAAAGCCCCGCAGAGCGGGGCTTTTTCTTGGCCGGGAAAATCCTCAGGCGTGATAGTCCAGCGCCGCGTGCTTGCTTTCCACACGTTTGCCGGCGGACAGCGAAAGCATCAGCAGGCTGATCAGCTCGTGCATGATCAGCGTGTGGCGGTTGCCGCTGTCGATCATCTGCTTGCGCAGCAGCTCGCGGACGTCCGGCTTGCCGGTCACGTCGATGAGAATATCGAGGTCCTCGCCGAGGGCGGCCAGCTCGGTGAAATCGGTGGTCACCGCCACGCCGTGCTGGCGCGCCAGCAGCATGCCGGGGCTCTGCGGGTCGATATCGGCGACACCGAGAATCTTCACGAACGGCGCGGCGAGCAGTTGCTCGAGCAGCGGCGTGCCGGTTTCACCCGCGCCAATCAGCGCAATACGGAATTCTTTCATGATGCCCCCAGTCAGCTAAGTGAGGGCCGCACTCTGACAGTTCGCCTGGCCGGCCAAGTTGATGCCGGCCAATGAATCGGCGACTCAGCCGAGATTGACCAGCAGACGGCCGACCTGCTTGCCGGCAAGGATCGCGGCGATCGCTTCGGGCAATTGGTCGAGGCTGATTTCGCGGCTCAGCTCGTCGAGGTTGGGCAACTTCCACTGCAGCGAAAGCTTGTCCCACATCGATGCCTTGACCACCAGCGGCAGCTCTACCGAGTCGACGCCGAGCAGGTTCACCCCGCGCAGGATGAACGGCATCACGTTGGCCTTGAAGCCGACACCGGCGGTCAGCCCGCAACAAGCAACGCTGCCGCCGTAGCGCAGCGACTTGACCACGTTGAACAGGATGTCGCCGCCAACAGTATCCACCGCCCCGGCCCACTGCTCCTTGAGCATCGGTTTTTCCAGACCTTCCTGCAGCGCCTCGCGGGTAACGATCTGGGTGGCGCCGAGGCCGCGCAGGTAATCGCCCTGCTCGGCCTTACCGGTGGCCGCGGCGACCGTGTAGCCGAGGCTGGCGAGCAGCGCCACGGCAACACTGCCGACCCCGCCGCTGGCGCCGGTGACCAGCACCGGGCCGGCCTGCGGGTCGAGCCCGGCGCGCTCGAGCTTGTCCACGCAGAGTGCCGCGGTCAGCCCCGCCGTACCCAGCACCATCGCCTCACGCAGGCTCAGCCCCTGCGGACGCTTGATCAGCCAGGGCGCCGGCACGCGGATGTACTGGCCAAAGCCGCCGGCGGTGTTCATACCCAGGTCGTAGCCGGTGACGATCACCTCGTCGCCGGCGGCGAACTCGCCCACCGCGGACTCGACCACCGTACCCGCCGCATCGATGCCCGGCGTGTGCGGGAACTGCTTGGTGACGCCGCGGTTGCCGCTGGCCGACAGCGCGTCCTTGAAGTTCAGCGACGAATAGCGAACGCGGACCAGCACGTCGCCGGCGGGCAGGTCGGCGCTGTCGCGCTCCACGACCTGCTGGACGAACGCGCCGTCCGGACCTTCGGTGGCCTGTAGTGCCTTGAATGTGCTCATCTCGCCTCCTACCAGAATCGTTGTTGGTTGAGCCGGCCCCACCAGTTCAGCAACACGCGGTCGACGGCAACGCTGGCGGCCATGCCGAAGCGCTCCTGAAGACTCTTCTTCTCCGCGTAGTGCAGATGAAACAGCTCGGCATCCTTGGCCCGTTCGGCCAGGTATTCATCGCTGGTCTTCAATTCGTCGACCAGTTGCTTGCCCAGCGCCGCCATGCCGAGCCATACCTCGCCCGTGGCGATCTCGTCGATGGCCAGTTGCGGGCGATAGCGCGCGACGAAGTTCTTGAACAGCTCGTGGGTGGTTTCCAGGTCTTCCTGGAACTTCTCCCGGCCCTTCTCGGTGTTCTCGCCGAACACCGTCAGGGTGCGCTTGAACTCGCCGGCGGTGAGCACTTCGAAGTCGACATCGTGCTTCTTCAGCAGGCGATGGACGTTGGGCAACTGCGCGACCACGCCGATCGAACCGAGGATGGCGAAGGGCGCGGAGATTATCTTCTCGCCAATGCAGGCCATCATGTAGCCGCCGCTGGCCGCGACCTTGTCGACGCATACGGTCAGCGGGACACCGGCCTGGCGGATTCGCGCCAGCTGCGACGACGCCAGACCATAGCTGTGCACCATGCCGCCACCGCTTTCCAGGCGCAGCACCACTTCGTCCTTGGGCGTGGCCAGCGTCAGCAGCGCGGTCACTTCGTGTCGCAGGTTCTCCACGGCGGAGGCCTTGATGTCGCCATCGAAATCCAGCACGTAGACGCGTGGCTTGGGCTCGGCGGTCTTCTTCGCCAGCTTCTCCGCCTTGGCTTCGGCCTTGCGCTGGCTCTTCAGCCGGTCCTTGTCGATCACCGACTGCTCCAGCCGGTCGCGCAGGCCCTTGTAGAAATCATTCAACTTGTGCACGTTGAGCTGACCGCTGCTGCGGCCGCGCCCTCTGCCCCGCAGCGCGGCGATGGTCAGCAGAACCACCAGGATCGCCAGCACCACCGTCAGTGTCTTGGCCAGAAAGCTCGCGTAATCCGCCAGAAACTCCACATCGACTCCTTCATCATTCCGCGCCGGCCAGTGCCGACGACCCGTTCTTTCCCAAGCATACCGGTGGCACCCGTGAGCGGCCACCGCCAAGCCGACACCGACCGGTCATATCGCGCATTCAAACAAGCGTATGTTTTTTCGTTGACAGTGCGCCGCCGATCCCCCTACTCTCGCGAAACTTCAGCGTACCGGGATGAAAGCGGACGTGGGCAGCATCTATCTGATTCGACATGGCCAGGCTTCGTTCGGTGCCGACGACTACGACGTGCTGTCCGCCACCGGCGTGCGCCAGGCCGAAGTGCTAGGCGATCACCTGGCCAGCGTCGGTATCGCCTTCGACCGCTGCCTGAGCGGCGACCTGCGTCGCCAGCAGCATACCGGCGCCTCGGCGATGGCGCGCATGCGCAAGGCCGGGCTGTCGATCCCCGAGCTGGAAACCGACGCCGCCTTCAACGAGTTCAAGGCAGACGAAGTGATCCGCGCGCACCTGCCGGACATCCTCGCCGAAGAACCCGACGCCCTGCACATCATGCGCAACGCCGCCGAGCACCGCGGCGAATTCCAGCGGCTGTTCTCGCTGATCATCGGTCGCTGGATTTCCGGCGAGCACGAGCGCGAAGGCCTGCAAAGCTGGCAATCCTTTCTCGACCAGGCACGCGGCGGGCTGGAGCGGATGCTGGAGCGCGCCGGGCCGAAGGACCGCATCGCCGTGTTCACCTCGGGCGGCACCATCAGCGCCCTGCTGCAGCTGATCATCGGTGTACCGGCGATCAAGGCGTTCGAACTCAACTGGCAGATCGTCAACACTTCGCTCAGTCACCTGCGTTTTCGTGGCAGCGAAGTGTCACTGGCTTCCTTCAACAGTCACGCGCATCTGGAACTGTTGAAGGCGCCGGAGCTCATCACGTACCGCTGAGCGCCGGCCAATCGGCCCTGCGTGGCCGTCATCATCCAAAACAAAGGAAAGAAACCATGAGCACTTCCGCAGACATCATCCAGACCATGAAATCCAAGTTCAACGCTGGCGCGGCTGCCGGCCTGGATCTGGTCTTCCAGTTCAACATCGAAGATGGCGAGAACCACTACCTGGTCGTCAAGGATGGCACCTGCGACGTCCAGCAAGGCGACGCCGACGCGCCGAACGTCACCCTGATCATGGACACCGAAACCCTGCAGGGCATCACCAGCGGCGAAACCGACGGCATGCAGGCCTTCATGGGGGGCAAACTGCGCGCCGAAGGCGACATGATGCTGGCCATGAAGCTGAGCGAACTGTTCCCGGTCTGAGTCTTTCGGACGGTACGAGAAACCGGAGTTTTCACTCCGGTTTTTTATTGCCCGGACGGCGATCAGGCCCGCTGATCAGCGGGCAACACGCCGATCTATAACGGCTCGCATTTGTTGTGAAGGCCCCATCGAGCGCATTAGATTGTCCAATAATCAAAGGCGCCGATCATAAGTAGAAGGGATAAACATGACGCTGACTGATCAATCCACCGGCATCCGCGATGGCGAGGAACTCGACGCCGCCGCTATCGACGCCTACCTCAAGACGCAAATCCCCGGCCTCGACGGCATGCCGCGCATCAGCCAGTTCCCAGGCGGCGCCTCCAACCTGACCTACCTGCTGGAATACCCGGGCCAGGAGTTCGTCCTGCGCCGGCCGCCGTTCGGTCACAAGGCCAAATCCGCCCATGACATGGGCCGCGAGTTCCGCATCCTCAACCAGCTCAGGGACGATTTCCCCTACTGCCCGAAAGCCTACGTGCACTGCACCGACGAGGCGGTGATCGGCGCCGAGTTCTACGTGATGGAACGGGTCAAGGGGGTCATCCTGCGCGCCGACCTGCCGGCCGGGCTGAACCTCGACGAAACCCGCACCCGCGCGCTGTGCAAGAGTTTCATCGACAAGCTGGTGGATCTGCACAACGTCGATTACCAGGCCTGCGGCCTCGGCGATCTCGGCAAGCCGGAAGGCTATGTGCAGCGCCAGATCGGCGGCTGGAGCGATCGCTACGAAAAAGCCCTGACGCCGGATGCGCCAGGCTGGGAAGCGGTCAAGGCCTGGCTGAAGGACAAGATGCCGGCCGACCACGCCAAGCCCGGCATCGTCCACAACGACTACCGCTTCGACAACGTGATCCTCGACCCGAACGATCCGATGCGCATCATCGGCGTGCTCGACTGGGAGCTGACCACCATCGGCGATCCGCTGATGGACCTGGGCAACACCCTGGCCTACTGGATCGAAGCGGGCGACCCGGCGCCAGTGCAACTGATGCGCCGCCAGCCGAGCAACGCGCCGGGCATGCTGACGCGCCAGGAGTTCGTCGACTACTACGCCGAGCGCGCCGGCATCGAGATACCCAGCTTCGATTTCTACTATACCTACGGGCTGTTCCGCCTGGCCGGCATCGTCCAGCAGATCTACTACCGCTTCTACCACGGGCAGACGCATGACAAGCGCTTCGCCCAGTTCGTCCAGATGAACAAACTGCTCGAGCAGATGAGCCTACACGTCATCGGCAAGTCTCGGCTCTAACGACCAATAACAAGGGGAACCCCATGTCCAAGACGCACCTGTTCGACCTCGACGGCAAGATCGCCTTCGTCTCCGGAGCCAGCCGCGGCATCGGCGAAGCGATCGCCAAACTGCTCGCCCAGCAGGGCGCCCATGTCATCGTCTCGAGCCGCAAGATCGACGGCTGCCAGGCCGTCGCCGATGCGATCACCGCCGAGGGTGGCAAGGCCACCGCGATCGCCTGCCACATCGGCGAGATGGAGCAGATCCAGAACGTGTTCGCGCAGATCCGCGAGCAGTTCGGACGCCTGGACATCCTGGTCAACAACGCCGCTACCAACCCGCAGTTCTGCAACGTGCTGGACACCGACCTGTCGGCGTTCCAGAAGACCGTCGACGTGAACATCCGCGGCTACTACTTCATGTCCATCGAAGGCGGCAAGCTGATGAAGGAAAACGGTGGTGGCAGCATCATCAACGTTGCCTCGATCAACGGCGTCTCGCCGGGCGAGTTCCAGGGCATCTACTCGGTGACCAAGGCTGCGGTGATCAGCATGACCAAGGTCTTCGCCAAGGAGTGCGCGCAGTTCGGCATCCGCTGCAACGCGCTGCTGCCGGGCCTGACCGACACCAAGTTCGCGTCCGCGCTGACCAAGAACGACAGCATCCTGAAGATCGCCCTGCAGCGCATCCCGCTCAANNCGATCCGAGCGAAATGGCCGGCACCGTGCTCTACCTCGCCACCGACGCCTCCAGCTACACCACCGGCGTCGCGCTGAACGTCGACGGTGGCTTCCTCTCCTGATCGGCTGACTGCAAAACAGATTCCGCCCGGCCCATTCGACGATGGTCCGGGCGGAACGCTTTCCAGCTCAGGAAGAGATATCGACCGTCGCCGACGGCGGCAACCAGATGCTCACTCGCAGCCCGCCGAGCGGACTGTCGAGCAGTTCGATACGCCCACGCCAGGTGTCGACGATATCGCGCACGATGCTCAGGCCAAGCCCATGACCGCTGACCTGCTCATCCAGGCGAATGCCCCGGCCGAGCACGTCCTCGCGACTACCCGCGTCGACTCCGGGGCCATCGTCGTCTATCAGCAGGCGCACGCCGCCCTCCTCCCCGAGCACCTGCAAACTCACCCGGGAATCGGCCCACTTGCAGGCGTTGTCCAGCAGATTGCCGAGCAGCTCCAGAACGTCCTCGCGATCGCGGTGCACGCTCAGCTGTGCATCGGCCTCCCAGCTCAGCTCGCAGGCCTGGCCGTGGATCATCTGCAGGGTGGCGAACAGCGCCGGCAGCTCCTCGCCACACACGAAGTGCGCGCCCGGCAAGACTTCGCCGGCCAGCCGCGCCCGGCCCAGTTCGCGGGCAAGGCGCTGCTCGATCTGCTCCAACTGTTCGCGCAGGTTCTGACGCAGCGACGGATCGGCATCGAACTCCCGCCGCGCGAGCAGACTGACGAGAACGGCCAGCGGCGTCTTCAGCGCATGGCCGAGATTGCCCAGCGCATTGCGCGAGCGCTGCAGTGTCTGCTCGGTGTGCTCGAGCAGATGATTGATCTGCTGCACCAGGGGCTCCAATTCCTCGGGGACGTCGGTATCGAGCATGCCGCGGCTGCCCTGCTGCAACTGCGCGATCTGCCGACGCGCGCGCTCCAATGGACGCAATGCGCGCCTGACGGTGAGGCGCTGCAGCAGCAGTATCAGCAGCAACGCGCCCGCACCGAGCGCGAGCCCGACGATGCGCACGCGCCGGAAGGCATCCAGAATCGGTGTGTAGTCCTGCGCCACGGTGATCGACAGTGACCGGCCGAGCCGGCGGTAGTCGGCGCGATAGACCAGCAAGCGCTGCGACTGTGGACCATCCGCCAGATCGGCCATCAGGCCAGGCTTCTCCGGGTGTGGCAGCGTGCTGTCCCACAACGAACGCGAACGCCAGGTTTCCCTGTCCACATTGATATGGAAATAGTGTCCGGAGAAGGGTCGCTGGAAAGCCGGGCCGATGCGCGCCTCGTCCAGCTGCGGGCCGTTCTGCCCACGTACCAGCGCGGCGAGCAGCGCTTCACTGTCATCGCGCAGACTGTCTTCCAGATAGCGGCGCAGTCCCGACTCGAACAGCCACAGGCTGGTCTGCGCCAGAAGCAGACCGACCACCAGCAGCGCACCGCCAAGGCCGATGCCGAGACGGCGCTGGATCGACCTCAAGCCTTGATACCGGCGAAGCGATAGCCCTGCCCACGGCGGGTTTCGATGACGTCGCGGCCAAGCTTGCCGCGCAGACGGTTCACATGGACCTCGAGCACGTTGGAGTCGCGCTCGGTTTCACCGTCGTAGAGGTGCTCGGCCAAACGCGTCTTGGAGAGAATCTGCCCAGGGTGCAGCATGAAATAACGCAACAGGCGGAATTCGCCGGCAGTCAGTTCGGTGATGCGATTCTCCAGACTCACTGTCTGCTCGGATTCGTTCAGTTGCAAACCGGAAGCCTCCAGATGCGGCTGGTTGGCCAGGCCATGCGAACGCCGCAGCAGCGCCTGGATGCGCAGCTGCAATTCCTCGGGGTGGAAGGGCTTGGTCAGATAGTCGTCGGCCCCGGCCTTCAATCCCTCGATACGCTCGGCCCATGACCCGCGCGCGGTGAGAATCAGCACGGGTACCGAAAGGCCGCCGGCGCGCCACTCGGCGAGCAGTTCCAATCCTGGTTTTCCGGGCAAACCAAGGTCGAGAATGATCAGGTCATAGGGCTCGCTAGCGCCTTGGTACAGCGCATCGCGGCCGTCCGCCAGCCAATCCACGGCGTAGCCCTTGGCACTGAGATCGGCAATCAACTCGTCGGCCAGCGGCACGCTGTCCTCCACCAGCAACAGGCGCATCAGTCGTCTTCCTCGTCCTTCAGAATCTTGCCGCTCGAGGCATCCAGTTCGATTTCGCGCACCACGCCGTCGCTGGTCAGCAGTTCGATCTCGTAAACCAGTATGTCATCCTCTTCCTCGAGTTCCGCCTCCAGCAAACGCGCCCCGGGATGGCGTCCCAGGGCGTTCTGCAGCAGCGTTTCCAGTGGTTGGATGATGCCCTTCTCGCGCAGTCGCAGGGCCTCGTCCTGGTCCAGGTCACGGGCGGATGCCGGTATGACCAGAGCTAGGGACAGGGAGGCGGCTAGCGCGGAACAGCAAAGGGTGAATCGGTTCATCAATCGTCCTGGTGGTCCTTCAGTACCTGGCCATTGGTGGCGTCGAGCTCGAGGTCCCACTGCACGCCCTGCTTGTCGCGCAGCTCTACCTTGTACAGGTAGCGACCGTATTCTTCTTCCAGCTCGGTTTCCTCGATCGCCGAACCCGGATGCTTGGCCAGCGCCGCCTGGTTCAGCTTCTCGAAGTTCTGGACCGTGCCGGCGTCGCGCAGTTTCAGCGCCTCATCCGGGCCGAGGTCCTTGGCCTGGGCCAGGCTGCTAACCGATGCAAGAGCGGCGGCGGCAAAAAGGGCAGTGATCTTGGCGTTTTTCATGTCTGGATTCCTCTGTTTTGTTTGGACAAGCACAGACTATCCAACGCCGCTTAACTCAACCTGAACCACGCGAGGCGGCCGGCTCGAGGCGGAACACCCGCACCATTCAGCCGGTGAAGGCCCCTTGGGCGAAGCGCACGAATCCTTATAATCGTGCGCTTGAACGGGAGCCTTGCATGACCGCTATTCATATCAAATTCCCCGCCCTTAGCCTGCGCGCCGGTACTGGCGCCATGGCGCGCATCCGTGAAAGCGGCCTGCATGCCGGGGACGTCGGCATCTTACCCGGCGCGGCAGGAGGCCCCAAGGCACTCGGTATCCAGGGGCTGGATCTTGCACTGTTCGGTGAGTGGTTACCCAGTGCGCCGCGCGAGCGCTCGCTGATCGGCGCCTCGATCGGCTCCTGGCGCTTCGCCAGCGCCTGCCTGCCCGATCCCGTGGCAGGCATTCGCCGGCTCGGCGAGCTGTATACCTCCCAGCGCTTCGCCAAGGGCGTGAGCATGGCCGAGGTCAGTCGCGCCTGTATCCGCATGCTCGACGAGCTGCTCGCCGGGCAGGATGCGGACATTCTGGCCTCACCGCTGAATCGGCTGAACATCGTGGTAGTGAAGAGTCACGGGCTGCTTTCAGCGGATCATCGTGGCCGACTGGGGCTCGGACTTTCGTCGGTGATCGGCAGCAACCTGCTCGGCCGCCCTCGCCTGGCCCGTCATTTCGAAAGGATCATCCTGCACGACGGCCGCCTGGCGCCGCCGCTCGCGGCTCTCACTGATTTCCCTTCGCGCTACCTCACACTCGATAGCGGCAACCTGCGCCAGGCGCTGCTGGCGTCGGGATCGATTCCCATGGTCATGGAGGGCGTGAAGGATATTCCAGGTCTAGGGCCGGGGACCTATCGCGATGGCGGGCTGCTCGACTACCACCTCGACCTGCCTTATACGGGAGAAGGCGTCGTGCTCTATCCGCACTTCACCGACAAGGTCATCCCCGGCTGGTTCGACAAAGGTCTTCCCTGGCGCAAGGGCTGCGGCGAGCGGTTGCAGAATGTGCTGCTCGTGTCGCCCTCAAGGGATTACCTGAGCCGCCTCCCCCACGGCAAACTTCCCGACCGCAAGGATTTCAACCGTTACCTGGGAGACGACGCTGGTAGAGAGCGCTATTGGCGCATGGCAATGGAGGAAAGCAGCCGCCTGGGCGACGAATTTCTCGAATTGACCCAAAGCGGAAGGCTGTACCAGCAACTTCAGCCGCTCTGAACAGGCGTACGGTGCGAAGGTTTAGTTATCACGCCCCAGCGCGAGATCGGGCTTGAGCATCAGCAGATCGCATTCGTGGCAGGCGATCAATTCGTCG
>DIEE01000204.1:6179-7782 GCA_002418465.1 Pseudomonas sp. UBA5782 | reverse complement strand
TGAAGGACGGCAGCTGGCTGTTCTTCACCACCCCGGCGCGCAGCTGGGGGCTGGACCCGGGCGCCCGCGCCCTGGTGATCGTCGGCCTGACGCTGATCGCCGCATTGTCCGTGGCGGCGATCGCCACGCGGCGCTTGGCGACGCCGCTGCTGAGCTTCGCCAAGGCCGCGCGGCGCTTCGGCGGCGATTTCCACGCGCCGCCCATTGAGGCCGTCGGCCCGCACGAGATCCGCCAGGCGATCCTCGCCTTCAACGCCATGCAGGCNNTCTCCCACGACCTGCGCGCGCCGCTGACGCGGATGCGCCTGCGCGGCGAGTTCATCGAGGACGCCGAGCAGCAGCACAAGCTGTTCCGCGATGTCGACGAGATGCAGGCGATGATCAGCGCCGCGCTGGATTTCTTCCGCGACGACGCGCGGCTGGAGCAGGCCACGCCGTTCGATCTGTCGGAGCTGCTGCTGACGCTGGTCGACGACTACCGCGATCAGGGTATCGAGGTGGCGTTTTCCGGCCCTGCTGGGCTGGTCTATCGCGGTCGGCCGCTGGGCCTCAAGCGCGCCCTGACCAACCTGCTGGAGAACGCGGTGAAGTACGCCCGCGAGCCGGGTATCACGCTGCAGGCGCTGCCGGAAGCGCTGCTGATCCGCATCGAAGACCGCGGCCCAGGCATCGCCGAGCAGCAGCTGGAGGCCGTGTTCGAGCCCTTCTACCGGCTGGAGGCCTCGCGCAACAAGACCACCGGTGGCGTCGGTCTGGGGCTTTCCGCGGCGCGGGCGATCATCCGCGAGCACGGCGGCGAGCTGCGCCTGAACAACCGGGCCGGTGGCGGGTTGCAGGCCTGCGTCGAACTGCGCGTGTAGTCAGAGCGGCGCGAACAGCCGCTCGCCCATGTGATCGATGAACACCCGCAGCTTGGGCAACGCGTGCCGGCTGCTCGGCCAGAGCAGCCAGAAGCGTCCGTCCGCCTCCACGTGCTCGTCCAGCACCGCGCGCAGTTCGCCACGCGCCAACTGCTCGCGAACCATGAAGTCCGGCACGCAGGCGATGCCCAGGTCGCGGGCGATCACCAGCAGCAATGCATCCAGGGTGTTGCAGATCATCCGCCGCGGCAGGCTTTCCTCGGCGGCGAAGTCGCGCAGCGGCCAGCGCTCCAGCTTGCCGCTGGTGGACAGCCGATGGAACAGGCAGGCGTGCCCGGCCAGGTCCGCCGGTACGCGCGGCACGCCGGCGCGGGCGAAATAGGCCGGCGTGCCGACCAGAGTCATGCGGAAGGCGCCGAGCGCTTTCGAGCTGAGCCGCGAATCCTGCAGGTCGCCGGTGCGCACCACGGCATCGAAACCCTCGTCGATGACGTCCACCAGGCGGTTGGAGATGTCCACGTCCAGCTCGATCGCCGGGTAGCGCTGCATGAACTCGGCGAGCACCGGCATCACCAGCCCGGCGGCGCGCGGCAGGCTGATGCGCAGCCGCCCACTGGGCACCAAGGCGGCCTGGCCGAGGTCGCGCTCGGCGGCCTCCAGCTCGGCGAGGATGCGCCGGCAACGTTCGAGAAAACCGGCGCCCTCGGCGGTCAGGGTGATGCTGCGCGTGCTGCGATGGAACA
>DIEE01000204.1:0-5985 GCA_002418465.1 Pseudomonas sp. UBA5782 | reverse complement strand
TCGCCGTCGACCGCAACGACGGCGAACGCCTGCCCCTCGGCGGCCTGCTCGCTCTCGCCTGCGCCGGCTTCATCACCATCCTCACCGAGGCGCTGCCGGCCGGACTGCTGCCGCAACTGGGCGCGGGCCTGGGCGTCTCGCCGGCACTGGTCGGCCAGATGGTCACGCTCTACGCGCTCGGCTCGCTGCTCGCGGCGATCCCGCTGACCATCGCCACGCGCGGCTGGCGGCGGCGCCCGTTGCTACTGATCGCCATCGGCGGCTTCGCCCTGGTCAACAGCGTCACCGCTGTGTCCGGCAGCTACGCGCTGACGCTGGTCGCGCGCTTCCTCGCCGGGGTGTTCGCCGGGCTGTTGTGGGCGCTGCTCGCCGGTTACGCCAGCCGCATGGTCGGCGAACGCCTGAAAGGCCGGGCGATCGCCGTGGCGATGGTCGGCACGCCGCTGGCGCTGTCGCTGGGGATTCCCGCCGGCACCTTCCTCGGCGCGGCGGTGGGCTGGCGCTACAGCTTCGCGCTCATGACCCTGTTGAGCCTGGTGCTGCTGGCCTGGGCGCGCTGGAAGCTGCCGGACTTCCCCGGCGAGCGCACGCAACAGCGGCTGCCGCTGGGTCGGGTGTTCACCCTGCCCGGCATGCGTTCGGTGCTGCTGGTGACGCTGAGTTTCGTCCTCGCGCACAACATTCTCTACACCTACATCGCGCCCTTCCTGGCTCCGGCCGGCCTCACGGGCAGCGTCGACCGGGTGCTGCTGAGCTTCGGCGCCAGCGCGCTGCTCGGTATCTGGATCGCCGGCGCGCTGATCGATCGCTGGCTGCGCGAGCTGACCCTGGCGAGCATCCTGCTGTTCCTCCTGGCTGCCGTGCTGCTGGGTCTGTTCGGCACGTCGCCGGCCGCGATCTACGCCAGCGTGGCGATCTGGGGGCTGGCCTTCGGCGGTTCGGCGACGCTGTTCCAGACCGCCTCGGCGAAAACCGCCGGGCCGGCGGCGGATGTCGCCCAGTCGATGATCGTCACCGTGTGGAACCTGGCGATCGCCGGTGGCGGGCTGATCGGCGGGCTGCTGCTGGAAAGCGCCGGTGTTGGCGCCTTCCCCTGGGCCCTCGGCGCGCTGCTGCTGGCCAGCCTGGCGCTGGCGTTGCACGCCCGCACACACGGGTTTCCGGCAACGCGCTGACGCGAGTTTGCAACGGCAGGCGAGTATGCTGTCCAGCGCATCCGAAGTTTCGATGGGACAAGCATGTATCACGGGGAACGCTTCAACGCCTGGACCCATCTGGTCGGCGCCGTGCTGGCGCTGGTCGGTGCGGTCTGGCTGGTGATTCTCGCGGGGCTCGACGGCGCGCCGCGCAAGATCGTCGCGGTGGCCATCTACGGCGTCACGCTGGTGCTGCTCTACAGCATCTCGACTGCCTACCACAGCGTGCGCGGGCGGGCGAAGGTGGTGATGCGCAAGCTCGATCACCTGTCGATCTACCTGCTGATCGCCGGCAGCTACACACCGTTCTGCCTGGTGACGCTGCAGGGCGCCTGGGGCTGGACGCTGTTCGGCATCGTCTGGGGCCTGGCGCTGGTGGGCATGCTGCAGGAGATCAAGCCGCGCTCCGAGGCGCGCGTGCTGTCCATCGTGATCTACGCGGTGATGGGCTGGATCGTGCTGGTGGCGGTGAAGCCGCTGGTCGCCGCGCTGGGTCGCGACGGTTTCACCTGGCTGGCCGCCGGCGGCGTGCTCTACACCGTCGGCATCATCTTCTTCGCCTACGACAGCCGCTTCCGCCACTGGCACGGCATCTGGCACCTGTTCGTCATCGCCGGCAGCCTGCTGCACTTCGTGGCGATCTTCTTCTACGTGCTCTGAGTCGCATATTCGTAGGGGCGAACGTGTTCGCCTGACTCGGCTTCAGCTGGCGAACGAGTTCGCCCCTACAAGAGCGACCCGCCATGGTCGCAGTGAAAGCAGGCAAGACCACGTAGAGGCGAACGTGTTCGCCAAACTCGGCTTCGGCAGGCGAACGAGTTCGCCACCGCAGGTCGCCCCCGCTCTCTGGCGGCATCTTTCCTGCAGGGTTCTTCGCGCCCTTGCCGCCAGGCCAGGTCGCCCGCAGCTCGTTTTTGGCGTACCGCGCCCCGTGTATCGGCCGATAATGCTCCGTTGCCCCGGCGCAACGGCACTTCCTTCCGCACGACGAGACGCTCAATGGCATTCGACTGGGGCTACTTCCTTTCGCTGTTTTCCCTGCCTTCCCTGTGGAAGGCGTGCGCCACCGTGATTCAACTCAGCGTGCTGGCCTGGCTGATCGCACTGCCGCTGGGCTTTCTGCTGGCGGCGGCGCGGCAGTCCGCACTCGCCTGGCTGCGTCTGCCAGCGGCGGCTTACGTGTTTTTCTTCCGCAGCCTGCCGTTCCTCGTCCTGCTGCTGTTCGTCTACAACCTGCCGCTGCTGTTCCCCGAGGGCCGGGCGGTTTTCTCGACGCCCTTCCTCGCCGGGCTGATCGCTCTGGTGCTCGGCCAGACCGCCTACATGGCCGACGTGCACAGCCGTGCGCTCGGCGAGGTCGGCAAAGTCCAGCAGGAAGCCGCCAGCGCCATCGGCCTGAAGCCGCTGGCCACACTGCGCCTGGTGCTGGTGCCGCAGGTGCTGCAGCGCGTGCTGCCGGCGCTGAGCGAACGCTACCTGGCGATCATCAAGCTCACGTCGCTGGTATCGCTGATCGCCCTGACCGAGCCGCTGTGGATCGGCCAGCAGCTGTACGGCGACAACCGCAAGGTCCTGGAAACCCTGGCCGCGGTCGGTCTCTATTACGTGGCGATGGTAGGCCTGTTCGGCTGGCTGCTGGGGCGCCTGGAGTGGCGCCGACAGTTCGTCGTCTACGAGGCGCCGCTGCTCGACGCCGAGCAGTTGCAGACCCTGCGCCGGGGCCTGCCAGCGCTGCACATCCGCGCCGCGGTGAAAGCCGCCGGCTCGCCGGACGCACTCTGGCTCACGCACATCCACAAGAGCTACGGCAGCCACGCGGTGCTCGACGGCGTAGACCTCCGCGTGCGCCCCGGCGAGTCGATCGCCCTGCTCGGCCCGCCGGGCTCCGGGCGCAGCTCGCTGATACGCACCATCAACGGGCTGGAACGCATCGATCAGGGCGAGATCGTGCTGTTCGGCGAAAGCTACATCCACGCCGGCGACCACATCGGCTCGGCGCAGGTCGACCGCGGGCTGCGACGCATCGGCATGCTGTTCGCCGACATCGGCCTGTTCCCGCACCTCAGCGTGCTCGACAACCTGCTGCTGGTGCCACGCCGGCAGCGCCGCGACGAGGATCACCAGTTGCGCCGCCAGGCCTACGCGATGCTCGACCGCTTCGGCCTGCTGGCGCATGCCGGGCGCTTCCCGCAGCAACTCGACCACGCCCAGCAGCAACAGGCGGCGCTGGCCCGCGCGCTGCTGCTCAGGCCGGACATCCTGCTCTGCGACGACCCCACTGCTCAGCTGGAAGACCCGGTCGCGGCACGCAAGCTGCTGGATACGCTGCGCGGGCTGACCGAGCAGCGCCTGAGCGTGGTGATCGTCACCGAGGACGCCGATTTCGCGCTGAGCTGCGACCGCGTGGTGATCATGGAGAAGGGCAAGATCCGCGTCGACGCCAGCGCGCAGACGCTACGCGAGAGCAGCGATCCTCTGGTGCGCAAGGCGCTCGGGCTGGAAGGCGTGGGGATCGATTGATTTATCGCGGATGATCGAACGCCGAAGCACGGGGCTTCGGCGTTGGCTCGGATGACGAGAGGGCGACGCGAACGTCGCGGGGGGACTCAGCGTCGCTGGCGGCGGCGCTCTTCGGCCAGGCGGCGTTGCTCTTCGCTGACCACGCGGATCGGCTGCAGGCGGGCGGCGTCGTTGGCGCCGAAGAATTCGTTGAGCTGTGCAATCAGACGTTCGAACCAGGTCTTCATACTTCTCTCCTCTTGAGCCCTGAGCGGACGGTCGTGCGACCGCCTCGCTAGGAGCATAGTCCAACAGCCGCACCGCATGCCGCAAGGGCAGAACAGGTCAGCCGTCGGCTCGTACCCGCCATAATGTGTTACTGGAATCGTCGGCGACCAGCAGCGAGCCATCCGGCAGCACTGCAACGCCGACCGGCCGGCCATGCATTTCGCCCTTGGCGGAATCGGCGATGAAACCGGTCAGGAAATCCTCCATCGGGCCGCTCGGCGCGCCGTTCTCGAACGGCACGAAGGCAACCTTGTAGCCGGCCAACTGGCTGCGGTTCCACGAGCCGTGCTGACCGATGAAGACGCCGCCGCGGTACTTCGGCGGAAACGCCTTCTGGGTGTAGAACGCCAGGCCGAGCGAAGCACTATGCGCGCCCAGCGATACGTCAGGCACCTTGCTCCTGGCGACCAGATCCGGGCGCTGGCCGGCCATGCGCGGGTCCTCGTGGGCACCGAAATAGGCGTAGGGCCAGCCATAGAAGCCGCCGTCCTCGACGCGGGTTAGGTAATCCGGGACCAGCTCTTCGCCGAGGTTGTCGCGCTCGTTCACCGCGGTCCACAGCGTCTGGCTTCCCGGCGCCCAGCCCATGCCCACCGGGTTGCGCAAGCCGGTTGCGTAAAGGCGTTCGCCACTGCCGTCCGGATTGATCTCGAGGATGTTAGCGCGCCGCCGTTCTTCGCCCATGCCGTGCTCGGCAAGGTTGCTCGCCGATCCCACGGAAACGTAGAGCTTGCTGTTGTCAGCGTTGGCCAGCAGGTTGCGCGTCCAGTGGTTGTTGTAGCCGCCGGCCGGCAGGTCGAGGATCTTCTCGCCCGCGCCGTGAATCTTCTGGTCGCCGGTCTGGTACGGGTAGCGCCACAGCGCATCGGTATTGGCGACGTAGAACCAGTCGCCCACCACCTGCATGCCCAACGGCTGGTTGAGATTGTCGAGGAAGGTCGCGCGCAGCTCGGGTTGGCCGTCGCCATCTCGGTCGCGGAACAGGGTGATGCGGTTGGCGCTGCGCCCCAGATTCTGCGATTCCAGCTTACCCTGCCGCTGCGCCTCGCGCTTCTCGGCTTTGGATTTCAGCTCGCTGTTGGCTTCGGCCACCAGCACATCGCCGTTCGGCGTGACGTAGATCCAGCGCGGATTGCGCAGCCCGTCGGCGTATTTGCTGACGCTGAAACCGGCCGGCGCCTTCGGCATCTGGCCGTCTTTCCAGCCGATCACCTTGCTGCAGTTCTTCACCTTGTGCGTGGCGTCCGGCGCCGGCAAAGGCACCTCGCCGGCGGCCTCGGCGCCTGCGCCAACGGCCAGGCCGGCGAACAGCAGGCTCGCGGTGCGCAGGGAATGCGGGTGTTGCAGCATGGGCATGGGCCGGAGTCCTTCGCTGGAAAGAGCACGCGTTAAAGGATCGACCGAACGGGTTTTGACTAAGTTCAGCCGGCCGCGCTGACGGTCAGCCGGGTCGATGGGCGTGCGGCGGCAGCGGGTCCGATCAGGGCAGCAGCACCTGCAGCCGGTTCGCCAGCCACGGCAGCACCTCCTCGCAGGGCAGTTCGATCTTCGCGCTGAGCAGTTCGTCGGCGCGGGTCTTGCCTAGGTTCACCGCGATCAGCGGCTTGCCCTGCTGGGCGATTTCCCGGCACAGGCGGAAGCTGGAAAAGGTCATCAGCGAGGAACCGAGCACCAGCAGGCCGGATGCGCGCTGCACCGCTTCCCACGCCGCCAGGGCCTGGGCGGCGGGCACGCCGTCACCGAAGAACACCACGTCGGGCTTGAGCAGGTCGCTGCCGCAGTGCGGGCAAGGCGGCGGGCGAAAGCTGCCGAGGTGTTCGGCGGCGAGCAGCGCATCGCCGTCAGGGGCGAGCACCGCACGCACGTCCTGCAGCGCCGGGTTGAGCGTCTCCAGCACCTGCTGCACCGCCTCGCGGGCGAGGGTTTCGCCGCAGCCCAGGCAGACCACCCGCGACAGGTTGCCGTGCAGTTCGATCACCTCGCGGCTGCCGGCCGCCTGGTG
>DIEE01000018.1 GCA_002418465.1 Pseudomonas sp. UBA5782 | reverse complement strand
ATCGGCCTGGCGCTGCTGGCCGGCGATGCGCGTGAGGCGGACGCGCTGCTTGCCGAGTGGCAGGCGGTGTTTCCCGAGCGCTTCTACCTGGAAATCCAGCGCACCAGCCGGGTCAACGACGAAGAGCACCTGCACGCCGCGGTGGCCCTGGCCGAGCGCGGCGGTGCCTCGCTGGTGGCGACCAACGACGTGCGCTTCATCAAGCAGGACGACTTCGAGGCCCACGAAACCCGCGTGTGCATCGGCGAAGGCCGCGGCCTCGACGATCCGCGCCGGCAGCGCAACTACTCGGACCAGCAGTACCTGAAGAGCCCGGAGGAGATGGCCGAGCTGTTCAGCGACCTGCCCGAGGCGCTGGAAAACACCGTCGAGATCGCCAAGCGCTGCAACATCGAGGTGCAGCTGGGCAAGTACTTCCTGCCCAACTTCCCGGTGCCGGACGGCATGACCATGGACGAGTACTTCCGCAAGGTCTCCTTCGACGGCCTCGACGAGCGCCTGGAAGTGCTGCTGCCCAGGGACACGCCGGACTACGAGGCGAAGAAGCAGGTCTACATCGACCGGCTGAATTTCGAGCTGGATATCATCATCCAGATGGGCTTCCCCGGTTACTTCCTGATCGTCATGGACTTCATCCAGTGGGCCAAGCGCAACGGCGTGCCGGTGGGGCCGGGGCGTGGATCGGGTGCCGGCTCGCTGGTCGCCTACGTGCAGAAGATCACCGACCTCGATCCGCTGGCCTATGACCTGCTGTTCGAGCGCTTCCTCAACCCCGAACGGGTCTCGATGCCCGACTTCGACGTCGACTTCTGCATGGACGGCCGCGACCGGGTGATCGACTACGTCGCCGAGAAATACGGGCGCAATGCGGTCAGCCAGATCATCACCTTCGGCACCATGGCGGCCAAGGCGGTGGTGCGCGACGTGGCGCGGGTGCAGGGCAAGTCCTACGGCCTGGCCGACCGCCTGTCGAAGATGATCCCCTTCGAGGTCGGCATGACCCTGGAGAAGGCCTACGAGATGGAGGAGCCGCTGCGCGACTTCCTCAAGGTCGACGAGGAAGCGGCGGAAATCTGGGAAATGTCGCTCAAGCTCGAGGGCATCTGCCGCGGCACCGGCAAGCACGCCGGCGGCGTGGTCATCGCGCCGACCAAGCTCACCGACTTCTCGCCGATCGCCTGCGACGAAGAGGGCGGCGGCCTGGTGACCCAGTTCGACAAGGACGACGTGGAACAGGCCGGCCTGGTCAAGTTCGACTTCCTCGGCCTGCGCACCCTGACCATCATCAAGTGGGCGCTGGAGACGATTCACCGCGAGCAGCGGCGCAAGGGCGTCGCGGAGCAGGATCTGGTCAACATCGACTTCATCCCGCTGGACGACAAACCGACCTACGCGATGCTGCAGAAGGCCGAGACCACGGCGGTGTTCCAGCTCGAATCGCGCGGCATGAAGGAGCTGATCAAGAAGCTCAAGCCGGACTGTCTGGAAGACATGATCGCCCTGGTTGCGCTGTTCCGCCCCGGCCCGCTGCAGTCGGGCATGGTGGACGACTTCATCAACCGCAAACACGGTCGCGAGCAGCTCTCCTACCCGCACCCGGACTATCAGTACGCCGGCCTGGAGCCGGTGCTCAAGCCCACCTACGGCATCATCCTGTATCAGGAACAGGTGATGCAGATCGCCCAGGTGATGGCGGGCTACACCCTTGGCGGCGCCGACATGCTGCGTCGCGCCATGGGCAAGAAGAAGCCCGAGGAGATGGCCAAGCAGCGCGGCGGCTTCATCGCCGGTTGCGCCGGCAATAACATCGACGCGGACCTCGCCGGGAACATCTTCGACCTGGTAGAAAAGTTCGCCGGCTACGGCTTCAACAAATCCCACTCCGCCGCCTACGGGCTGGTCTCCTACCAGACCGCCTGGCTCAAGGCGCATCACCCGTCACCGTTCATGGCCGCGGTGCTCTCGGCGGACATGCACAACACCGAGAAGGTCGTGACCCTGATCGAGGAGTGCCGCAGCATGAAGCTGCGCATCCTCGCGCCGGACGTGAACAACTCCGAGTTCAAGTTCACCGTCGATGACGACGGCCGCATCGTCTACGGCCTGGGCGCGATCAAGGGCGTCGGCGAAGGCCCGGTGGAAGCGATTTCCGAGTGCCGCAACGAGGGCGGGCCGTTCACCGACCTGTTCGACTTCTGCGCCCGCGTCGACCTCAAGCGCATCAACAAGCGCACCCTCGAGGCGCTGATCCGCGGCGGCGCGCTGGACCGCATGGGGCCTTACTTCCATGAGGAGCCCAAGGCCTACCAGGCCAACATCGACCGCAATCGTGCGGTGCTGCTGGCGGCTATGGAGGAGGCGGTGCAGGCCGCCGAACAGACCGCGCGCAGCCACGACAGCGGGCACATGGACCTCTTCGGCGGGCTGTTTTCCGAGCCGGAGGCGGATGTCTACGCCAACCATCGCAACGCCAGGGAGCTGTCGATCAAGGAGCGGCTGCGCGGCGAGAAGGAAACTCTCGGGCTCTATCTCACCGGCCACCCGATCGACGAGTACGAAGGCGAGGTGCGGCGTTTCGCCCGTCAGCGCATCGTCGAGCTGAAGCCGGCGCGCGACACCCAGACCGTCGCCGGGCTGATCGTCGCGTTGCGCGTGATGAAGAACAAGAAGGGCGACAAGATGGGCTTCATCACCCTCGACGACCGTTCCGGTCGCATCGAGGCCTCGCTGTTCGCGGAAGCCTTCAATACCGCCAGCGCGCTGCTGCAGACCGATGCGCTGGTGGTGGTCGAGGGCGAAGTCAGCAACGACGACTTCTCCGGCGGCCTGCGCCTGCGCGCCAAGCGCGTGATGAGCCTGGAAGAGGCGCGGACCGGCCTGGCCGACAGCCTGCGGGTGAAGGTCGCGGCCGACGCGCTGAAGGGCGATCGCCTGCGCTGGCTGGCCGATCTGTGCGGGCGCCACCGCGGCTCCTGCCCGATCACCATGGACTACACCGGCAGCGATGCGCGGGCCCTGCTGCAGTTCGGCGAGAGCTGGCGAATCGAGCCGGCGGACAACTTGATCCAGGCATTGCGTGACCAGTTCGGGCGCGACAACGTCTTCCTGCACTACCGTTGAGCGCAGGAGTCGAATTCCTGCGCCAACTCGACCCCGAGCGCCCGATCCCGTAAGGTAGGGCGCCAAAACGGAACAGCTTCTCGGCCGCCTGGCCGTCGACGCATGACGGATGCCTATGAACCCGAACTTTCTCGATTTCGAACAGCCGATCGCCGACCTGCAAGCCAAGATCGAAGAGCTGCGCCTGGTCGGCAACGACAATTCGCTGAACATCGGCGACGAAATCGCCCGCCTGCAGGACAAGAGCGAATCGCTCACCGAAAGCATTTTCGGCAACCTCAGCAGCTGGCAGATCGCCCAGCTCGCCCGCCATCCCAAGCGCCCGTACACGCTGGATTACATCGAGCACGTGTTCAGCGAGTTCGACGAGCTGCACGGTGACCGGCACTTCTCCGACGATGCCGCTATCGTCGGTGGCGTGGCGCGGCTGAACGACGACCCGGTGATGGTCATCGGCCACCAGAAGGGCCGTGAAGTGCGCGAGAAGGTTCGCCGCAACTTCGGCATGCCGCGTCCGGAAGGCTATCGCAAGGCCTGCCGCCTGATGGAAATGGCCGAGCGCTTCAAGATGCCCATTCTGACCTTCATCGACACGCCCGGCGCCTATCCGGGGATCGATGCCGAGGAGCGCAACCAGAGCGAAGCCATTGCCTGGAACCTGCGCGTGATGGCGCGACTGAAAACCCCGATCATCGCCACCGTCATCGGCGAGGGCGGCTCCGGCGGCGCCCTGGCCATCGGTGTCTGCGACCAGCTGAACATGCTGCAGTACTCCACCTACGCGGTGATCTCGCCGGAAGGCTGCGCCTCGATCCTCTGGAAGACCGCGGAGAAGGCGCCCGACGCCGCCGAGGCCATGGGCATCACCGCCGAGCGCCTGAAAGGCCTGGGCATCGTCGATAAGGTGATCGGCGAGCCGCTGGGCGGCGCACACCGCAATCCGTCGGTCATGGGCGCCAACCTGCGTGACGCGCTGACCGAGCAACTGGCGTTCCTCAAGGGCATGGACCAGGCTGCGCTGCTCGAGCGCCGCTACGAACGCCTGATGAGCTACGGCGTCGCCTGACGCCCCGTCCTGGCGTGGCGTCCGGTTATCCGGGTGCCGCGCCAGGCAAGTCTTCCGCCCATCCGGGCCGACTCCTATTCGAGGCCGCCAGCATGAACCTCGAAACCCATCTGATTGCCGCCCTTGCGCCCTGGCGCTCCGCTCCGGCGTGGCGCGTGGGTTTCTCCGGCGGGCTCGACTCCAGCGTTCTCCTGCGCCTGCTGGCCCGCCTCGCCGAGCGCGAGGCGCTGCCGTCGCTTTCCGCCATCCACGTCCATCACGGCCTGCAGGCCGCGGCCGATGCCTGGCCGGCGCATTGCCAGGCGTTCTGCGCCGGACTCGGCGTTCCACTGCGGATCATTCGGGTACAGGTCGATTCCCGCGCCAGCCTGGAGCGCGCCGCCCGCGAGGCGCGTTATCGGGCCTTCGCCGAAAGCCTGGGCGAGGGCGAGGTCCTGCTGGCGGCGCAGCATCGCGACGATCAGGCGGAAACCCTGCTGCTGCGCCTGCTGCGCGGTGCCGGCGTGCGCGGCCTGGCGGCGATGCCGGCCGCTCGGCTGCTGGGTTGCG
>DIEE01000198.1 GCA_002418465.1 Pseudomonas sp. UBA5782 | reverse complement strand
GCGCTGGGGCTGGCCCGCGTGGTGCGCGGCGAAGGGCCCACCGTCACCCAGATGACGGCGGCCGCACACGCCGCGCTCACTGCCCCGGCAGCGACCTGAACAGGCACCCGGCACACGCTTGCCGGGTTCAGCGCCAACGGTGATGCTGTGTCCAACGCTGCCTGCTGGCTCCCCGCCGGCGACGCCGCCGACAAGGAAGCCCGATGAACGACACCCCGCCACCTGCCCCCTCCCGCCGTCCTGCACGCTGGCTGCTGCCGCTTGCGGTGGTGGCGGTGCTGGGCGCGGGTGGCTACGCCGGCTGGCACTACTGGCAGCAACAGCAGCGCGACCGGGCGGCACAGGCACAGAGCACGGACGTGCAGCTGAAGGGGCTGGAGGCCACCGTCGAGGCCCTGCGCCGCGACCAGCGCGCGACCAGCCAGCGATTGCAGGATGCGGCCGCCACCAACCGCGTGCTGCGCGATGAAATGCTGGGCCTGTCCCAGCGCAGTGCGCTGCTGGAAGAGAACCTGACCCGGCTGACCGAAAGCGCCAACCAGGGCCGCCAGGCCGTGCAGCGCGACGAGGCCGAGCTGCTGCTGACCCAGGCCGCGCAACGGCTGGCCTTTGCCGACGATGTGGAAGGTGCGCGCCGCCTGTATGCGCAGGCCGCCACCGCATTGGCCGACCTGCCGGACAACGACGGACTGAACCTGCGCCAGGCGCTGGTGCAGGAACGCGACGCGCTGGATGCGCTGGGCACTGGCCCGCGCGCGCAGGCGCTGCATCGACTGAATGCCGTGGCCCAGGCGCTGCAGGGGCTGCCGTCCGAGCTGCCGCCCTCGCCGGCCTGGCGCGAAGGCAACCACACCACCCATTTCGCCGTGCTCGACGCCGATGGGCGCGCGGTGGCCGCCACCCTGTCGATCAACCTGCCGTTCGGCGCCGCCTTCAGCCCGGCCGGCAGCGGCGTGATCCTCAACGACGAGATGGACGACTTCGCTGCCGATCCGCAGGGCTCCAACGCCTACGCGCTGGCCGGCAGCCAGGCCAACGCCGTCGCCGCCGGCAAGCGACCGCTGTCGAGCATGAGCCCGACCTTCATCGAAAGCCGCGACGACTTCGCCGCCTTCGGCACCCCCGGCGGCAGCCGCATCCCGAGCATGGTCCTGCTCGCCGTGCTCGACTACCTCGACGGCAAGCCGGTGGCCGAATGGCCGAAGACCCCGCGTTTCCACCACCAGTACCTGCCGGACGTTCTGGAGTACGAAGCGGATGCCTTCAGCGCCGCCGAAGTCGCCGACCTGCAGACCCGCGGCTACACCCTCAGGCAGGTCGACCGCCCCTACGGCAACCTGCAGGTGCTGCGCTGGAACAAGCCCTCCAACCGCGTCGAAGCCGCCAGCGATCCGCGCGGCATCGGCAGCGCCGCGGTGTTTCCGCGGTCCATGAAAAAGCCGGTCGATTGACCGGCTTTTTTCGTGCGGGCTGGGACTCAGTCGCGGTTGTTGTAACCGGTGCTGGTGCAGCCCAGGCAGCGGACGAATGCCGCCTTGCCGGGATCGACCACCAGCGCCTTGCCGGTAGCACCAATGCCGCCGCCAGTGGCGGTGAACGGCAGCGCCACGACGAACGCAGCGGCGCCAATCACGGTCGCCGCGATCAGCAGGGGCCGCGCAATAACCAGATCGCCGATCATTGCATAGGCAGGTGGCGCCTCGACCGTGTACATCGGATCGCCGGACGAATTCTCCTCCACTGCCTGCCCGGCCTGAGCGGGCAAAGCCAGCGAGACGGTGGTCAGCGCCAAGACAAGAGCAGTGCAACGAAACAGGTTCATCGGGGCGGTCCTTCAGGGGTGTGGGGCGTTGGCGTAACTATAACAGTGCCGCGGGAATTGTCAGCGTGCGCTTCGTATCATCGCCGGCGCAAGACCTGCGCCGGCCGCTGAAAGATCGCCCGCCTCAGCGCTGGCAGCGTCCGCAGTAAACGCTGGCGCGCTGGCCCAGGCGCACCTCGCGCAGGGTGCTGCCGCAGACCTTGCAGAACTCGCCGCCGCGGCCGTAGACGAACAGTTCCTGCTGGAAATAGCCGGGCAGCCCGTCACCGCCGACGAAGTCGCGCAGGGTGGTGCCGCCACGCTCGATGGCGTGGGCGAGGATGCGCTTGATCTCCAGCGCCAGGCGCTGATAGCGCGCCTTGGAGATGGCTCCGGCGGCGCGCCGCGGATCGATGCCGGCGGCGAACAGCGCTTCGCTGGCGTAGATGTTGCCCACCCCGACCACCACCGCGTTGTCCATGATGAACGGCTTGACCGCCATCGAACGGCCGCGCGACAACGCGAACAGGCGCTCGCCATCGAAGGCATCGGTCAGCGGCTCCGGGCCGAGGTTGCGCAGCAGCTCGTGGGCCAGCGGATCGGCGCTCCAGAGCAGCGCGCCGAAGCGCCGCGGGTCGGTGTAGCGCAGCGACAGGCCCGATTCCAGCTCGAAGTCCACGTGCTCGTGCTTCAGCGCCGGTTGGCCGCCGGGCACCAGGCGCAGGCTGCCGGACATGCCCAGGTGGGCGATCAGCGTGCCGCTTTCGGCCTGCAGCAGCAGGTACTTGGCGCGCCGCTCGACGTGTTCGATGCGCTGCCCGGACAGGCGCACGTCGAGGTCTTCGGGAATCGGCCAGCGCAGGCGCCGCTCGCGCACGATCACGCGCTCGACGCGCTGGCCTTCGACGTGCGGGGCGATGCCGCGGCGGGTGGTTTCGACTTCGGGTAATTCGGGCATGGGAACGTCGGGCTGCCAGGGAGGGTCGTAGGGCGCGGGAAACGCGCATCGAGCGATACGCAAGGTGCGCATGGCGCACCCTACGGGCAGTGGCTAGCCCACGCCCAGCTCGCGGATGCTTTCCTTGAGGGTTTCGTAGTCGTAGTCGGAGAGGCCGATGTAATCCAGCACGTAGGGGCGCACCGCGTGCCATTCGTGGTCTTCGGTCTGGCCGCCGAGCACGCGGTAGCAGCCGCAGATGTGCTCGGCCATCTTGAGGATCGCCAGCAGGTTCTTCAGCTGGCTGTCGCGCCCGGAATCCTCGCTGAAGATCGCCAGCGCGTTGTGGTGATTGGCGATCGCCTCACACAGGTGAGGGTTGAGGTTCCACGAACGCGCGGTGTAGTAGCCGACCACCGCATGATTGGTGTTGAGCACGCGGTTCTCGGTGTCCACCACGCGGCGCTCGGCGTTGGCGCTGGCGTAGGCCTCCTCCAGCACGCTCATGTAGTGCGGGAAGCGCTTGAGCATCAGCGGGATGCCGCAGTTGTGGAACAGCCCGAGGGCGTAGGCCTCGTCCACCGCCTGGATGCCGACACGCTTGGCCAGGGTCAGGCAGGTCATCGCCACGTCCTGGGCGGTGTCCCAGAAGCGGTTCAGGGTGACGATGGTCTCGTCGCTCATCTCGCCGCGGATCGACTGCGCGTTGATGATGTTGATCACGCTGTTGCAGCCCAGCAGGTTCACCGCGCGCTGGATCGAGCTGACCTTGTTGGCCAGGCCGAAGTACGGCGAGTTGACGATCTTCAGCAGCGCGCCGGACAGGCCGGGGTCCTGGCTGATCAGCTTGGCGATCGCCTTGAGGTCCGGGTTGGGCATGAACTGCTCCATCTGCAGGTCGACCATGATCTGCGGTTGGGGCGGCACGCTGATGCCCTGCAGGGCCTTGCGGATCTGTTCGGAGGAGAGTTCCTGGGACATGTCGGGCGCATCGGTGGGGTGAGGGGAATAGCCGCAGTTTGCCATCTGCAGCTCGTCCGCGACACCGAACTTTCACCCCAGCCGCCGTTCGGTATTTCTTGCACCGCGCACTGTCTGCGCCGGCCCGGCAGGCTCTGCCGCAAGGCCCGCGGGCGGCGCTTCCACCCTTGGAGGAGAGCTCATGAACGCATCGCTGAACGGCAAGAAAGTCGCCATCCTGGTCACCGACGGCTTCGAGCAGGTCGAACTGACCGGCCCCCGGCAGGCGCTGGAAAAGGCCGGCGCGAAAGCCGAGATCATTTCCGCGAAGAGCGGCCAGGTGACGGGCTGGAACCACACCACCCCGGCCGATACCTTCCGCGTCGACAAGACCTTCGAGAGCGCCAACATCGACGACTACGACGCCATCCTGCTGCCCGGTGGCGTGGTCAACGGCGACACCATCCGCACCGACGAAATGGCCCAGGCGCTGGTCAAGGACGCGGCGCGCGCTAACAAGCCGATCGCGGTGATCTGCCACGGCGGCTGGATTCTCGCCAGCAGCGACCTGGTCAAGGGCAAGACCATGACCAGTTGGCCGTCGCTGACCGACGACCTGAAGAACGCCGGCGCCAACTGGGTCGACCAGCAGGTGGTGGTGGACGGCAAGCTGATCAGCAGCCGCAAGCCGGACGACATCCCGGCCTTCAGCCAGAAGCTGATCGACGTGCTGGCGGCCTGATCGCCACCCGCAACGCCCGAAACGAAGAAGCCCGGCAATGCCGGGCTTTTTTTCCGTTCGAACGGTCAGTCAGGCGCTGGCCGCCACGCCCAGCACGCCGCCGATCATGCTGCCGGTTTCTTCCAGGTCGATATGCCACTGCAGCGCCTCGCGCAGCAGGTGCGGGGTGTGCCCGCCCTTGGCGCAGGCGCGCTCGAAGTAGTCGTTCAGCGCCGCGCGGTAGCTGGGGTGTACGCAATTGTCGATCACCGCCCGCGCGCGTTCGCGCGGGGCCAGGCCGCGCAGGTCGGCGAGGCCGACTTCGGTGACGAGGATGTCGACATCGTGCTCGGAGTGGTCGACGTGGCTGACCATCGGCACCACGCTGGAAATCGCGCCGCCCTTGGCGATCGACTTGGTGACGAAGATCGCCAGGTGCGCGTTGCGGGCGAAGTCGCCGCTGCCGCCGATGCCGTTCATCATTTTCGTGCCGCCAACGTGGGTCGAGTTGACGTTGCCGTAGAGGTCGAACTCCAGGGCCGTGTTGATGCCGATGATGCCCAGGCGACGCACCACTTCCGGGTGGTTGGAGATTTCCTGCGGGCGCAGCACCAGCTTGCTCTTGTACTTCTCCAGGTTGCCGAACACCTCGGCGTTGCGCCGCGCCGACAGGGTGATCGAGCTGCCCGAGGCGAAGCGCAGCTTGCCGGCGTCGATCAGGTCGAAGGTGGAGTCCTGCAGCACCTCGGAATACATGCTGAGGTTCTCGAACGGCGAATCGATCAGCCCGCACATCACCGCGTTGGCGATGCTACCGATGCCGGCCTGCAGCGGGCCGAGGCTGTCGCTCATGCGCCCGGCGGCGACTTCGCCCTTGAAGAAATCGATCAGGTGGTCGGCGATGGCCTGGGTCTCGGCGTCCGGCGGCAGCACGGTGGACGGCGAATCGGCCTGGTCGCTGACGACGATGGCGACGATCTTCTCCGGCGGGATCGGGATCGCGCCGCTGCCGATGCGGTCGTCCACGCGGGTCAGCGGGATCGGCGTGCGGGTCGGTCGATAGGTGGGGATGTAGATGTCGTGCAGGCCTTCCAGATTCGGGTTGTGCGCCAGGTTGATCTCGACGATCACGCGCTTGGCGAAGATCGCGAAACTGGCCGAATTGCCCACCGAGGTGGTCGGCACGATGTGGCCGTCCTCGGTAATGGCGACCGCCTCGATCACCGCGATGTCCGGCAGCTTGAGCTGGTGGTTGCGCAGCTGCTCGACGGTTTCCGAGAGGTGCTGGTCGATGAACATCACCTCCCCGGCGTTGATCGCCTTGCGCAGCGTGCTGTCGACCTGGAACGGCATGCGCCGGGCCAGCACGCCGGCCTCGGTGAGCTGCTTGTCGAGGTCGTTGCCCAGGCTGGCGCCGGTCATCAGGCTGATCTGCAGCGGGTGCTTCTTCGCCCGTTCGGCCAGTGCGCGCGGCACCGCCTTGGCTTCTCCGGCGCGGGTGAAACCGCTCATGCCGACGGTCATGCCGTCCTCGATCAGCGCGGCGGCTTGCTCCGCACTCATCAGTTTGTCGAGCAGGGAGGGCAGGCGCACACGGTCGGAATGCATGGTCAGGGTCTCGCGGCTGGGCTGGGAAAGGTGCGCAGCCTAGTCGATGCAAGGCCCCACGAATCGTGCGTCATACCAAAGTCGCAGGCGCTGCCACCTGCCTCTGGTGCCGCCTCCGCCGGCTGTGCTGAGATGTGCGCTCACACTGGACACCGACCGCCATGCTCTCCTCCGCCCTCGATCTGCTCGCCGCCCACCGCTTCTTCCACGACCTGCCGCCGGCGACGCTGGCGGAACTCGCCGGCAGCCTGCAGGCCTNNCAGGCCTGCCGCTTCCCCGCCGGCGATCTGCCGTTCCGCAGTGGCGAGCAGGCGCGGCGCTGCCTGCTGCTGGGCGACGGCGAGGTGCAGGTGCTGCGTTTCGGCCTGGATGGCGAGGAACGCGTGCTCGGCCAGTTCGGCCGCGGCGAGCTGATCGCGGTGGCAGCGCTGTTCATGG
>DIEE01000215.1 GCA_002418465.1 Pseudomonas sp. UBA5782 | reverse complement strand
GCCGCGCCGCAGGACCGCGCGGCGCTGGCGCAGCGTTATGCCGGGCGCGAGCTGAGCGTCGCCGACGTCTCGGAGATCCAGGTCGATGGCGCCTCCGCGCTGTCGGTGAGTTTCACAGTGCCGCTCGACCCCGAGCAGGCCTTCGCCAACAAGCTGCACCTAGTCGACAGCAAGGACGGCAAGGTCGACGGCGCCTGGGAGCTGTCCGACAACCTCATGGAGCTGCGCCTGCGCCACTTGGAACCGCAGCGCAAGCTGGTGCTGACGGTGGACGCCGGCCTGCGCGGGCTGGGCGACTCCAGCCTCGCCGCCGACTACGTCGCACGCCTGGAAACCCGCGACCTGCAGCCCAGCGTCGGTTTTGCCAGCGCCGGTTCGCTGCTGCCGACGCGGCTGGTGGAAGGACTGCCGGTGATCGCGCTGAACGTCGACAAGGTCAACGTCGAGTTCTTCCGCATCAAGCCGGACAGCCTGCCGGCATTCCTTGAACGCTGGGGCCGTCGTTCCGCGCTGGGCAGCTGGGAAGCCAGCGAGCTGCTGCCGATGGCCGACCTGGTCTACGGCGGGCGCTTCGATCTGAATCCGGCGCGCAACACCCGCGAGAATCTGCTGCTGCCAATCGCCGGGCTAGAGCCGTTCAAGCAGCCGGGCGTCTACCTGGCGGTGATGCGCCAGGCCGGCGACTACAGTTATACGCAGCCGGCCACGCTGTTCACCCTGAGCGACATCGGACTCTCGGCGCACCGCTACGCCAACCGCCTAGACGTGTTCACCCAGGCGCTGGAGGGCGGCAAGGCGCTGGACGGCATCAGCCTGGAACTGCTCGACGGCAAGGGCCAGCTGCTGAGCAGCGGCAAGACGGAGAAAGGCGGCCACGCCGAACTGCCGCTGAGCGACAAGGCGCAGGTACTGATCGCCCGCGATGGCGCGCAGACCAGCCTGCTGCGCCTCGGCGCTCCGGCGCTGGACCTGGCCGAATTCGACATTGCTGGCCCCGCCGCGCACCCGCTGCAGTTCTTCGTCTTTGGCCCGCGCGACCTCTATCGCCCCGGCGAGACGGTGCTGCTCAACGCGCTGCTGCGCGACGCCGACGGCAAGCCGGTGGCGGCGCAGCCGGTGAACGTGGAGGTGCGCAAGCCGGATCAGCAGCTCAGCCGCAAGTTCGTCTGGACGCCGGGCGAGGGCGGTTTCTACCAATACCCGCTGGCGCTGGCCGCCGATGCGCCAACCGGGCGCTGGCAGCTGCTGCTCGATCTTGGCGACGGCAAGCCGCAGCTCTACGAGTTCCTCGTCGAGGACTTCCTCCCCGAGCGCCTGGCTCTTGAACTGCACGGCAGCGAAACGCCGCTGGCGCCGGCCGATGCCGCGCAGTTCGAGGTCGAGGGCCGCTACCTCTACGGCGCGCCGGCGTCGGGCAACAAACTTGGCGGGCAGCTCTACGTGCGGCCGTTGCGCGAAGCGGTGCCGGCATTGCCCGGCTACCAGTTCGGCTCGGTCACCGAGGAGGAACTGAGCCAGGACCTCGACCTCGAGGAAACCACCCTGGATGCCGAGGGCAAGGCGACGCTGAGCCTGGACAGCCGCTGGGCCGAGGCGCGTTCGCCGCTGCAACTGACGCTGCAGGCCAGCCTGCAGGAGTCCGGCGGGCGGCCGATCACCCGTCGCCTGCAGCAGCCGGTATGGCCGGCCGAGCGCCTGCCGGGGCTGCGCGGGCTGTTCGATGGCGAGGAAGTGGACGGCGACAGCCAGGCCGAATTCGAGGTGCTGGTGGCCGATCCGAGCGGCCACAAGCTGGCCGCCGACGGGCTCAAGGTGCGCCTGGTGCGCGAGCGCCGCGATTACTACTGGAACTTCTCCGCCGACGATGGCTGGAGCTACCACTACGACGAGAAGTACCTGAACCTCGCCGAGGAAAGCCTCTCGGTGGCTGCCGACGGCAGCGCGAAAGTCGCCTTCCCGGTGGAGTGGGGCCCGTATCGCGTCGAGGTGGAAGACCCGCAGACCGGGATGGTGAGCAGCCTGCGCTTCTGGGCCGGCTACCGCTGGCAGGACAACGCCGAAGGCGGCGCGGTGCGTCCCGACCAGGTCAAGCTGGCGCTGGACAAGCCGGCCTATGCCGAAGGCGAAACGGCGAAGGTCAGCGTCACCCCGCCGGCCGCCGGAAACGGTTACCTGCTGGTGGAATCCGCCGACGGCCCGCTGTGGTGGCAGGAAATCCAGGTGCCGGCCGAGGGCAAGACCTTCGAGGTGCCGATCGCCCGGGAGTGGGCGCGGCATGACCTGTACGTCAGCGCGCTGGTGATCCGTCCGGGCGAGCGGCAGAGCAACGCCACGCCGAAACGCGCGGTCGGCCTGTTGCACCTGCCGCTGGAACGCGCCTCGCGCAAGCTGGCGCTGAGCCTGACGGCGCCGGAGAAGATGCGCCCCAACCAGCCGCTGAAGGTCCGCGTGCAGGCGCATAACGCCGATGGCAGCGCGCCGCAGCAGGTGCGCGTGCTGCTCGCCGCGGTGGACGTCGGCATCCTCAACATCACCGATTACCAGACCCCCGATCCGTTCGCCGCGCTGTTCGGCCGCAAGGCGTACGGCGCCGACCAGCTGGACGTCTACGGCCAGTTGATCGAGGGCGGCGGGCGCCTGGCCAGCCTGGCCTTCGGCGGTGACGCCGCGGCATTGAGCAAGGGCGGCAAGCCGCCGCAGACCAGCGTCAACATCGTCGCCCTGCAGAGCCAGCCGGTGATCCTCGATGCCCAGGGTGAAGGCGAGATCAGCCTCGACATCCCCGATTTCAACGGCGAGCTGCGGCTGATGGCGCAGGCCTGGAGCGACGGGCGCTTCGGCATGGCCGAGGCGAAGACGGTGGTCGCGGCGCCCCTGGTGGCCGAGCTGTCGGCGCCGCGCTTCCTCGCCGGTGGCGACGAAACCCGCCTGTCGCTGGACCTCAGCAACCTCTCGGGCAAGGCGCAGACGCTGCAAGTGAAGCTGCGTAGCGAAGGCCAGCTGGCGCTCGAGGGCGATGAGTCAACGCTGCAGGTGAAGCTGGACGAAGGCCAGCGCAGCACCCTGCGCATCCCCGTGCGCGCCCTCGGCGGCTACGGCCAGGGCAGCGTCACGGTCACCGTGGACGGGCTCGATCTGCCCGGTGAGAGCCTGCCGCCGCTGACCCGCAGCTGGACCCTCGGCGTGCGTCCGGTCTGGCCGGCGCAGACGCGGCGCTTCCAGACGCTACTCAAGGGCGATACCTGGCAACTGCCGGGGGGCACCCTGGCGCAGTTCGATCCGGCCGGACGCGAGGCGCTGCTCAGCGTGTCGAGCCGGCCGCCGCTCAACCTCGCCGAACAGATTCGCGAGCTGCACGCCTATCCCTACGGCTGTCTGGAGCAGACCACCAGCGGCCTGTACCCCTCTCTGTATGCCGACGCCGGCACGCTGGCGCGCCTGGGTATCGCCGGTGAGCCGGAAGCGGTGCGTCGGCGTGCCATCGAGCTGGGCATCGAACGCCTGCTCGGCATGCAGCGGCACAACGGCAGCTTTGGCCTTTGGGGCGCCGACAGCGAGGAGGAGTATTGGCTCACGGCCTACGTCACCGACTTCCTGCTGCGCGCCCGCGATCAGGGGTTTGGCGTACCGCCCGAGGCGTTGACCAAGGCCACTCAGCGGCTGCTGCGCTACCTGCAGGAGCGCACGCTGATCGAGGTCGGCTACAGCGGCAACCTGGAGCACAGCCGTTTCGCCGTGCAGGCTTACGCCGGCTACGTGCTCGCGCGCAGCCAGCAGGCGCCGTTGGGCGCCCTGCGCGCGCTGTTCGAGCGGCGTGCCGACGCGCGTTCCGGTCTGCCGCTGGTGCAGCTGTCCGTCGCCCTCAAGCTGATGGGCGATGCGCCGCGCGCCGAGCAGG
>DIEE01000105.1:13718-13883 GCA_002418465.1 Pseudomonas sp. UBA5782 | reverse complement strand
CGGGCAAGCCGGCGAGCACCTTCGCGCGCGCCGCCTCGTCGAGGTTTTCCGCCTTGTTCAGCAGCAGCAGGCCGGCCTCGCCCAGTGCGTTGGCCTGGCTCTCCGGCAGCACATCGCCGGCGGCCAGGGCGGCGGCGTCGAGCACCATCAGCAGCGGCTGCAACG
>DIEE01000105.1:317-13455 GCA_002418465.1 Pseudomonas sp. UBA5782 | reverse complement strand
GGCGGATCAGGCTGGTCTTGCCGGCGCCCAGCGGCCCGGCGACGAGGTGAGTGGGAATGTTCTTCAGCATCTGCGCATGGTGCGGCCTGGATCGTCATCGGTGAAGCCCCGACCGCTCAACGACGCCGATGTCCCGTGATAAAGTCGCCGGCCTTCCACGGGAGATCCCGATGCGCGCATTACTCCTCACCCTGCTGCTGTTACCCGGCCTGGCGTTCGCCGAAGCCTGCGTGGTGCACAGCCAGGACGAGCACGTCGAGGTGAAGATCTGCCAGCAGAACCGCAGCATCCCCAGCGGGCTGTTCCGCAGCGGCTACTGCGAGCCGCAGTTGAAGGACCAGAAGGTCGACGTCAGTTTCGTCGAGCAGTGCCCGAGCGGCGCTTTCGGCGTCTGCAGCGGCGCGCGCACCTCGGGCGTGCCGTACCAGGAAGACATCCACTACTACGGCGTGGCCAGCGATGCGCGCTTCCTCAAGCCGGCCTGCGAGGCGCAGAGCCAGGGCCAGTGGATCGACCCCAAGGCACCCTGACTCCAGCGATCAGGCCGCCTCCGTCCACGGCCCGAACGGGTCGGGCAGCTGCAGCCAGGCGTCCGCGCCGAGGGCCATTTCCGCATCGCTGAGCAGGCAGGCGTCGAGCTCGGCGGTGAGCCGGGCGAAGTCGATGTTCTGCCCGATGAACACCAGCTCCTGGCGGCAATCGCCGCTGTCCGCGCTCCAGTGACGCATGATCGTGCGCACCCCTTCGTCGTCGTCCGGCCACTGGCTCTTCGGCACGAAACGCCACCAGCGCCCGGCGTAGCCGTAACGCATCAGCCCGCCGGCCTGTGACCAGTTGCCGGCCTCCTGCGGTTTGCTCGCCAGCCAGAAGAAGCCCTTGGAGCGCAGCAGGCGGCCATTGCTCCATTCGCGGTTGAGCAGGGCGAAGAAACGCTGCGGATGGAACGGCCGGCGCGCCCGGTACGCGCCAGAGGCGATGCCGTATTCCTCGGTTTCCGGGGTGTGCTCGCCGCGCATTTCCTTCAGCCAGCCGGGCGCCTGGGCGGCGCGCTCGAAGTCGAAGCGGCCGGTGTCGAGAATCTTCTCCAGTGGCACCGCGCCCATGCTCATCGGCAGGATCTCGGCGTGGGTGTTGAGCCGGCGCAGGATCGCCGTCAGCTCCTCGCGCTCGGCCGAGGCGATCAGGTCGATCTTGCTGATGAGGATGACGTCGGCGAATTCCACCTGGTCGATCAGCAGGTCGGTGATCGAGCGTTCGTCGTCCTCGCCCAGGCTTTCGCCGCGGCTGGCGAGGCTGTCGGCGGCGTGGAAATCGCGGAGGAAATTTACCCCGTCGACCACCGTGACCAGGGTGTCGAGGCGCGCGAGGTCGGCCAGGCTCTGCCCCTGCTCGTCGCGAAAGGTGAAGGTCTCTGCCACCGGCAGCGGCTCGGCGATGCCGGTGGATTCGATCAGCAGGTAATCGAAACGGCCCTCGCGGGCCAGCCGGCTGACTTCCTCCAGCAGGTCCTCGCGCAGCGTGCAGCAGATGCAGCCGTTGCTCATCTCGATGAGTTTTTCCTCGGCGCGGTTGAGGCTGACGTCGCGCTGCACCTCGCTGCCGTCGATGTTGATTTCGCTCATGTCGTTAACGATCACCGCCACACGGCGATTTTCGCGGTTCTTCAGCACATGGTTGAGCAGCGTGCTCTTGCCGGCGCCGAGAAAGCCGGAGAGCACGGTGACGGGAAGTCGGTGGGTCATGCGGGTTACCTCATCAGGCATCACGTAGGTGTTTTTCCTGCTGCTCCTGGCGTTCCTTGGCTTCGACGCAGAGCGAGGCGGTGGGACGCAGCAGCAGGCGTTTCAGGCCGATCGGCTCGCCGGTTTCGGCGCCCCAGCCGTATTCGCCGCGGGCCAGGCGGTCGAGGCTCCGGTCGATCTTGTCGAGCAGCTTCTTCTCGCGTTCGAGCAGGCGCAGCTGCCACTGGCGCTGCTCCTCGGCGCTGCCGATATCGGCCGGGTCGCTGTGGATTTCCTGCTCGCGCAGTTCGCCGAATTCGCCTGCGATGCGCGTCTGCAGCTCCGCGCGCTGGGCCAGCAGAAGCTCGCGGAAGAACGCCTGCTGGGCGTCGTTCATGTAGTCAGCGGCGGGTTGGTGCAGGAGTTCTTCGACGGTCATGGCGGGCCTGTATGCAGCGCGGTTTTGTTATACCATAACACCAACCGAACGAAGCGGAAGTCGATCAACCTGATGAAACCGAGCCTATCGATCCGCTGCTTGCTGGCCCTAACGCTGCTCGTCTGCGCTCAGGCGCAGGCGCGCATGCTGCTGCCGCTGGCAAAGACCGACTGCCTGCGCAGCGCCAACCTGCTGGTCTGCGAGGATCGCCTGGGCAATAGCTACGCGGTGGCGAAGGTCGGCACGGACACCTACCTGAGCGGCTACGACAGCCTGAGCGGCCGCCACTGGCGGCAGACCAGCAGCCGCTACGGCAGGCTGACCTTCTTCAGCGGCATCGCCAGCGACGGCGAGATCTGGATCGGCTCCAGTCGCCGGCTCGGCTGGAACGACGTCAGCCGGCTGTCCTCGTCGAAAGGCGGGCGCGGCTCGGTGACCTGCAACCGGCTGATTGGCTGCAACTGAACCGCCGGTCACCTCTGCAGCCCTGCATCCATCCATGTTCCACATGGAACCTATTGAAAAATTGATGTTTTTTCGGGGTATCAAACGCGTCTGCGGCGCCTCCCGACCAAAGGCAATCTTTTGGCGTCAAGCCATGGAACCGATCGCCGATAGCCTTGAAGTACCCGTCAGCGGGTGCATTGCGCTGCGGATTATCCGCAGCTCCGAGGCCCGTCCGCAGGGGCGGTGAACGTATCGATGACGGGCTCCCGCCCGCCTGGAAGCACGATGAAAAAGCCGGCTTTGCTGAATCCCCGTCAGGCACGCGCCTTGTTCCTGGGCCTCTCGTTGATCGTCGCCGTGCTCGCCGGCGCGGCCTGGCAGTTATGGCCGCAGGCGCCGAAACCGGCCGCCAGCGGCGCTGCCGCGGTGATGCTGGAGCAACTCAAGGAATCGACCCAGCCGTGGCTGGAAAACCGCCGCGACCTGTCCACGCTGGTCGCCGACCTGCGCGACAAGCGCATCGCCAGCGCCGCGGTGGACCGTGAAGCGGTGTACATCAGCACCAAGGATGGCGCCCGCTACTGGCTGCCCGATCAGTCCGGGCGCGTCGCCGATCTGCTGCTGCAGCGCTACGCCGACGGCAGTGGCGAGCTGTTCCCGCTCAGCCTGTTCCGCACCGACGGCGAGGCGCCCTGGTACGCCGGGGCGCTCTCCTACGCGCCGCTCGGCTTGCTCGCGCTGCTTCTGCTGGGCGTCGCCGCGTTGAAGATGCGCCCCTACCAGGTGCTGCGCAAAAGCACCGGCATCGGTTTCGACGACGTGATCGGCGCCCACGAAGCCAAGCAGGCGCTGGCCGACGTGACCGCCTACCTGCGCGACCCGAGCGCCTTCTTAGAGCTGGGCGCGCGGCCGCCGCGCGGCGTGCTGCTCACCGGCGAGCCGGGCACCGGCAAGACGCAATTGGCCAAGGCCCTGGCCAGCGAGGCCAACGCGGCGTTCATCCAGGTCACCGGCAGCGATTTTTCCTCGATGTACTTCGGCGTCGGCATCCAGAAGGTCAAGGCGCTGTTCCAGGCTGCGCGGCGCCAGGCACCGTGCATCATCTTCATCGACGAGATCGACGGCATCGGCAAGCGCTCGGAACAGACCCGTTCAAGCGACGCCGAAAGCAATCGCATCATCAACCGTTTCCTCACCGAAATGGACGGCTTCGACGCCAGCACCGGCGTGCTGGTGGTGGGCGCGACCAACTTCCCCAACTCGCTGGACGCCGCCCTGCTGCGTGAAGGCCGTTTCGACCGCTCGATCGCCGTCGGCCTGCCAACCCTGGGCGACCGCGACGCGCTGTTCCGCCTCTACGCCGGCAAGCTGCGTCGCGCCGCCAACATCGATTTCGCCCAGCTGGCGCGCAACAGCGTCGGCCTGACGCCGGCGGCGATCGCCTCGATCGTAAACCAGGCGGCGCTGCTGGCCGCCCGCGACCACGCTGCGCGGGTCGAGATGGAGCACATGGTCGAGGCCATCGAGATCAGCCGCATCGGCGCCAAGCCGGACGGCGTTACGCCGCTCTCCGAGGCCGAACGCACGCGCATAGCCGTGCACGAGGCCGGCCACGCGCTGGTCGCCGCCGCGCTGAATACCGGTCGGGTGGAGAAGGTCACCATCCTGCCGCGCGGCCAGGCGCTGGGCGTGACGCTGGTGACGCCGCTGGAAGACAAGCGCCTGCATCTGGAATCCGAACTGCGCGGGCGCATCCAGATGCTCCTCGCCGGGCGTAATGCCGAGCAGCTGTATTTCCACGAGGTGTCGTCCGGCGCCGGGCAGGACCTGCAGGAAGCCTCCAAGCTGGCGCTGTCGATGGTCGGTGCGCTGGGCATGGGCCCGGCCGGCTCGTTGCTCAGCCTGCAGGCGGTACGCGAGGCGCATATCGAATTCGACAGCAGCGCCACGCTGGACTCGGCCGACGCCCTGCTGCAACAGCTGAACCGCGAGTGTTTCGCCCTGCTACAACGGATGAAGCCGGCGCTGGACGAGATCAGCCAGCGCCTGCTGGACGAGGAAAGCGTACCGGGCGAGGCGGTGCTGGCGGCGATCGCCCGGCTGCCGGTGCATGACCTGGAGAAGGCGCTTACGCCGCTGCGCCAGCGCGCCCACGGTAGCCTGGAACGGGTCGCACTGAGCGCCTACGACCAGGATCAGCCGTTCGAGCTCGGCGCGGCGCCTGCCGAGCAGGACGACCAGGGTCCCGGCATGGCGTGAGTCCCGTCACTCGCTCGAGGTGACCTGGTGATACAGCGTGAAGCCGCGCGCCTGGTAGTTGGCCAGCGCGGCGGGGTGATCGAGGCTGCAGGTGTGCACCCAGACGCGTTCGGTTTCCGCCCAGTCCCAGGCCGAGGCGATCGCCCGGGACAGCAGCGGCCCGCCCAGGCCCTGGCCATAGAAGCCCGGCGCCAGGCCGAAATAGAGGATCTCGACGTTGCGCCCATCCGGCCGATGCAGCTCGTAGTAGCCGGCGATGGCGCCGCGCTGGTAGGCCACCCAGGTGCGGTGCGCCGGGCTTTCCACCAGTTCGCGCCACTGCTCGTCGCTCCACGACAGCTTGTCGGTCCAGTCCCAGGGGCCGCCGACCAGCTGGTAGAGAAAGCGGTTGAGGGCGAACTGCGGCTGCTCGCATTCAACGATGTTCAACCCGGCCGGCAGCGGCTTGGCGCGCAGCGCCTGCGACTGGGTCATTTCCAGGTAGTAGGTGATCAACTCGCTCATCGCGCGGTTTTCCTTGTTCCGGGCGGGCCAAGGTACCTAGCCCGGCAGCAAAGAAAAACCCCACGCGGCGGACCGGGCGGGGTTGGCAAGGCCGAGGCTTTCAGGCGTAGAGATCGGCGCGCGACCAGGGCAGGTCGTGGGAACCGTCCTCCTGGGGCTTCACCGCGAGGATCTGGTGCAGGTTGATCCAGTTGCGCTGGAAGCCGTAGGCGCAGCCGGCCAGGTACAGCCGCCAGATGCGCAGCGCCTGTTCCGAGACCAGCGCCTGGGCCTCCTCCAGCCGCGCCTCCAGTCGCCCGCTCCAAAGCTCCAGGGTCCGCGCGTAGTGCTGGCGCAGGCTTTCCACGTCGACGATTTCCAGACCGGCATCGCTGATCTGCGCGCCGATCATCGCCAGGTGCGGCAGCTCGCCGTGGGGAAATACGTAGCGGTCGATGAAATCGCCGGCGCCGTGACCGACCGGACGCCCGTCGGTGTTGCGCGCGGTGATCCCGTGGTTCATCACCAGCCCGCCCGGGCGCACCGCGTTGAACAGCGTGCGACAGTACAGCGGCAGGTTGGCATGGCCGACGTGCTCGAACATGCCGACGCTGACCACCTTGTCGAAGCGGCCGTCCTGCGGCAGGTCGCGGTAGTCCATCAGCTCCAGCTGCACCTGCCCGGCCAGGCCTTCGTCGGCCACGCGCTGGCGCGCCAGGTCGAGCTGGGCGCGGCTGAGCGTGATGCCGAAGACCTCGGTGCCGAATTCCCGCGCGGCGAAGCGCGCCAGCCCGCCCCAGCCACAGCCGACATCGAGCAGACGGTCGCCCGGCTGCAGGCGTAGCTTGCGGCACAGATGGCGCAACTTGGCCTGTTGCGCCTGGTCGAGGTCCTCCGTGCCGGTCTCGAAATAGGCGCAGGAATAGACCATGTCCTGGTCCAGCCAGAGTTGGTAGAAGTCGTTGGAAAGGTCGTAGTGGTAGGAGATGGCCGCCGCGTCGGTGGCCTTGTCATGGGCCACGCGACTCGGTGCGCTGCCGGGATCGTCGCCGATCAGCGCCCGGCACATGCTGTCGGCGACGCGGATGACCTCGAGTATCGGGCCTTCCAGCCCCAGGCGTCCTTCGATGTAACTGCTGCCGAGCATGTCCAGGCTGGGCCTGGCGAGTTGGGTGACCAGGGCCGGATCCTTCACCACCAGGGTGATCACCGGGCTCGGTCCGAGGGCGACATGGCTGCCGTCCCAGAGGCGCAACTGCACGGGAAGGTGCAAGTCACGCAAGGCTGTCGAAAGCTGCGCGAACATGGGTATTCCTCCTGTAACAAGCAGAAATAAAATAAGCCCATATTCGATAGGTGTCATGCTATCTATTCGATAGATGAAATCTTGCACCTCTCTAGCGCGAGGGTTGCAGCGCAACGCCGATCAGGAATATTCACCCGGCATCGCCCCGCCGACGCGTGCGCCGATGACCATCTCCGTTGCCCAGCTGGTCAGCACCGAGGTGTAGGCGTGCTGGCAGGTCTCGCCGGTCAGCGCGTGGTCGGCGCCGTCGATGATGCGGTGGGTCAGCGAGTGGGTTTTCTGGAAGGCCGCGCGATAATTCATGATCGTCTCGTGCGGGACGAAGTCATCGTGTTCGGATTCGACGATCAGCACGTCGCCGGTGAACGCCGCGCAGGCGGCCAGCGCGCGGTTCTCGCTGGGCAGCACTCGGGTGCGCCGGTAGTTGGCCAGGTCCACCCGGTCGAGACTGCGCTTGGGCAGCGTCCAGTCCTCGTCGCGGTACAGCGCCGGCACCCGCAGCGCCAGCCAGCGCACCGGCCGCAGGGTGGTGAGGATCGCCGCCAGGTAGCCGCCGTAGCTGGTGCCGACCACGGCGATCGCCGAGGTGTCGATACCTGGATGCGCGGCGAGACGGTCATAGGCGGCGAGGATGTCGCTGAGGTTTTCCTCGCGCGAGACCGTCTCCTGCTGCTCGCGAGTTTCCGCATGGCCGCGCAGGTCGAAGGTCAGGCAGACGCAGCCCAGCCCGGCGATGCCGCGGGCACGCGCCATGTCGCGCTTCTGGCTGCCGCCCCAGCCGTGCACGAAGAGCACGCCGGGGATTTTCGAACGCGGTACCAAGAAGGTCCCGGCGATCTGTTCGCCGGCCACTTCCACTTCGATGTCGAGTGTTTCGCTACGTGCCCTCATAGGCCTCCACCATTACGCATTTGGTCATGAAGCCGACCTCCGGATCGACGCCGCGAAACAGCACCGAGGCGTTCGCCGGCGGCTGACGCTCTTCGCCGAAGAACTCCAGCGAGGACGCCCGCACGCGGCGCAGGGTCGGGTCGGCATGAAAGGATTCCAGCGCAGCGATTTCCGCGCTGCTGGCGCCGCCGATGCGCCAGGACTGCTCGAGCACGCCGGAGCGCCGGCGGCCCTGCGCATCCAGCCCCTGGGCGATGTCGTAGTTGCGCCGCGAGGCGAACAGACCGGGAAAGCAGGCCATCGCCACGGCGTCGTAGCGCTGGCTCTGACTTACCGCCAGGCGCAGCGCGTCGGGCAGATCGAGCTGCAGCAGGGCGTCGAAATCACCGCGAACCACCAGCAGATCGGAGCCGCCGTAGACCGTCTCGCCCGCGTTGTCCTTGGTCAGCCGCTGGCTGCCGTGATAGCTCGCCAGCAGCCCGCCGATGCGCACCTGGCCGACGCTGTAGGTCAGCACTTCCTCCAGATGCTGCTCCAGCACCAGGCCGAAGGTGACCACCTCCTCGGCGTCCTGCGCGCCCAGCGCGCGCATCAGCGTCGCCTCGTCATCAACCAGCAGTTGCCCGCGTCCGGCGGTGGCGCGCACCGGCTTGACCCGCAGGCGCCCGCCTTCGAGCAGCCGCAGGCCGGCCACGCGGGCGTCGGCCAGACTGAAGGCGGTGAAGCCGTCGAGCACCGCATCCCCAACCTGTTCGGCGCAGGCCGCACACCAGCCGGGCGGCGCCTTCGCGTATGGGCCGATCAAGCCGTGACTGATCGCCTTGGTCGCCACGAACGGCAAGGGCACCACGCCGCCGAACAGGTCCGCCTCGTCGCCGATGCCCAGCGCGCGAGCGTCGTCGACGCCGATCAGGGTGCCGCTGGGCACCAGATACAGCGCCTCGCGCGGTTGCCGCCCGGGCTGGTACTCGCCGTAGTAAGGCAGGCCGTGCAGGCCGGCGATGCGCCGCGCCAGTTCGCCCAGCGAAACGCGCTCGTGCTGCGCCTCGTGACGGCGGTTCGGGTAGAACGCCACTGCCGCATGGCGCGCTTGGGGGGTGTTTCGATCGCTCATCGCATCGCTCCCCGGGGCTGGATAGTGTCCCGCCAGCGTGACGGGACACACGGAACCCGTCGCCGCGGGTTCCTATCCGGTAGACCCGGTCAGGGCGCGATCTATCGACCGTTCGTCCGCCGGCGGTTCTGCGCCGAGCGCGGCTGGAGGCTATTTGCGCAGCAGGCGCATGCCGTTCAGCACCACCAGCAGGCTCACGCCCATGTCGGCAAACACCGCCATCCACAGGGTCGCGTGGCCGCTCAGGGTGACCAGCAGGAAGATCGCCTTGATCCCCAGCGCCAGGGTGATGTTCTGCTTGAGCACCGCCGCGGTCTGCCGCGACAGGCGCACGAACGCCGGAATCTTGCGCAGGTCGTCGTCCATGATCGCCACGTCGGCGGTCTCGATGGCGGTATCGCTGCCGATCGCCGCCATGGCGAAACCGATGTCGGCGCGCGCCAGCGCCGGCGCGTCGTTGATGCCGTCGCCGACCATGCCGACGCTGCCAGGCTTGCCGAGCAGCGCCTCGATGGCCGCCAGCTTGTCGCCCGGCAGCAGCTCGCCGCGCGCTTCGTCGATACCGGCCTGGCGGGCGATGGCGGCGGCGGTGTGGGCGTTGTCGCCGCTGAGCATCAGGGTTTTCACGCCCAGCGCGTGCAGCTCGCAAATCGCCTCGCGACTGCTCGGCTTGAGCGTGTCGGCCACGGCGAACAGCGCCAGCGGGCGTTGCTCGTCGCACAGCAGCACGACGCTCTTGCCCTCGCGTTCCAGCCCGTCGAGGCGGGTTTCCAGTTCGAGCGAACACTGCCCCAGTTCTTCCACCAGGCGATGGTTGCCCAGGTGCAGCAACTGCCCGTCGATACGCCCGCGCACGCCGCGCCCGGCCAGTGCCGCGAACCCCTCGACCGCTTGCAGCGGCTGGCCCTCGGCGTGGCGTGCGATGGCCTGCGACACCGGATGATCGGAGCGCGCCGCCAGGCTCCGCGCCAGGCCGAAGACGACAGCCGCGTCGGCATCGACCAGCACCTGCTGGTCGGTCTGCTGCGGTTTGCCGTGGGTCAGGGTGCCGGTCTTGTCCAGCGCCAGTTGGCTGAGGTGGCGACCGTTCTCCAGATAGGCGCCGCCCTTGATCAGGATGCCCTTGCGCGCCGCCGCGGCGAGCCCGCTGACGATGCTCACCGGCGTGGAAATCACCAGCGCACAGGGACAGGCGACCACCAGCAGCACCAGCGCGCGGTAGATCCATTCCAGCCACTGGCCATCGAACAGCGGCGGCAGCAGCGCCACCGCCAGTGACAGCAGCACCACCGCCGGCGTGTAGATGCGTGAGAAGCGGTCGACGAAACGCTGCGTCGGCGCACGCATGCCCTGCGCCTGCTCGACCGCCTGGATGATCCGCGCCAGCGTGCTGTGGCTCGGCTCGGCGGTGACCCGGTATTCGAGCGCACCGGCGCCGTTGATGGTGCCGGCGAACAGCGCGTCGCCGACGCCCTTCTCCACCGGCAGGCTCTCGCCGGTGATCGGCGCCTGATCGACGCTGGACTGGCCGTCGAGCACCTCGCCATCCAGACCGATGCGCTCGCCGGGGCGAACGCGCACCCGGCTACCCAGCGCCACTTCGGCCACCGGCGTGCTCAGCCAGGTGCCGTCCGCCTGGAGCACCGTGGCGGATTCCGGAGCCAGTTCGAGCAGGCCGCCGATGGCGTTGCGCGCGCGATCAAGGGATTTCGCCTCGATCAGCTCGGCGACGGCGAAGAGGAACATCACCATCGCCGCCTCGGGCCACTGGCCGATGAGGATCGCTCCGGTTACCGCGATGCTCATCAGCGCATTGATGTTGAGGTTGCGGTGCTTCAGCGCGATCCAGCCCTTCTTGTAGACCTCCACGCCGCTGAGCAGCAGCGCGGCCAGGGCGACCAGCGCCACCAGCCATTGCGGTGCCAGCCCGGTGAAATGCAGCACTTCGGCGCCGACCGCGGCGACCCCGGCCAGCGCCAGCTTGAGGCCTTTGCCGCGCACCGGCGTCGCCTGCGGCGCGGGCTCGCCCGCCGAGCTCAGCCGGGGCGTGAAANCCAGCTCGCGGATCGCCTGCAGCGCCGGCTGCAACGCCTCCGGCTCGTGGCCGAGGGTGAGCACGCGCTGCACCAGGTTGAATTGCAGCGCCGAAATGCCGGGCATGCCGCCGAGCCTGTCGGTGATCAGGCGTTCCTCGGTCGGGCAGTCCATCTGCGCGATGGCGATCCGCGTGGTCACCGTCGCCAGCGGTTCGGCGCGCATGCCCAGTTCGGCGATCGCCTCGCGGATCGTCGCCTCCGGCAGCGCCGTGTGCCACACGCCGAGCACGCGCTGGAGCAGGTTGAACTCCAGCCGCTGCACCTGCGCCAGCTTGCCGAGGCGCGCGCGGATCAGGCCTTCCTCGGTCGGGCAGTCCATCTGCTCGATGCGAAAGCGGCTCAGTTGGCCGGGCACCGCGCCGTGCTCGTGCTCGTGCTCGTGCTCGTGCTCGTGCTCGTGATGAGGGTGGTGAGCCTTGTGCGGGTCCGCTGCTGGTTTTCCGCAGCCGTGGTCGCTGCAACACTGGGTCATCTCGGTTCTCCGGATGGGGTATGGTGCGCAGTGAACACCCTGTAGCCACTATAGGGTCAAGCATGCCCGGAGGCCCCCATGAAGATCGGCGAACTGGCCCGGCAGACCCACTGCCCGGTGGAAACCATCCGCTACTACGAGCGCGAAGGCCTGCTGCCACCGCCAGCGCGCAGCGACGGCAACTACCGTGTCTACGGCGCGGAACACGGCGAGCGGCTGACCTTCATCCGCAACTGCCGCACGCTGGACATGACCCTCGACGAGATCCGCCGCCTGCTGGAGTTCCGCGACCAGCCGCAGGACAACTGCGAGGGCTTCAATGAGCTGATCGACGAGCACATCGAGCACGTCGCCGCGCGCATCGCCGGCTTGCAGGCGTTGCAGACGCAGCTGGTGGAGCTGCGCCGCAGCTGCTCGGTGGGCGGCGAGATCGACCGCTGCCAGATCGTCCGCCAGCTCAACGAAGCGAGCATCAGCGTGGAAGAGTCGCCCTCGCACGTCGGCCGTTCGCACCAGCACTGAAGACCTGCGACAACCCGCGCCGGTGCCCGCCACGCGAGCCTTTCCGCCAACCGCGGATGCCGCGCTACCGCTCATCCGCAAGTTCCTTCCGACGGTTTCCACGGCACGTTTTTCCCCATCGCTGGACTAAGTTTGTATCAAGCCGCTGACCATCCGAACAACAACGGCAGACAGGGCGATGACAGGCTGCGCGCGCAAACCTGACGGCCGCCTTGCCGGATGCCCGGAGTCGCTGCACGTCCCCGATGGACGCTGTCCCCAAGACAGGTTGAAGCCGATGAGCACCTACCGCATGTCATCTCCCAGACGGCAGCCCCTGCCGCAAAAGACCGAACGCCCACGCGGTTTCACCCTAATGGAAATGATGGTGGTGATCGCGCTGCTGGCGATCTTCTCGGCCATCGCGCTGCCGTCGTTCTCCTCGCTGGTCCAGGCCAACCGGGTGCAGAGCAGCGCCAACGAATTCATGTCCCTGCTGCAGTCGGCACGTGCCGACGCGGTGACCCTGCGCACCACCCTCACCGCCTGCGCCGCCAGCGACGGCAGCGGCTGGATGGTGGTCCAGGCCGACAGCTGCAGCGCCTCGGCGACCGTTCGCGCGCGCGCCACGCTAGCTTCCGGGGTGAACCTGAGCAGCACGGTCTCGTCGCTGTCATTCGCCGCCGACGGCAGCGCCGCCGCCGCCGAGATGTCCTTTTCCAGCGCGCGTACCGACAACCAGTTCCTGCTCAAGGTCGAGCCCGCCGGCTTCATGAGCCTCAATCCGGGAAGCAGCGGATGAGTGCCGGAAGGCATCGCGACGCCGGCTTCTCGATGATCGAGGTGCTGGTTTCGCTGGTGGTGATCTGCATCGGCATGCTCGGCATGGTGGCGATGCAGGGCCGCAGCGTTTCCTACGCCAACGACGCGCTGATCCGCGGCAACGCCGCCGAGCTGGCGGCCGAGCTGATCGAGATGATGCGCTCCGACCCCGCCGCGGTGCGCAACGCCAGTACCGGCCTGCCGCTGTCCAGTTCCGGCTACTACAAGACGGCCGGCAGCGCCTTTCCCAGCGCGCCGTCGAGCTGCACCTCGCTGACCACCCTGACGGCCTCGCAGCGGCTCGGCTGCTGGGCCGCGCGGGTGAGGATGAGCCTGCCCGATTCGGCGACGCTGATGACCGACGAATTCCACGTCTGCCGCACCAACGGCGGCGGCAGCTGCTCGAGCAGCGGTTCGGCGATCGAGATCCAGCTGGCCTGGCGGGTCAAGGCCGGCGAATGCCTGGACAGCGACGCCAGCGGCGACACCACGGTCTGCCGCTACCGGCTGCGGGCCGAGCTGTGAGCCGGCGCGCGCGGACCCATCGGCGGCAGCGCGGGCTGTCGCTGATCGAGCTGATGATCACC
>DIEE01000105.1:0-242 GCA_002418465.1 Pseudomonas sp. UBA5782 | reverse complement strand
AGGACAGCGGTCGCTACATCCTCGACCGCTTGCAGAGCCGCCTGGACAAGGCCGGTTACCGGCGCCTGCCGTCGACGCGGATGAGCGCGGCGTTTCCGGCGGCGAGCAGCAATGGCTGCAGCTTCGCCGCCGGCCAGGCGCTGGTGCGCGTCGACGACAGCACCCTGTGCCTGCGCTACCAGCCGCGCGACGCCAGCGACCGCACCTGCGCCGGCAGCAGCCTGTCCGCGGTCACCGGCGTG
>DIEE01000106.1 GCA_002418465.1 Pseudomonas sp. UBA5782 | reverse complement strand
GAACAAGTTCGCCCCTACATGTACGTGCCGTGCCAGTGCGCTTTGCTCCCCTCGCCCATTCATGTCGCGACCACCCGCTGGCGGAATCGACCGTTTCAAAAAAACTGCTGGGCTCTCGCCCTTCGGAAAAGAAAAAGCCCCGACCATAACGCCGGGGCTTTCTCGTTCAGCGCATCACTTCAGAGCGTGATCCGCGTCCCCAGCACTTCGAGGAACTTCGCCAGCCATGNNACCTCCGCCAGCCATGCCGGGTGCGCGGGCCAGGCCGGAGCGCTGACCAGGTTGCCCTGGACGTGGGCCTGGTCTACCGGGATGTCGACGTATTCGCCACCGGCCAGGCGCACTTCCGGGGCGCAGGCCGGGTAGGCGCTGCAGGCGCGGCCTTCGAGTACGCCGGCGGCAGCGAGCAGCTGGGCGCCGTGGCAGACGGCGGCGATCGGCTTCTGTGCGGCGTCGAAGGCGCGCACCAGCTCCAGCACCCCGGCGTTCAGGCGCAGGTATTCCGGCGCGCGGCCACCGGGAATCACCAGCGCGTCGTAGTCCTCGGCGCGCACCGCGGCGAAGTCGGCATTCAGGGCGAACAGGTGACCGGGCTTCTCGCTGTAGGTCTGGTCGCCCTCGAAATCGTGGATCGCCGTGCGCACCGTCTGCCCGGCCTTCTTGTCCGGGCACACCGCGTCGACCTTGTGACCGACCATGGTCAGCGCCTGGAACGGCACCATGGTTTCGTAATCTTCGACGTAATCGCCGACCAGCATGAGAATCTTCTTGGCAGCCATGAGCAATCTCCTGTGGGTTGAACAGCAGCGCTACCAGCCTAGTTGCCGCCAGGCCGGTCCGCGCGACATGGATCATCGAAGCGCCTTTCAGCGACGCCTATCGAGCAGGTTGACCACCAGCCGGTCGATCCAGCCCCACAGCCGCTGGTAGAAGCGCTTGAGCAGCGGCCGCGCGCGCCAGTCCTTGAGGGTGATCTCGCGGCTCTCGGCGAAATCGGCGATGAAGCACTCCTCGGCCTCGCGGGTCAGGGTGCGGTCGAAGGTCTCCACATTGGCCTCGAGGTTCCAGCGCAGGTTCCAGTGATCGAAGTTGCACGAACCGACGCTGACCCAGCGATCCACCAGCACCAGCTTCATGTGCAGAAAGCGCGGCTGGTACTCGAAGATCCGCACTCCGGCGCGCAGCAACCGCGCGTAGTAGCGCTGGCCGGCGAAGCGGATCGGCGGGTGGTCGGTGTTACGGCTGGTCAGCAGCAGGCGTACGTCGACGCCGCGGCGCGCGGCCTTCACCAGTTGGCGGCGGACTTTCCAGGTCGGCAGGAAATACGGCGTCGCCAGCCAGATGCGTTCCTGGGACTGGTTCAGGCTGCGAATCAGCGCGCGGAGAATGTCGCGATGCTGGCGCGCGGCGGCGTAGGCGACGCGACCCATGCCGTCGCCGAGGCTCGGGCTGGGCGGGATGCGCGCCGGCTGCAGCGGTTCGCTCGGCCACCAGAAGCGCCGCTCGCCGCAGCGCGCCCACTGGTAGGCGAACAGCGCGCGCCAGTCCTGCATCAGCGGCCCCTCGATCTCCACCATGACTTCGTGCCAGGGCGGCTCGGCGGCGTCCGGGTTCCAGAACTCGTCGGTGGCGCCGGTGCCGCCGACGAACGCCAGGTGTTCGTCCACCAGCAACAGCTTGCGGTGATCGCGGAACAGGTTGCGCACGCCGCGCCGCCAGCGCAATGGGTTGTACAGGCGCAGTTCGATGCCGGCCGCTTCGATTTGCGCGCGCGCGGCGCTGCCCAGTTTCAGGCTGCCGAAACCGTCGAAAAGGCAGCGCACCCGCACGCCGCGCGCCGCCGCGCCGACCAATGCCTCGATCAGCCGCTGCACACAGACGCCGTCCTCGACCAGATACAGCTCCAGATCGACGCGGCTCTGCGCGGCGGCGATGACCTCGAGCATGCGCGGGAAGAAAGTCGGCCCGTCGACCAGCAGGGCAAAGTGGTTGCCGCCGCGCCAGGGGAATACTGCGCCGTCCTGCATCACGATGAACGGACTGCCGGGACGAAACGGGTCTGCTGTGAAAGGGAAAGCGACGGGCGCATGCAAACTCCTGTTCGGTGCGCGGGACTACGATCAACGCGTGCGGCGGATGCCCCGGCTCACGGGTGCCACTGGAAGGTGAGCACGGCGAACACCGGGATTTCCGGAGTGATTTCCGGTACCGCGGAAATTTCCTTGAGGCGCTGCAGTCCGTCGAGCAGATCGAAGTCTACGGCCTTGAGCAGCACCGGCTCCAGCGTGCTGACCTGCATGTTGTGCTCGCCGATTCGGCTGACCAGAACCTCGGCCTTCAGGCGCCGCTCCTGGCCGTGCAGGCTGATCTGGAACTCGATGGTCTCGACCTTCGAGGCGCCCACCGCCATCTCTTCCCAGCTCGCCAGATCGACCTGGCTGGCGACCTGCGCCTCGCTGAACCGGGCGACCTGGAACAGGTCGTTGCGCATGCGCTCGTCGCGCAGCGCCAGGCCGCTGTCGAGCCCGCTGAACGGCACCATGATGCGCACCCCGCCCTGCTCGTCGACCGCGCCGGTGAGGCCGGTGAAGCGTTGCACTTCGGCGCTGTCGCCGCGCTTCACCGAGACGAAGCTGATCCGCGAATAATCCGTCTGCAATTGCCAGTCGGCCATTGCCAGCGGGCTGAGCAGGAGAGCGAGCAAGAACGTCAGACAGCGCATGCAACCTCCGCGAGGGATCGCCACATCGCCAGCTCAGGTGACGCGACCATCCGTGATTCGTTGAGCGGCCCGGTGCCGGGAAAGCCGGGCGGGCGACGCCACGACAGGCACCGGCAACGCAGCCAGTGCCGAACGCAGGTATAGGCAGGACAATGCGCCGCCGAGTTCCCCGCCACCCTGGAGGCGGCGGGAAATCGGCATGGATGGCGAGAAGAAAGTGGAGGGATGCTGCGCTTACTTCGGAATGCGGTAGTCGTTCGGACCCATCAGGTCGATGCCGCATTCGAGCTTCTCGATCCAGTCGAGGAAGGCGCCGACCATCGCCTTGCCGACGAAGGGCTGGCCGTGCTGCGGGACGATCATTTCCAGGTCCGGAATGCCGCGCACCATCTGCGCCCAGAGCCGGCAGGCCTTGTTGCTGGCCATGTAGCGGCGATGGAAACCTTCCATGTGCGGGATGTGGGCGGTGAAGTCGCGCACCGGGCTGGCGTCGTCGACCATCGAGGCGCCCATGTCGCCGGAGAAGAGGATCTTGCTCACCGGATCGTAGATCTGGAAGTTGCCCACCGAGTGTAGGAAATGCGCCGGCACCGCCTTCAGCAGGCTGCGCCCCAGCGGAATCGCCTGGCCGGCGTCGGGCAGCGCGATGATCCGGTCGTAGGTGGAAATGCCGTGGCTGATCGCGAGGTAGTTGGCGGTCAGGTGCGGCAAGAAGCGCGCCCAGAGCTTGGAGCAGATCACCTTGGCGCGCGTGTGCAGCAGCCATTTGTCCAGCGAGGCGATGATGTCCGGGTCCTGGTGCGAGGCGAAGATGTAGGTCAGTTCCTGCAGGTCGATGCGCTTGGACAGCTCCAGCGACAGCGGCGTGTAGGTCAGGTCGCCGCCCGGATCGAGCAGCAGGTACTGCTCGTGGTCGGTGATCAGGAACTGGTTGGACTGGACGCCGTCTCCCGTGACCAGATCGTCGAACATCATGCATTGGTGGGTGCCGTTGTCGAACAGCACGATGGGCTCGCGTCGCATGGAAACCTCGTCAAAGAGTGCGCGGCGACCTTAACGCCTGTGGCGCTTTGCCCCACTGACTTGTGTCAAGCCCCGTCCGCTGGGCCTTTGGCGGACCGATGAAACGGTTGATCGCAGGGACCGCAAATGCGGCAAACTCTGAATTACCGTTCGTAAGCTTGGCTTTATTTGGCGCGCAAATTAATAGCAGTTGGCCACTACGCGCGGTATTCTCCTCACCCATGCGGTTACGCAACAGGCCAGGTCAGACTGGCATGCCCTACGGAGAGGGGCCAATACGACGCTGATTTCACTATCAGCCAGATGAAGTAGCCGATCATGCATCGCAATTTTGGATTGTTTTTGGCGTTCGCCGGATTCAGCACCGCCGTTTCGGCGGGAGGCCTGGCGATGGGCGCGCTGGACGTGGGCATCACGATCCGGGCCAGCTGTGAAGTCGGTAGCCAGCCGGTCGGTGGCGGTTACCAGGTGGAAAACCGCAACTGCGTCGGGGCCGGCCGCTTCCGTGTGCTGCAGCAGGTGGGCAGCAACCGCACCGCCTTCGACCTGCAGCCGCAATCCACCCTCATCCTCGCCGCGCACAAGGCGCCGACAGTGGTCACCTTCTACTGGTAGAACCCGTGCAGCGGCGTTCAGTAGCTGACCGTCAACACCACGTTATCGATGTAGGTCCCCACCGGCACGTTGGCCTGGGTCGGGTCGATGATCGCCTTGAAATCGAAGCTCTGGCTGGCGCCCGTCCCCACGGCGGGAAAGGGTGCGGCGGTATTGACGATCGTGGTGCCGTCGGTGCGGTAGATGTTGTAGCGCAGCCGGTTGCTGCCGCTGGCCAGCTGACGCCAAGGCGCCTGGTAGTTCTGCCCGTTGCCGAAGCCGAGGGTGAAGCCCTCGGTGTTGGTACAGCGCACGACCACCGTCTGGGTGCGCTGGGCGAACTGCGAAACCAGCGCCTGGGCGCCGAAATCCACCGCCGACAGGGTGCTCAGCTGGCAAGCCTTGGTGACGATCAGCTTGACGCTGATCTGCGCCAGCTCGCCGGTTCCCCAGTTGGTCGGCGTGCAGTTCAGCACGCAGCCCAGACCGGTGGGCTGGACCACGCCCGGACTGGTGTCCCATGTGCAGACGTTCAGCACGCCGGATGGGCAGATCGCCCAGTACCAGCGCACCGAGATGGTCCCGGTGTAGGTGCCGGCCGGCACGTTGGCGCCGAGCTGGGTGCGCGCATACAGCGGCACGCTGATCCCCGAACCGCCGATGGCCAACAGGTTGGCGGCGCTGAGGGTGGCGGTTTGCCCGGTGAGCATGGCCTGGGTATAGCCGCTGTCGGAATACACGGTGAACGGCACGCTGCCACCCTGGTCACCGGTCAGCACCAGCGTGTTGCTGAGCAAGGTGGCGCGCAGGTAGACGCCGGTCAGCAGTTGCAGCGAACCCGCGCAGGTCAGCCCGCCCGCGCCGGCCGCCTGCGAGGTGGTGGTCGGCAGGGTCAGCGAACTGGTGGTGCCCAGGTTGATGTCGGAAGCGGTTGTGGTGCAGGCGACGGCCTGCTGTAGCGCCATCGAGCCCGTCAGCAGGAGTATCAGCAGCAGCCAGCGGCGCGGTTGGAGAAAGTCGATGTTCATGGTGCTCCGGTGGTTCGATGACAGGTCAGGGGGCCGATCTGCGCCATTTCGGCGATCTGCGGGTCGATGTCGAAACTGGCGCGGCACTGGCCGGCGTTGGGAATCCGAACGTCCAGCTCGTTGTGCGTCGCGAGGTTCTCGAAATAGGCCACGCCGTCCCAGCCCACCGGATTCCTCGCCCCGCTGCCGACCAGCGTGGCCACCGCGCCCTGCGGCAGGAAATCGCCGTTCTCGTCGACAAGCACGATGCTGGCGGAAAACTGCTGGCGCAGGTCGAAGGCGAGCAACGCACCGCTGCCCTCGCCCACCGCGATGAACTGCTGGGTTTCGCCGGCGACGACGTTGCTCGGCAGTTTCAGCAGGTCGACCTCGTACTGGCCGCGGTAGTAGGACGGCACCCAGGGCACCAGCAAGTGACCCTTGGCATCCGTCTCGCCGATCAACTGGTGCTCGAAGGTGACCGGCACGCCGGGATAGCCCTCGGTGCTGACCAGCACGAAGGCGTCATCGACCCGGTTGGTGGCGAACAGCCCGCCATCCATGGCCACCAGCGAGCCGCTGGCATCGCCCCAGTGGGTCAGGTTGCCGGCGTCGCTGTATGCCCCGCCCTGCAACTGAACCTTCTGGTTGCGCCAGGTAAAGTCGGCCTCGGTGTATTCGCTGTCGCCGCTGCCGTAGTTCAGGTTCATCCCCAGGCCGCCTTCGCTGGGCGCGTTGCGGCTGTAGTTGATGCGCTGCGAATAACGCCCGCTGCGGCTGCGCTCGGTGCTTGCGCTGAGCGTCGAGAGCATGTCGAACGGCACCACCACCTGCGCCTGGGCGGCATAGCCCTCCTCGCCTATCACCCGGTTGAGGGAGACGTAGAAGCTGATGTTCTTCCACAGCGTGCGCGACCAGGACAGGTTGATCAGCCGCGTGCTGCTGCCGTCCTGGCCGACGCTGGCGAAGTAGCCGAGGCCGAGCGAGCCGACGCCCGGCGGGCTGACGGTGAAGGTCACCTGGTCGCTGCGCTTGAGCAGGAAGTTGTCCAATGGCCGCGTGTCCAGCGCCTCGACCACGCTCAGGTCGGAGTAGCCCTGGGTGCGCTCGATGCGCTGGGCGGACACGCCGAACAGGCGCGAGAAGTAGCTGTAGCCGAGGCTGTACTGCTGGCCGCTCTGGTTGTAGCGGCTCTGGCTGAGCGACGAGGTCACGCTGCCGAAATTGCCCACCGCGAAGGTGCTGCCGAGGCCGACCAGCTGAAAGCCGCTGGCGGTTTCGGCGTGGCTTTCCAGGGTCAGCTGGTCGTTGACGCCGTAGCGGAAGGTGCCGCTGCCGGCGTAGCGACCGTAGGAGAAGTTCTCCAGCCCGTAGTTCTGCCGCAGCCGGCCGAGCGACAGCGAATAGTCGGTCAGGCCCTTCTGCAGCAGGGTGTTGGTCACGTAGAACGGCACCGTGGTCGCCACCTGGCGGCCGAGCGCATCGGTGGTCACCACGGTGGCCTGGCCGGCACCGCTGATCACCGGCGCGCTGTTGAAGGTGAACGGCCCCGGCTTCAGCGTCTCGCTGCTGACGCGGGTGTTGTCGATGAACAGGTCGACGGTGCTCGGCACCGAGGCGTCGCCGGAGAAACGCGGCATCGGGTAGGTGATCAGGTCGGGGCGCAGGGTGAAGTTGCGCGACATCTGCACGCCGCCCATGCGCACCGCGCTGTTCCAGGTCAGCGCGCCGCTGATCACGTCGCCCGCGCCGTAGCTGAGCAGGCGCTGCTGGTCGTTGAAGCGCCAATAGCTGTCGTAGCGGTAGTAGCCGTCCAGATCGCCCTCGCCGCCGAAGCTCTGCCGGTAGACGCCGCTGTTGGAAAGCAGCCCCTTGTCGCCGAACACGCGCTGCTCGGTGTAGGCGCTGGCTACGGCGTCGCCGCCTTCGGTATCGCTGTAGAAGAAGTCGTAGTTGAGCAGCGCACCGAGCGAACTCACCGCCTCGATGCGGTCGCCGGCGTTGGCCACGCCGATCTGCTGGCGCGGCAGCCATTCCACCGGCACGTCCAGCCTGAGTTGCTGCAGTTCCTGCTCGTAGGTGCTGCGCACGCCAGCGAGGCTGTCCAGCGCGACCGAATCGGCGCCCTCGGCGTCGAGCTTGAGGCCGGCGGCGATCAGGTCACGCCGCGCCACGAGGTAATGCTCCCCGACGGCCTGCACTTCGATGATCTGCCCGGTCTGCAGTTCGTTGAGCACCAGTTCGAGGAACAGCTGCATGGGCTCGTCTTCCGCCCAGGCGCCGCCCGCCGCGGCGATGCACAGGCAGAGCAGCAATCCTCGACAACGCGTATGCACAGCAGCCCATATCCGCCCCCGCACGATGACCCTTCCCGCTACTGAGCACCGATGGCTTGCGCATCACTGCGTTCGTTCACCCGCGCATCGAGGGTGAAGCCACCCGCCGGCATGCCTTCGGGCAGCACCCAGCGCATGTCGGCACCGGGCAGCACGTAGCCGAGCAGCCCTTCGGCCACCGGCGTGCTCTTGCCGTTCTGGGTCATGCGCACCTCGGAGAGCCGCGCATGGACGATGCCGGCGTTGTGCAAACGCAGCCAGCGGCGCCCGCCGTCGTTTTCCACCCGATAGCTGAGGGCCACCGCGGCGGCCTTGTCGTCGGCGGTGGCGGCACCGTCCTTGGGCGCGGCGAGGCCGGCGCCGTAGACGAACAGCGGCACCGAGTAGCGCATCTGGAACTGCACGCCGGCGTTTTCGCCCAGCGTGCCGCCCTCGGGGATCAGCTCGTCCACCAGCACGCGGTAGGACTGCTCCACGCCCGGCGGCGCCGGCTGGCGACGGATCAGCCGGATCAGCTGGCGCTTGCCCGGCTCGACGCTGACGATGGGCGGGCTGGCGACGACGTTCTGCTGCGCGCCGAGCTGGTCGGCGAAGCCCTGCTGTTTCCAGTCGAGCACCCGCGTCTGCAGCTTCACCGGCGCGCTGCCACGGTTTTCCAGCCATAGCGCGACGCCGGTGCCCTCGCCTTCGATAACCGGGTTGATCGGCCAGATCAGCACCGAGGTGGCGGCCTGCGCGCTACCCAGCAGGCCGATGAAACTGAGGGCGCCGAACAGACGGCGCAGGACACGCAGGGAGCGGAAAGGGTGAACGTTGCGCATGGGTGGGTTCGTTCTCAGTAGGTGACAGTGACGGTCACGACATCGGAATACAGACCGGCCGAAGGCAGGGGACTGGTGGCGAACAGACGGGCGTAGACCGGCAGCGACAGCGTGCCGCCGGCGGGAAAGGTCATGCTCATCGGCGTCCCGGCGTTCTGGTCGCCCCACACCGTTGAATACGAGGCGTCCTGGTACAACTGATAGCGTAGCCGCTCGCTTCCCTTGGCCATGTAGCGCACGCCGGAGACGCCGTTTGCGCCGTTGTTCAGCGAGATGGTCAGGTCCGTTCCGGGCGTGCATTGCAGCTGGATCGAGCCGCCGCTGACGGAGCTCGCCGCCTTGACGTCGGCGCCCAGGCCGGCCAGTTGGCCGAAGTCGATGCTGCCGAAGCTGGTCGCGTCGGCGCTGCCGCTGCCGAGCACGCAACCGGCCTGCACCGATGCACTGAGCTGGAAGCTGCTGGTCAGGGTCAGCTCGTTGCTGCCGGTATCGGCCCGCGCGGCGAGCGGCAGGCACGTCAGCGCCGCCAGGCACAGGCGCGCGAAGCGGTTCGCTCGGCCCATCACCAGCTGATCGTCACGGTCAGGGTGTCGGTGTACACGCCGGCCAGCGGCACGGTCTGCGCCGGGACGCGCCCGTACACGGGCAGCCACTGGTCCTGGCCATTGCCGGTGCGGCTGACGCCGGTGCTGTCGTTCCACACGGTGGTGTAGGCGGCATCGATATAGAGGTTGTAGCGCAGGGTCTTGGCGCTGGGTCCGGTCATGCTGCGGCTGGCCACCGAGCCGGAACCGCCGGCGCTGATCAGCACGCGATACGGGGTGTTGTTCAGGCAGTTGATGCGCAGCGCGCCGGAACCGGCCTGGCCGACCATGCTGACCGCCGAGTCCAGGGTCAGGTAGGTGCCGAAGTTGAGGGTTCCGAAGGACACCGCTCCCGAGGAGACACTGCCCGCCGTGCAGGCCGGCAGCAGCGTGGCGGTCACGCCGAGGGTGGCGGTCTTGCTGGCCGCATTGCTGGCGTAGGAGCCGCCGAGCAGCGCCGCGAAGAGTGCGGCGCGCAGCAGGAATTGCCAGACCATGATCGGGTGCTCCGCAGCGAGCGGTTGATTACCAGGCGACGGTGACCTGTACGGTGTCCAGGTAGGTGCCCGGAGCCGGAGTGGTCTGCGACGGAACGCGGCCGTAAACCACCAGCTCGCTGTTGTTGCCGGTGCCGACGCCGGCCAGGGTGGTGCCGCCGTTGGCGCCATTGCCCCATGCCTGGGTGCGGCTGGTGTCCTGGAACAGTTCGTAGTTCACGAACTGGCCGTTGTACTGCATGCGGCGCTGGTTGCCGCTGGCGTTCTGGCCGGAGTCGAGAGCGACGCTGTAGGCAGTGCCCTGGCTGCACTTGACGCCGAAGGAGCTGCCACCGCCCGAGCCGACCGACCGGCCGTTGACGATGTTGGCGAGGTCCGCGTAGCTGCCGAAGGTCAGGTTGCCGAAGGCGTTGGTCGAGCCGTCGTTGGTGCCGTTGGTGACGGTGCAACCGCTGCCGACGGTGATCTGCACGTTCATCTGGCCCTGCAGGGAACCGGCGGCGAAGGTCGAGCCGGCGGTGAGGGAGGCGATTACGAGGGCGGTGCTAGCGACGATCTTCTTGGACAGCATTTGAATTCTCCTTGGCGTACCCGCAGGGGGTTCGGTTTACGAGGCGCTGCCCATCGAGCTGCGATTCGTTGTTCGGTACGCTTGGGATGAATTTTATTGACGCCAATCAATTATCGAAATTGGGCAAACCCCTACGAGCCCCCTAAGGTTCGGCCCTAAGGGCTCTAGGGTGGCGCAATGCCATCGCTGTGCTTACGCGCTGGCCAGGGCTTTCTCCAGGCGTTTGGCGCGGGCCTTTGCGGCCAGATCGAGCAAACCGGCATCGCGCTGCCAAAGCGCCGCCCAGGACGCAGGCCCGGCGGCGAAGGCGGTGTCCAGTTCGCCACGCAAGGCACTCATCTGGGCGAACAGCCCGGCCAGCAGGATGTGCGTGGAGGCCGAGCGCGGGCACAGGCGCGCCACCTCGGCGCAGCCGGCGAGCAAGGCCAGCAGACGCAGGCGCAGTGCCTGCGGCCAGTCGCATTCCAGCGCGATGCCGTAGATCCAGGCGAGTACCGCGGCGAGCACGTGGATGTCCTCCAGGGTGCGGAAGGGTTTCACGTAGTCGTTCCAGCCATCGCCGGCCAGGCGCTGGCATTGCGCGTCCTGCAGATGCAGCCGGCCGTGGGCGATGTCCGGCATCAGCGGCAACGCCGGCAGGCTCTCCACGCGCACCCCGGAGGCGCCGTTGCGCACCACGCAGAGCGCCAGCCGTGGCGATGCACCCGGCGCCTCGTCGCGCGCCGCCACCAGCAGCCGGTCGCAGGCATCGGCGGCGGTGACGAAATCCTTGCACCCGCCGAGCAGCAGGCCGTCCAGGCGCGTCTG
>DIEE01000266.1:7184-10105 GCA_002418465.1 Pseudomonas sp. UBA5782 | reverse complement strand
GAGCAGCGAGCCGCAGCGGCCGATGCCGGTCTGCACCTCGTCGAGAATCAATAGCAGGCCGCGCTCGCGGCACAGTCGCTCTGCGCCCTGCAGGTATTCCAGGGTCGCCGGGATCACCCCGGCGTCGCCCTGCACCGGTTCGAGGAGAACCGCCACGCAGTCATCGTCGACCGCCGCCTGCAGCGCGGCCAGATCGTTGAACGGCACCGAGCCGAAACCGTTGTGCGCCTCGCCCTGTTCGGACAGCGCGCCGAAGGTCAGCCCGTGGCCGCTCTGGCTGGCGCTGATCACCTTGCGCGCGCCACCGCGATGCAGGCGACCCCATTTGCGTGCCAGCTGCACCGCCGCCTCGTTGGCCTCGGCGCCGCTGTTGAGGAAGTACGCCTGTTCGCTGCCGGTGGCCTGGCACAGCCGCGCGGCGAGCTTGAGCAGGCTGCGGTTGTAGAAGCTCGGGCCGGGGTTGAGCAGGTTCTCCGCCTGCCGTTGCAGCGCCTCGACCAGCACACTGGGGCTGTGGCCGAGGCTGTTGGCAGCGCCGCCCTGGTGGAAGTCCAGGTAGGCGCGGCCGCCGTTGTCCCACAGCCAGGAGCCCTGGCCGCGGACGAACACCTGATCGGGGCGCTCGATGGTATGCATCAGGCGCAGACGGGCCTGGATGTCACGCATGTTCGCCGCCGCCCTGCTGCCGGTATTCGATGCGAATCTGCCGCCGTCCGTGGTGGTTCAGGCCGAGCACGCGGCGCAGTTCGCGACCGCCCTCGACGACCAGCACGAAGCCTTGTTCCGGTGGAAAGCGTTCCACCAGCAGGCGGCGCACCTGGCGGTACTGCTCGCTGCGTACGCTCAGCTCGGCCAGTTGCATGTCGCCGTCGAGCAGGGTGATGTGATAGTCGCTCATGCGCGCAGCCCCTCCGGTGCCTGGCCGTACAGGCGGGCACTCCAGTCTTCGATGCGGCCGGTAGCCAGGCGCCGCGCGGCGGTGTCGCGCCAACGCACGCTGAGGTCGTGGCAGGAGACCAGCTGCTGCAGGCCGGCGCGTTCCAGCGGTGCCTGATAGAAGCTGCGGATCGCCTGGGCCACGGTCAGCCCCGGATTGTTGCGCTGGACCAGTTGCAGGGCGTTCTCCGGGCTGACGAAACCGGCCTTGAGCACGCGGTAGTACCAGCCGAAGCGGCCGCTCTCCTGCGCCCATTGCGGCATCTCGGCGATGCCGCTGCGGTGGCTCAGGCGATAGCACGGCGAACGCGGCTGGCTGACCTGCAGCAGCGCGTCGCCCCAGCGGAACACGTCGCCGATGCACACGCGGTTTTCCAGCAGGCCGTAGGTGGAGAGGTTCTCGCCGAAGTCCGGCGCCTGCCAGTCGAGCTGCGGCAGCACGCGTTTCCAGTGGGCGTAGTGTTCGGCGGGGTAGTGGTGCAGCACGCGCTCGGGGCCGCCGTGGAAGCGCATGTCGCCCTGCTCGTCGCTGCCCAGGCCCTGTGGCCACAGCCAGAGTCGATGGTTGATCGGCTGCTTGTCGGTCGCGCTGGTCAGCCCGACGCCAATCTCTTTGGCTTTACCTATGAATAAACCGTTTACCTTGATGGCTTTCATCGCCTTTCTCCGCACCGAGCCCTCGCTCTGTGTGGCTAGATTAAGAGCGTGAGGGCGACGCGGATATTTCGATTTTTCAGAATCATTGATAAGCTCGTCTTATGGATTTTCGCCAGCTCCGCTATTTCGTCGCGCTCTACGAAGAAGGCCACGTCGGTCGCGCTGCCGAGCGCCTGAGCCTTTCCCAGCCGGCGCTTTCCCAGCAGATCCGCGGGCTCGAGCAGGGCCTCGACGTCAGCCTGTTCCAGCGCAGCGGCAAGCGCCTGCTGCCGACCCTCGCCGCGCACACGCTGTACAACCATGCGGTCGCGCTTCTCGACGGCATGGAGCGCGCCCGCGAGGCGCTGCGCAGCTTCCGCGGCCAGGCGCCGCGCAGCCTGGCCATCGGCGTGCTGCAGACGGTCAACGCCAGCCTGGTGCCGCTGCTGCTGGAGCGCCTGCGCCAGGCGCAGCCGCAGCTGGTGGTGCAGATCTACGAGCTGTCCGGCATCGACATCGAGCGGCGCCTGCTCACCGGCACCCTCGACGTTGGTATCGGCTTCCTGCCGCCGCGCCAGCCGGGGCTGCATTCGCTGCCGCTGTACGAAGACGAGTTGCAACTGGTGATCCCCGCCGAGCACCCGCTGAAGGAGTTCAAGAAGGTTTCCCTGAGCCAGGCCGCGGAGCTGCCGATGCTGCTGCTCGGCGAGGAATTCCGCGTGCGGCAGATCTGGCAGGAGCAGCTTGCCGCGCTCGGCCGGCGCCCGCGCGTGCAGGCCGAGCTGAACCAGATGGGCGGGATTCTCGACAGCCTGACGCATTCCAACCTGGCCACCGTGCTGCCCGGCCGCGCACGCCAGGTCAACGCCACCGACAGCCTGCTGTGGAAGCCGCTCAGCGAGCCGCGGGTGCTGCTGCAGGTCGGCCTGGTGTTCCGCGATGCGCAACGCCAGCAGGCGACGCTGGAGCTGCTGCGCTCGCTGCTGGAAGGGATCAACCCGCCACGCGACGGGTTGAACTGAGGACTACTTCGTTTCTTCGCGCGGCGGGCGCAGCACCAGCCACAGGGCCAGGGCGATCAGCACGCCGCCGTAGAGGTACGCCCAGGACAGCTGCTCGTCGAGCAGCAGCACGCCCCAGAACACGCCGAACAGCGGGATCAGGAAGGTCACGGTCATCGACTTGACGGGGCCGATGTCGGCGATCAGGCGGAAATACAGGATGAAGGCGAACGCCGTGCAGACCACGCCCAGCCCGGCGAGCGCCAGCCAGGTGGCCGGATCGCTCCAGTGCGCCTGCGACTGGCCGGGTAGCTCCAAGAGCAGCAGCGGCAGCAGGGCCAGGCTCGA